>CAZCEN010000020.1:5048-22844 GCA_964497205.1 uncultured Sporomusaceae bacterium
TTTACCAAAATGCGTATTTAAAGTAGCGGCAGCACTGCCATAGAAGCCAACCAGTGCAATTAATAATTCAGTCCAAGCGGCAATTCCATGCCATGCATGACCTAAACCAAATGAATCAGCAGCAAGTCCAAGAAACAATATATCGATAAGAAAGAAAATAGTAAAAAGAACTTTATGTGTTTCCATGGCACCGATTGTCATAAACACTGAAAAAATAAAAAAGCCGGCAAAAGCGACTCCGAGTTGTACACCATCAACATTAGAGGCTAATGCCGGGCCAAAAACTCCCATTTTAATCATCCACGACGTAGCAACCGATAGCCAAAACAGTCCGTAAGCCCCAAAGGCTGTTGCCCCAAATGTGTTATTGTGTTTAAAATCATTAAAGCACGCAATCATTTGAGCAATTGCTCCAAGAAAAACAGCCCACGGAATAACAAAAGAAAACCCTGTTGTCCAGCCTAACTTCTGTGTAGAGGCTACTAAGGTAACCATTGCCAACCCAAAAAGACCTAGGCCGCTAGGGTCAGCGGTGACGATTTTTACTGCTTGAACATTATTGGTATTGTTGCTCATGCAAGACCTCCTAAAGATGTAATATGATCTAAAATATCATAACGACAATATTATGTCAATCTGGTATTTTTTTTAATACTGTGGAATTTATTTCTTTTTACCATAAGCAATTTTAATGGTATAAATTTACTTTATAAAACTAATAGTAAAATTACCTTTTATGTATACGGTTCCATGGAAAACAAATAATAAAAAATAATTGCATTATTACTTTTGACAAGCATTCATAATTTTGGTATATTTAAATAAAGAAAACCTATCATAATACTCGGAAAAGCCAAAGTGGGAGAGAGGCTACTGTGAAACTTTCAACTAAAGGTCGTTATGGCGTTGCTGCTATGTATGATTTGGCCTTACATTATGGAGAAGGAGCCATTTCGCTTAAGAGTGTGGCTCAACGTCAGGGAATTTCTGAACATTATCTAGAGCAATTAATGGGCACACTACGGAAGGCCGGGTATGTTAAAAGTGTTAGGGGAGCACAAGGTGGCTATGCCTTAACAAAAGACCCGGCAAAAATTTCCGTTGGGGATATTATCCGGGTTATGGAAGGTCCTATTGCCCCGGTTGACTGTCTGTTAGCAGATGATGCCAGCAGAACTTTCTGTGAACGGGTTGATATATGTGTGACCCGTGGTGTTTGGGCTAAAGTTAGAGACAGCATTACATCTGTACTGGATTCAATTACGCTTGCTGATTTATGCAAGGAAGAAAAGGGACAAGGAGATGAGTAGTATGAAACGAATTTATTTTGACCATTCGGCTACCACCCAAGTTGACCGGGAAGTTGCCGAGTTGATGCTGGAATATATGACCGAAAAATACGGCAATCCGTCCAGTGTCCATTCTTTTGGCCGTGAAGCACGGAAAGCAGTTGATGAGGCCAGGGAAAGAGTAGCTGCCCTGCTTAATGCCAAACCTAACGAAATTATCTTCACTAGCGGTGGTACAGAAGCAGATAACTTAGCTCTTAAAGGTGTAGCTTTTGCTAACCGTAAGAAAGGTAATCATATTATTACTACAGGTATTGAACACCATGCAATTATGCATACCTGCGAGTATCTTGAGAAACAAGGCTTTACTGTTACGTATCTGCCTGTTGATGAAAATGCTATGGTCCGCATGGAAGACTTAAAAAATGCTATTACCGACAAAACGATACTTATTAGCATTATGTTTGCCAATAATGAAGTTGGCACAATCCAGCCAATAAAGGAAATCGGGCAGCTTGCACGGGAAAAAGGAATTTATTTCCACACAGATGCAGTCCAGGCCGTTGGCAGTCATCCTATCGATGTTGAAGAATTAAATATTGATTTGCTTTCAATGGCAGGTCACAAATTCCATGCCAGTAAAGGCATCGGCGCCTTATATGTACGACGGGGCGTTAAATTAGAAGAAATCCAGCATGGCGGCGCTCACGAACGCAACATGCGTGCCGGTACTGAAAACGTGCCGGGTATTGTTGGCTTAGGTAAAGCAGCCGAACTTGCCAAGCGTGATCTTGACAAAAAGATTGCCTACATCAAAGGCTTACGAGACAAACTTATTGCCGGTGTTATGGAAAAAATTCCGCATGTTAAGCTCAACGGCCATCCCGAAAGCAGACTGCCAGGTAATGCTAATTTTAGCTTTCTCTATATTGAAGGTGAGTCTTTACTCCTGAATCTTGACATGAAAGGTATTGCTGCCTCAAGTGGTTCAGCCTGTACTTCCGGCTCGCTTGATCCATCACATGTACTTTTAGCTATGGGGTTAACCCACGAAGTAGCTCATGGCTCACTTCGAGTCACCCTTGGCCAGGACAATACGGAAGAAGAAGTTGATTACTTCTTAGAAGTAATACCAGAGATTGTAGAACGTCTGCGCAGCATGTCACCACTTTATGGTAAAGCAGCAGAGTTTAAGCCGTCCAATCCTTGTTCCGCCTGTCATCACCACCACTAATCGACTTTCAGAGGAGAGGAAATATTATGTATAACGAAAAAGTCATGGATCATTTCACAAATCCCCGCAATGTTGGTGAAATAGAAGATGCTGCGGGTGTTGGTGAAGTTGGAAACGCCAAATGTGGCGACATTATGAGAATCTATTTACAAGTAGAGAACGACATCATTACCGATGTTAAATTTAAAACGTTTGGATGCGGAGCTGCCATTGCCACCAGCAGCATGGTAACTGAAATGGTAAAAGGCAAATCCCTTGATGAAGCCTTAGAAATTTCTAACCAAGCGGTAGCAGAAGCTCTGGGTGGTTTACCCCCAGCAAAAATGCACTGTTCTAATCTAGCAGCCGACGCATTACATGAAGCTATCAAAGATTACATTGCTAAAAAAGGAAAGTGATTCATTAATGGCGGACAAACCCAGAGTGGTTGTAGCCATGAGCGGAGGGGTGGACAGTTCTTTAACTGCCGCCCTTCTTGTTCATCAAGGCTATGATGTTATAGGTGCAACAATGCAAATATGGGAAAAGGAACGGGAAAACAACGACAATCCTGATAGCAGAAGCTGTTGTTCAATTTCCGCTATCGATGATGCCCGGCGAGTTGCAAACACACTAGGAATTCCTTACTATGTCCTGAATTTTAGAGATATGTTTCAACAAACTGTTGTTAACTATTTTATGGATGAATATTCCGCAGGCCGGACACCTAATCCTTGTATCGCTTGTAACCGCTACGTAAAATTTGAAGGCCTTCTGCGCAAAGCCTTGGAGTTAGGAGCTCAATATGTAGCAACAGGACATTACGCACAAATTATGTTCGACGAACAGCTACAGCGCTATATTCTCCGTAAGGGTGTTGATCCTGGCAAAGATCAGTCATATGCGTTATATCATCTTAATCAGCATACCCTTAAGCATTTTTTAATGCCATTAGGCAGTTTTAACAAAACACAAACGCGTGCAATGGCTAAAGATTTAGGGTTATCAGTTGCCAATAAACCTGATAGTCAAGAAATTTGTTTTGTACCGAATGACGACTATAAAGCTTTTCTTAAAGAGCGTATTCCGGAATCATTAAAACCGGGAAACATTAAAGATGTTTCCGGTAAAGTTTTAGGAAAACATCAAGGAGTACAGCTATATACTATTGGTCAGCGCAAAGGGTTAGGCTTAGCGGTTGGTAAACCATTATATGTTGTAGCACTTGACGCTGAACGCAACGAAGTCATTGTTGGATCAGATCAAGATGTTTTCGCATCAGAGCTGATTGCCGGTGACCTGAATTTCATTACAATAGATACTATTGAAAAACCTATGGCGGTAGAAGCCAAAATTCGGTATAGCGCGCCACCCGCACAAGCTGTCATAGCCCCAATTGGCAATGGACAGGTTCATGTAAAATTTGATGCTTTACAGCGAGCAATAACACCCGGACAATCTGTAGTATTTTACCATGATGATATTGTTATCGGCGGTGGTATCATTTCAAAAGTAATTAAATAGCAACAATTTAATAATACCTCAATTGATATAAACATCCTCAAATTGGTCATACTAATAATACAATCTGTTCTGGAGGCCTGCCATGCAAAAATTACGTAATTTATTTGGCCTGCCGGTGCTTATCATTGGGACTGGTGTGCAGATTGGCGAGGTAAAAGAAGTAATTCTTGACTTGGAACACGCTGCCGTCCGTGGTATCCTGATCAGTGATGCAACTTGGTTTTCTAATGATCAAGGTATATTATTTAAAGATATATTCCGGGTAGGCAGGGATGCTGTTATGGTTCGAGCAGCCTATGCCATTCAAGAGCTGTCAAAGGCCAAAATGCCTGGAATTGTCTATCACTTGTGTGATTTGCTTGATAAGCAGATCTATACTGAAACTGGATTAAGTATAGGAATCCTAGTAGACGCCATTTATGATGATGACACAGGTGAAATAAAAGCTTACGAAATTTCGGACGGTCTTATTACTGATTTGTTATATGGCCGAAAAATTATGCCTTTACCACAAGCACAAGTTGTCGGTCAGGATAAATTAATCGTTCCAGACACTATGACCAATCTTCTTATACCTGAATCAAAAGAGGTGTGAGGTGTTATATCATGACAACTTGTCCTGTATGCGGACAACGAGGTATTGGTAAAGTAGGTGCCGACCAGTACTACTGTTGGGATTGTTGTGTAGAGTTTATGGTGCGAAATCAGGATCTAAAAGTTTTCAACGTTGAGGCCGATGGCACATTAACTCTATATGACGATTTGACGCAGGGTACTGTTAATCTAGAGGTACAAAAGGGGTGATATGATGCGCAGCAAGTTTTGGCAAGGGTTATTGTTTGGCGGACTTGTAGGAACAGCACTCGGCGCCATCATAGGTCCCATGGCTAGACCACAGAAAAAACCGCTGCTTGAGCGCAGTACCAACGCAGTAACCGATACTACCAAGGATTTAATGCGGGGTGCGCGACGGGCTCGCAAGCGGTTGATGAAAAAACTGGATTAATTTTCCGTTAAACAGGGAGGCCAGTAAGGTCTCCTTTTTTTACCCAAATGAGTAGCCTAACAGGATAGGGGCACAACGCCTTGACGCAAGCTGCGTTTTATTGCCGGGAGGAAGATATGCAGTTTACAAAAAAGCAATTCCGATTTATTGTTATAATGATATTTATAACTGCAATTGTATATTTTCTATGGCTGATTCGTAGTGAACTTTACCCCTTTTTAATTGCCTTAGTTCTGGCATATCTACTTAATCCTGCTGTATGCTTTCTGGAAGAAAAGGGACTATCCCGGAGTTTGGCGATTACATTAGTATATATTGTTTTATTTACAGTTGTTGTGTTAGGCGGAGCCAAGCTAATTCCTATATTTTTACGAGAGTTAGAAAACTTTTCCGGAGCATTACCTGATATCTTAAGTAAGGGTGAAGAATTATTCTATCTTATACAAAACCAATATCAAAATTCCTCTTTGCCATATTCAATGCGTACCGCTATTGATGATTCAATATTATTACTACAACAGGAAGGACAAAACTTTACCCGTGAATTAGCAAATAGCATATTGGGGCTGGTATCTCATTTTATTGGTATTGCCATTACACCAATTTTGGCATTTTACTTTTTACATGACTGGCATGAAAACAAAGAAAAAATTATGTCGTTAGTGCCTTGTCGCTGGCGGCATGAATTGCTCTTAGCGTTCAAAGATATTGATAAGGTGTTAAGCGGAGTAATTCGAGGCCAAATTACGATCGCCATTATTGTAGGTATACTGGTTAGTAGCGGTTTGTACCTGTTTAATGTCCCATTTGCGTTGCTAATAGGAATTGCCGCTGGCCTGTTGGACATCATTCCGTATTTTGGTGCCTTTATTGGAGCGGCGCCGGCAATAATGCTGGCGTTACTGGAATCACCTATTTTAGCGGTAAAAGTGGGGCTATTATTTTTGGTTATTCATCAACTGGAGGGCAGCATAATTAGTCCCAAGATCTTAGGGGAAAGCGTAGGTCTTGATCCAATAGCTGTTATCTTCTTTTTATTTGCCGGCGGCGAACTTTTCGGTGTCTGGGGCATGCTGCTGGGAGTTCCTGTGGCAGCCATCGGTAAAGTAGTACTTAAACATAGTATTAAGTTATTGATGTAGACTCTTTTTCACCAGATATTGACACTAATTCTTAAATCGTAGTATAATTCCACCAGAATATTGGATAAAATTGAGCACATTGGAGCTGATTAAATTGAAACAATTAACCGGAAACGAACTAAGAAAACTGTTTCTGGATTTTTTTGCTAGTAAAGATCATTTGATTCAGTCAAGCCATTCACTTATCCCCGAAAACGATCCTACCTTACTTTTAATAGGTGCCGGTATGGCTCCGTTTAAACCTTTTTTTACGGGAAAAATGAAGCCGCCCCATCCGCGTATTTCCACAAGCCAAAAATGTGTTCGAACAGGTGATATCGAGAATGTTGGCCGTACTGCCCGCCATCATACTTTCTTTGAAATGCTTGGTAATTTCTCTTTCGGAGACTATTTTAAAAAGGAAGCTATTGCTTGGGCCTGGGAATTTTTAACGGAACATCTTGAGCTACCCAAGGACAAACTTTGGATTACCATACATACTGGCGATGATGAGGCTTTCGATATTTGGCATAATGATATTAAAATACCTGCCGATCGTATTATCCGGATGGAAGAAAACTTCTGGGAAATTGGCCCTGGACCTTGCGGTCCTTGCTCAGAAATACATATTGATTTAGGCGAAGAACGCGGTTGCGGCAAACCTGATTGTGCCGTTGGCTGTAACTGTGACCGGTACTTAGAAATTTGGAACCTCGTATTTACCCAGTTTGACCGCGATGAAGCAGGGAACTACACCCCGCTTGCCAAGAAAAATATTGATACCGGTGCTGGCCTTGAGCGGATTGCTTCGGTATTACAGAATAAGCGTTCAAATTTTGAAACCGACTTATTATACCCAATAATTGAATATGCGGCCAAAGTTGCCGGAGTCACTTATGGACAAGTTCCTAAAAATGACGTATCCCTTAAAGTAATTGCAGATCACGGGCGCAGTATGACCGTCATGATTGGTGATGGAATATTGCCGTCCAATGAAGGACGCGGTTATGTTCTAAGAAGAATTCTCCGCCGTGCTGTACGTCACGGCCGCCTAATGGGTATTGAAAGACCATTCCTTACCGATATAGTGGATGTCGTTGCCGATATTTTCTCTGAAGTATATCCGGATATCAACGACAAAAAAGCCTATATTAAAAAAGTAATACAATTAGAAGAAGAGCGCTTTAATACTACATTAGCCCAAGGCATTGAACTTTTGAATAAAGAGGTTCAGGAGCTTTCACGATCTGGTCAAACCGTACTTGGCGGCACAACTGCTTTTAAGCTTTATGATACCTTTGGCTTCCCTTGGGAACTTACTGAAGAGATTCTAAGTGAACATAACATAACCCTGGACAAACAAGGCTTTGATCAGGCCATGACAGAACAACGCGAACGTGCGCGTGCCGCCCGCCAGGATAATGAGGAAAAGGTTGTTATTCCCGACTTATCCCATTTAGTAACAGAAAGTCTTTGCCATAATCCTAAAGCAGAAGCTGCTAACATAGTTTTACTGTTCAAAGAAGGTAAAATTGTTGAAGAAGCTTTTGACGGGGACGACATAGCTGTGATCTTAGACGTTACACCGTTCCATGCCGAAGGTGGCGGTCAAGTTGGCGATACAGGCGCTATTAGCAGCTCACTTGGCAGAATTGAAATTAGCAATACAAAAAAACTGCCTGACGGAACTATTTATCATGTGGGCCAAATTACTGAAGGTTCGTTTAAAACCGGAGAAGCTGTAAAGGCTAATGCCGATGTAACAAGACGTCGTTATGTTGCCCGTAACCATACAGCAACTCATTTACTGCACGCAGCATTAAAACAAGTACTAGGCGACCATGTCAACCAGGCTGGTTCTTCTGTTGACAATAATCGCCTGCGCTTTGACTTTACCCATTTTGCCCAGGTTACCCCGGAGCAGCTCACGGAAGTCGAAGAAATTGTAAATGATGTTATCTTAAATAACGTCACAGTAGGTATCATTGAAACCACCCAGGATATTGCTAAGGAAATGGGTGCTATGGCACTATTCGGGGAAAAATATGGCGACATAGTGCGGGTAGTAGTTGTTGATGGGTTTAGTAAAGAATTGTGCGGGGGCACGCATGTAAATGTCACTGCAGAAATTGGTTTATTTAAAATTGTCAGTGAAGCCGGTATCGGTTCAGGTGTGCGTCGTATTGAAGCAGTTACAGGCTATGGAGCGCACGAATACTTGAAAACCCAAAATGATTTGATCAAAGAAGCCTCTGCAGCACTGAAAACCCGTCCCGAAGAAATTGTATCCAGAATTGATGTACTTAACGGGCGTATTCGTGAGTTAGAAAAAGAAGTAAATACATTAAGTACTAAACTTGCCAAAAGCGAAGTGCAAGACCTCTTAACTAGCGTTAAAGATATTAATGGTGTGCAGGTAGTTCTTGGCCAAGTAGCTGCCGCCGACATGGAAAACTTACGCGCTACGGGGGATATGGTACGAGACCGTCTTCAGTCCGGTGTAGTCGTCCTTGGGGCCGTCTGTGGTGATAAAGTTAATTTCGTTGCTATGGCAACAGCTGACTGCATCACAAAAGGGATTCACGCCGGTAACATTATTAAAGAAACAGCGAAGGCGGCTGGCGGTGGCGGTGGTGGTCGTCCTGACATGGCACAAGCTGGTGGTAAACAACCGGAAAAAATCGCAGAAGCTTTACAAGCCGCCGAGCAAATGATTAAATCTCAGATTAAGTAAGCTTAAGCTACGGGCAGGCTTTTCGCCTGCCTGTAAAAATTTAACCTAAATTAACAGGAAAATAATAGTGCCAGGTAGAATATATAGGTCAATACTTTGTAGATAATATAAGGGAGGAGGAGGCTTCATGACCAACACATCCCAAGAAACAATGATGTTTAAAGTGAATAATGACGAGACAAATGCAGCCGAAGTGATCCTAACTACTGTTTACCAGTCCTTAAAGGAAAAAGGATACAACCCAATAAATCAATTGGTTGGGTATCTTTTATCGGGTGATCCTACGTACATTACTAGCCACAATAATGCCCGCAGTTTGATAAGAAAGCTGGAACGCGACGAAATAATTGAAGAGTTAGTTCAGGCCTACCTAAAAGGTAAATAAATGGATTACCGTTTACTTGGCCGAACAGGACTTTCGGTATCAAGATTATGTTTTGGTGGACTAACCATTGGCCCCTTGCAGTCAAAACGACCGTTGGCAGAAGGTGCTGCCGTTATTCGGTCAGCGTTTGCTGCTGGGGTCAACTTTATTGATACTGCAGAATTGTATGGTACCTATCCTTACATTCGAAAAGCAATCGCCGGCATCAAACAAGACATAATTATTTCTTCTAAGTCCTATGCGTATACGTATGAGGACATGCGTAAGAGTGTAGAAAACGCCTGCCGAGAGATTGGGCGGGATTATATTGATATATTTATGCTGCATGAACAATCATCCCGAATGACGTTAAAGGGCCATGCCGACGCATTACGATATTTATCCGATGCTAAACAACAAGGAATTATCCGGGCAACAGGAGTATCAACCCATACAATTGATGTAGTCCGGGCTGCCGCGTTAATGGAAGAAATAGATGTAATCCATCCCATAATAAATATCAAAGGGATTGGGATTACAGATGGCACTGCTGAAGAAATGCTTGAAGCTATTCGTTTTGCAGTAGAATGCGGTAAAGGCATTTATTCCATGAAAGCATTAGGGGGCGGTCACTTAAATTGTATGGCAGCACAAGCTTTCTCTTGGATACTGGCGCAAACTGACATTACTTCAGTTGCCGTAGGCATGCAGACAATCGATGAAGTGTTACTTAATACAGCGATATTTTCTGGTAAGACTCCTGACAATAGCTTGTGGGATAAGGTCAGTGCCGCCCCCAGAAAACTTCTTGTTGAAGATTGGTGTGTCGGTTGCGGACAATGCGCTACGCATTGTCCAATGGAGGCAATAGCTGTCGTTGACAGCAAAGCTGTTGCAAACCACGATAAGTGTGTACTTTGTGGCTATTGTGGCGCATACTGTCCGGAATTTTGCTTAAAAATTATTTAAGCAAAGAGTAAAAACAATACACATCGATTAATATTTTGGAGGTTTTATGCGTATACTAGCACTTGATGTTGGGGATAAAACCATTGGTGTAGCTGTCTGCGATGAATTGAAGCTAACAGCCCAAGGGGTTGAAGTCGTTAAACGCACAACACTAGCTAGAGACTTTGCCAGGCTTAAGGAGCTAATCGTCCAGTATCAAGTGGGACTTATTGTCGTTGGCTTACCTAAAAATATGAATGGTACAATTGGGCCGCGGGGCGAACTAGTTAAAGACTTTGCGGAATCTATGTCACAAGCTATCCCAAATGTCGAAATTAAGTTCTGGGATGAACGACTTTCTACTGTAGCTGCGGAAAAGTCATTAATAGCCGCAGATGTCAGTCGAGCCAAACGGCGTCAAGTAATCGATAAAATGGCCGCGGTATTTATATTGCAGGGTTATCTTGATAGCTTACCCCGAACAGAATAGCTCTTCCATAGGTTTCCTTGACAGGACATGTTTTCTAGGATACAATTACATTGCGTATGAGTAAAATGAGGTGAAAAAATGTCTAACGAAAAAGACGATATTATGGAGTTTGATGATGAGCCAGTAGTAGTCATGACTGACGAAGAGGGCAACGAATACTATTATCGCGAAGATATGATTGTACCTGTTGGTGAAAAGCGTTTTGCCATTCTGGTTCCAATTGATGTGGATGAAGAGGGCTGTGAATGCGGCGACGATAGCTGCGGTTGTGGTTGTGAAGACGAAACCGACGTATTTATTGCACGTATTGATGTTGATGAGAATGGCGAAGAAATCTATGTTGATCCAACTGATGAAGAATTTGAAGCCGTTCGTAAAGCCTACGAAGAAATGGTTTTCGAAGACGAGGAAGAGTAAACGAAAGAAGCCGATAGGCTTCTTTTTTTTCCGGGTAGAAAGTGTGTAACTTTAACTTGATTAACCTTCTGTTCCGCATTTGTTTTTACTAAGTTCCTGTCCTGCCATTTTTCTTTACTGCCGCCAATAACGCCTTATTATATATATGTTTGTCTATATTGACTATTTTATATTATAATGTAATAAGCTTGTACTAAAATGAAGGGGCGTTAGTGAATGCTAATGTTAAATAATTTAATATCTAAACAAGTTATAGTTGGAATACTAGCTGTTTTTATTCTAAGCCTTAGCATAATTCTTGGCTGGATACTTACCCAGCCCGCTGGTACCGGCAAAGAACCAGTACTTATAACTATCAAAGCAGGTACTCCTGCTAAAATCATTGCAGAGAATTTAGAAGGTCGCAACCTCATTAAAAGTTCTTTAGTTTTCCGTGTAGCGGCCAAAATCGAAGGCGTGGATAATTCACTGCAAGCCGGAGAATATGCAATTAGTCCGAGTATGTCTGTCCGGCAGATTCTTCTTATGATGTCACAAGGTCAGACAGCTTATCAACAAATTACTATTCCTGAAGGATATACGGTTGATCAGATTGCTGAGCTTTTAGGGGAAAAGAAATTAGCCAACCCGGACAAATTTAAATCTTTGGCTAAAAATTATGCTCCCTATCCGTATATGCAACCTAATCCGAATACAAAATACAGTGCCGAAGGTTTTATTTTTCCTGATACATACCGGCTAGCAAAAGGAATTAGCGAAGAAGAAATTCTGACACTGATGGTTAAACAATTTGATTCGAAATTCACTCCCGAATTTCGGCAACGGGCAAATGATTTAGGCCTTTCTCTGCGTGACGTAATTATTATGGCTTCACTGGTTGAAAAAGAAGCAAAATTAAGTGAAGAAAGATCGATCATTGCCGGAGTATTCGCCAATAGAATTAAGTTAGGAATGCCTTTGCAATCATGCGCCACTATCCAATATATTTTAGGCTATCCCAAGGCAGAACTTACCATTAATGATACTCAAATTGCTTCTCCTTACAACACTTATCAAATTCCCGGGTTACCACCGGGTCCGATTGCGAATCCGGGCATTGCCTCGATTAAAGCTGTACTTTTTGCGGACAAGACCGAGTACTTATATTTTGTTGCCGACAAACAAGGCAAACATCATTTTAGTAAAACTTATGAGGAACATTTGACAGCAATTAGTCAGGTGCAGATATAATATGGATAATCTCAAAAAAATAGTAACCGATATGCAAGAATACGCTTCTATGCATAATGTGCCAATTATCAGCCCGGAAGGCAGTCGCTTACTGCAAGAGGTAGCTAACGCCGTTAAGCCTTTATCTGTCTTAGAACTTGGAACAGCAATTGGGTACTCAACACTCCTTTTGGCTACTTCAATGAAAGAAGGCGGCCAAATAACTACGATTGAGCAAGATGAAGCACGGATAAGTGTTGCAAAACATTTTCTAACTCAAATTTATCTATTCAACCAAATTAAATTTATTGCCGGTGATGCGGGGGCAATAGTACCTGAACTAACTGACAAGTATGACCTAGTATTCATTGATGCGGCCAAGGGGCAATATCTTGATTATTTGTGCAAAGTTATGGATAAACTTTCTCCAGGAGCTGTTATCCTTGCCGATAATGTGTTATTTAGGGGCTGGGTGCTAGGAAATAGCACCGCGCCGAGACGGTTTCGCACAATTGTTAAACGGCTCAGAAATTACCTGGACTTTGTGACAACTGACAGGCGGTTTAAAACAGTAGTTCACCCTATTGGCGATGGTATGGCCGTATCGTATTATCAGGGAGAGACAAGTATATGAAAAAACCAGAACTTTTAGCGCCTGCGGGCAATCTAGAAAAATTAAAAATGGCACTTATGTACGGCGCGGATGCTGTCTACATGGGTGGTAAAGCCTTTGGCTTACGTGCATTTAGCGATAACTTCGAAGATATCGAACTCAAACAAGGGATTAATTTCGCTCATAGTCTAGGCAAAAAAGCCTACATAACCATAAATATCTTTCCTCATAATGAGGATTTACCGGATTTGCCGGATTATATAAAATCAGTTGCGGCTATGGGTGCAGATGCTATCATTGTTTCTGACCTTGGGGTATTTCGTATTGCCCGCGAGGTTGCTCCAACATTGCCTGTCCACATTAGTACCCAAGCCAATAGTGTAAATTGGTCTACGGTTAAGTTTTGGCAGGAACTTGGCGCTTCAAGGGTAGTTTTAGCCAGAGAGCTTTCCCTGGACGATATAAAACTTATTCGAGATAAAGTTGATATTGAGCTAGAGGCTTTTATTCATGGCGCTATGTGTATATCGTATTCCGGCCGTTGCCTGATAAGCAATTATTTGACCGGTCGGGATGCTAACAGAGGCCAATGCGCACAGCCTTGCCGCTGGAAATATCATTTGGTTGAAGAAAGCAGACCGGGGGTATATTTACCCGTAGCAGAAGACGAACGGGGAACATATATATTTAACTCCAAAGATTTATGTCTCATTAATCACTTACCAGAGCTGATTGATAGTGGGTTAAACAGTTTTAAAATTGAAGGCCGCATGAAAAGCGTTCACTATGTTGCCACAGTTGTTAAAGTATACCGAGAAGCAATTGATAGTTACTGCACTTCGCCGGATACTTTCCATATAAAACAAGAATGGCTCGATGAATTGCAAAAAGTGTCGCACCGCGAATATACAACTGGCTTTTACTTTAATAAAACCAATGAAAATGATCAGATTTATACGTCTTCAAGTTATACTCAAACCCACGATTTCATTGGGCTTGTTAAAGAATATAATCCCGACACATGCATGGCAGTTGTTGAACAGCGTAATAATATGAAGGTCGGGGAAGAAATCGAAATTATGCAGCCTGGGACAGAACCTTTTATACAAAAAATCAGCCAAATGTTTGATGCAGAAGGCACTTCTATCGAAGTAGCTCCACATCCACAACAAATTGTTACAATGCCTATGGCTAAACCTGTAAAACCGTATGCTATGCTAAGACGGCCTGAAATGCGGCGGGGGCGCTAATGGAAGGGATAACTAATAAACCAATTTATATTCAAGTCGAACCTAAGAACATTAATTTCGTTAATCGTATTATGGAAGGCTATGAATATTTAGGAGTAGTAAGCACACTGGATCACACAGAAGGACTACTGGTTATTCGCGCAACTCCGGATACTGCAGTTGAAGTCCGTGAAGTACTAGCTCATCTTCCGATTGACATCAAGTATATTGAACGCTAAAATTGCATAACTATTTGTTGATTTAAGCCATACTATACCTATCTAACACGTTTAGAAGGTGGCAGTATGGCTTATTCCAGTACACGGTTGTTAAAACTGGTTTTATTTTTTTTGGTCCTGTCGGGGCTTTTAGTAACAAGGTTGTTTTATTTGCAAATAATGCAAGGTCCGCACTTGGCGTTAGAGGGACTTAGTATTCGTATCCAAGAGTTGCCTGTAGAAGTCTCCAGAGGCGAGATACTTGATCGTAACCGTCTGCCATTAACTAACACAGCCCAACAATTTAGTGTTATTATTTTTCCGGGACAAGTCGATAATAAAACTAAACAAACATTGATTGAGCTTAATTCTGTGTTAAATTTGTCCTCGGAACAGATAAAAACAGCTGTAAACCGTTTAAACACCAGTGAATATCCCTTTAGGCTAGCGGACGATATTGGCAGCGAAGCTGCACTTAAGATTAACCAGTTGCAAATACCTGGAATTGTTGCTGTTGCTGAAAAAGTCCGCTATGGTAATGGAGTACTGGCTGCTCATGTAGTAGGATATATCAATTCCGCCGACAATAAAGGGGTTAGTGGAATTGAAGGCATGTACGATGAACTGTTGCATGGCAGTCAACCCGAGTATGTTGCCGCAATAGTAGATGCTGGACAACAATTGATTCCTGGTCTGGGTTATAAGCGCATGAAGCTGACAACAAATACCCGGGAAAACAATGTTGTGTTAACTATTGACAAACAAATTCAACAAAAAGTTGAAGAAGTCATGGATCATACTATTGTAAAAGGCGCTGTGGTAATTATGCGGCCAACTACGGGTGAAATAGTAGCGATGGCTTCGAGGCCGGCCTTTGATGCCAACAATCTTAGTCGATATTTGGATCAAAGCAGCGCTCCTTTATTGAATAGGGCAATTTCTGCCTACCAGCCCGGGTCAGTATTCAAGCTAGTTGTCGCAGCCGCTGCGTTAGAAAACAAAACAATACACATGAATGACGTTTTTTTTGATGCAGGATATATAGATGTTAATAATGTCAGATTTCAAGGCTGGGATTATGACCAAGAACCCATAGGCCGGTTAACAATTACCGAGGCGATGGCTCATTCCAGCAACCCTGTTTTTATTGAGGTGGCTTTAAAACTAGGAGCCGACAAGCTTATTGAGATGGCACAAAAATTGGGATATGGTTCGCGAACCAAGCTTGATTTTATAGGCGAAAGTGAAGGAAATTTACCTAGTGCAAGTCAACTCTATCCTGGAGATTTAGCTAACTTAGCTATCGGTCAGGGATTTTGTGAAGCAACTCCCGTACAGCTAGCGCAGACGGTGGCCACCATTGTAAATGACGGAGTAAAGGTTGATCCTTATATTGTATCCATGCTGACAAGTACTGACGGCGCTACCGTAAAAGAGTTCCAATCACGTCCCAGCGTAAGGGTAATGTCCCGTCAAACGGCCGAGAAGCTAAGAACCATGATGACAGCTGTAACTCAATATGGGACCGGACAAGCGGCTTACGTTGAAGGCTTTGGCTCAGCAGGAAAAACAGGGTCAGCGGAAACCGGTCGAACCAATACTGTAGGGAAAGGCATAAATCATGCTTGGTTTGCCGGCTATACACCACTTGAGCATCCTAAATATGTTATTGTTGTTTTTGTGGAAGAAGGGATGTCTGGCGCAAATGTAGCTGCCCCCATTTTCCGTGAAATTGCAGCATCCATCTTAAAAAATTAGCCCTGTAAGATTGCCTATAAACAGTAGTAGTCAAAATAAAAAATGTATGCTAAAATGTAAAAGTTGGTATATACATACACTTATAAATTGGACAACAAGTGCCGAATTTGAGTGGCTGGAGATGATGGAGTGGAAGTTAAAACCGAAAAAGTTTTGATTATTCATGGACCTAATCTGAACCTGCTTGGTCAACGCGAGCCTGGAGTATATGGTTCAACTACGCTAGAAAATATCAATAATTTGTTATATGAACGCGCAGTAGAACTAGGTTTGGAATTGAGCATTATTCAAACCAATCACGAAGGTGTTATGGTTGATACCATTCAGCAAGCGCAAGGGGAATATGCGTGCATTATAATAAATCCGGCAGCATTCACTCATTATAGCATTGCTGTCCGTGATGCCTTGGCAGCTATAACTATTCCGGCAATCGAAGTGCATCTGTCTAATATTTACCGTCGCGAGGAATTCCGTCATCATTCAGTTATCTCACCTATAGCAATTGGGCAGATATCCGGGTTTGGATCACATGGCTATCTTCTGGCCTTAGAGGCAGCCTGGCGTTTAATAAGGAGCGCATGAATTATGATACAAAAACGTTTGACAAAATTGCATCAATTGATGGAAAAACATAACCTTGACGGCATTATTGTAACCAAACCGGAAAACCGCCGATATTTTAGCGGCTTTACCGGTTCTGCGGGATTGCTGCTAATTAATAGACAATCCCAAAAGTTAATTACTGATTTTAGGTATATTGAACAAGCTAAACAGCAAGCACCACTTTACCAAATCATCCGCCATAAAGCTTCTATTTTTGATACATTGGCAGAGAATGCAAATGAACCAGGGAAGATGCGCATAGGTTTTGAAAGTGATTTTGTAACATGGGAAATTCATAAAAACCTTGTAAATCACCTCCCCAATGCAGAACTAATCCCAATTCAAATTGATGCTTTACGGATGATCAAAGATGATGATGAGCTTACATTGCTCAGGAAGGCTATCGAAATTGCCGATTCAGCGTTTAACCAAATACTGAGCATAATTAAACCGGGTGTAACTGAACTTGAAATTGCATCAGAACTGGAATATCAGATGCGCAAACTTGGTTCGGCCAAGCCGGCTTTTGACACAATTGTTGCATCAGGAGTCAGAGGTGCTCTACCACATGGGTTAGCTTCTACTAAAGTAATTGAAAGTGGAGATTTTATAACCATTGATTTTGGAGCAGTCTATCAGGGTTATCATTCGGATATGACACGAACCGTACTAGCAGGAAAAGCTACTGCTAAACAACGTGAAATATATAATATCGTCCTAGCTGCCCAACTGGCAGGCATTAATGCAGTAAAATCCGGTAAATCCGGTAAAGATGTCGATGCTGTTTCCAGGCAGGTAATCAGCGATGCCGGATATGGTGAATTTTTTGGCCACGGTTTAGGCCATGGAGTTGGCCTTGTTATTCACGAAGATCCCCGGCTTTCGCCCTCAAGCGACAACATCCTGGCAGAAGGCATGATTGTGTCTGTTGAACCCGGAATTTATCTTCCGGACTGGGGTGGTGTACGTATTGAAGATTTAGTTGTTGTTTCTGCTACTGGTTGTACCATTCTTACTTCCAGCAGCAAGGATTTAATAGAATTAGGTATTTGACCGACTA
>CAZCEN010000021.1:0-22751 GCA_964497205.1 uncultured Sporomusaceae bacterium
GGGTTTTAACCCCACCTGAAGGTTAGTCGCCCTTATCCAGGAGCTTAGCCGCTCTACTCCCGCTTTTAGAAGTGGGAGTCTTAGAGCGGGTTAGCTACAGGATAATAACAACCAATAGAAAAATCCCGGATCTCCGGGATTTTTACTTTATCTACCGTTATGACCGGCACGGGCTGTTGAAGCTTTGCCGGCAGTACCGATTCTCTTTCTGATATAGTTAGCCATAACAGCCTTAATAACGGTACAATCCTCGGTATCGGGCAGAGCCTCTAATTGATGTTTCAAATGACCTTCCGATACCAATTGGTTAAGTGTCCAATCAAAATTAATATCATAAAACCAACTCAATCGAATCAGCCGTTTATCCGCTGCAGTCAATACATCGGTATAGGATAGCAGACTGCCTTGTTTTAACTGATTAATGAGTTTGGGTGAATATTCATGGTCAGCCTGAACTGGCGGTAAAATCCTAAAAATGTCTAGCTTGTCGGCATCTCTGATAATCTTGGCAAACAGTAAGTGCTCCGGACTAGCAGGCCTAATCAACATTTTGTTATGATTGATGATGGCAAAGTTAATGATATCTAACTCTGCCGGCGAAAAGTCACTAAGTATTCCCAGCTTGGCTAATTCCTGGGCTCCCGCATCACCGTGATCAAAAGATGCGGAATCAACAAAAGTTCGATATTCGGTAATTTGCCGGAACCGGGAGATATCGTGAAACAAGCCGATAACCTCAGCAATTATCTTTTGGCGTTCGGTAAGCCGCAGATGTCTGGCAAGCCTTGCTGCAATAGCCGCCACACGTTGGCTATGGATTTCTTTAATTGACACCCCATGCATAACAACAGGGTCTTTAGTATAAAACGTGCTGACATATTCCAAAAACCACTCATATAAACGTCCTAACACTGCCACCTTAGAATCCTCCTAACAAAGAAACCCTGACTTCCACCGCTCCTTAGGCGACGGGGGAGCCGCTACTGCGCTTTTGTTTTTAATACACTTTAGGGTAACAGGAACGGTTTTTGACATAGTCAAAAACCGTTCAGATTACATCCCTATCATTTTACCATTTTTATTGCAAATTTTCCACTTTTATTACAGCTTTACCACACCAATGGAATTTAAGAACACTAAAATGAGCAATGCCGGTGTAATATACCGGATGATAAAGTAGAAGGCTTCAAACAAAACTGCCGGTATCGCACCATCATTAGTTAACTCCCGGCGCAATTCAGCCGGTTTAACCAGATAGCCTACAAACACTGCTATTAAGAGACCACCTACCGGTAATAAAATATTAGAAGAAACATAGTCAAAGAAATCGAAGAATCCTTTGCCAAAAATCGTATATTGTCCCAAAAGAGCGGAACTATCGGCCGATAAAGCAGCTAACACGCCAAAAACCAGAATAACAACAGCATTAATTATTACTGCTTGCTTCCGCCCCAGGCCCTTTTCTTCCACAAAATAAGCAACCGCTACTTCCACCAATGACAACATGGCCGTTGTTGCTGCAATGGAAGACAGGAAGAAAAAGGCGACAAGCAGAATGTTGCCAAACGGCATTTGAGAAAAAACCAGGGGAATGGTCATAAACAACAGTCCCGGACCTGCACCTGGTTCCATTCCGAAAGAGAAAACCGCCGGGAAAATAGCCAAGCCGGCCAACATCGAAACCAGTGTGTCTGATAACGCGACTTTGGCGGCTGTGCCAAACAGGTTATTGTCATGAGTAAAATAACTGCTGTAAGTTACCATAGCTCCTAAGCCCAGCGACAACTTGAAGAAAGCCAGCCCCATCGCGGTAAGAATAACCGGTGGAGTAATTTTACCGAAATCCACATTGAACAAGAAGTCAATACCAGCACCGGCACCCGGCAGTGTCAACGCACGGATGTCACACAGAAGAATAAGTATAAACAACAGAGGCATCAGTGTTTTCGTTATACGTTCAATACCTTTCTTTACACCCATAATAAGGATAGCGGAAACAGTTACCATTACAATGACTTGCCAAATAATCGGACTCCACGGGCCAACCACTACACCGGCAAACTGATCTTTGGCCACCGCGGCCGTAATACCGGCAAAATCGCCCGACAAAGCTTTGAATAGATACAGATATACCCAACCGGCAACACAACTGTAGAAGAACATAATTAAGTACACGGCCAAAACAGACATGATCCCCGTATAACGCCAAGCCGTCCCGGGTTTAAGAGTATCGAACGCACCAACCACATTTTTGCGGGTGCTGCGGCCTAAATAAAACTCACTCAGCATGACGGGCAGGCCGACTAAAATAATACAAGAAAAATAGACCAGTAAAAATGCGCCCCCGCCAAATTGTCCGGTAAGATAAGGGAATTTCCAAATGTTTCCCAAGCCAACAGCACTGCCCAGGGTGGCAAAAAATATCGCCAGTCCTGAAGAAAATCCTTCTCTCTTTAGTTGTCCTTGTGAATCTTCCATTTTTATCTCCTTTCAGATAACATTCCTATACAATGTAGTTTAATCCTCAGCAATTCTATGTGTCAATGTGTAAAGTTTAAAAATTCTATTATTTCCAGCAATGACATTGACTTTCATGAGATATTATTCATAAATTTGTCTGGTTATATTAATTTTGCAGGAAAATTCCCCCATTCTTGTCGAACTGGTAAAAATACCAAAAAGGAGCTATTACCGCTAATGAACCTGCTAAAAGGCTTACTCATCCCAACCCTGCTGCTGCTAGGCTGGATGCTAGTAGCAAAATTTAAACTCATAAGCTTTTATATTATTCCGCCTCCTGAACAAGTATTGGCAACTACATTGGCCCTCCTTGAAAACGGTCTACTGCTAAAACACTTGTCCACCAGCTTTTATCGGGTCATGTCCGGGTTTACCGCCTCTTTTGTCTTGGCATTTCCTCTGGCCGTTCTCTTAGGTATGAACCGCCGGGTTACCCCCTATATTAATCCGCCTGTCGAATTTATCCGTCATATCCCTCCGTTGGCTTGTATCCCAATGCTCATCCTCTGGTTTGGCATTGGTGAAGCTTCCAAACTGGCGGTAATTATTCTGGCGGCGTTTTTTCCTATCTTTTTGAACACCTTAAACGGCATCAGCCAATGTGACAAAAAGCTATTGGAAGTAGGCGATGTTTTTGGACTTTCGCCCCAGGAAAAGTTCCGCCGGATTATGCTGCCTGCAAGTCTCCCTTCGATCATTGTCGGCATGCGCTTAGGCTTAGGCTATAGCTGGCGGGCACTTATCGGAGCCGAGCTTGTCGCCGCCTCTGCCGGAATTGGCTATATGATTCTGGATGCCGAACAAATTTCACGGTCAGATATTGTCATTATCGGCATCTTGACCATCGGCGCCATCGGTTACTTCATTGACTATTTATTTTTAAAATTCGCCCGGTATAGCATGCCTTGGGCAAAAAGGATGGCAGACGATGGCAGTGTTAACCCTTAATAATGTCAGCAAAACATATATGTTGGAAAATCGTCCGGTGGCCGCCCTGACCAATATCAATTTAACTGTGGAATCAGGTCAGTTTGTCACCTTTGTCGGACGCAGCGGCTGCGGCAAAACAACACTGCTTAGAATAATTGCCGGGTTGGAACAAAAAACCTGCGGCCAAATCACTTTTCAACCGCCTGAGGCCAAAATAGGACTGGTATTCCAGGAACCTCGCCTTATGCCATGGCTGACAGTAGAAAATAATATGGCCTTTGCCTTGCAGCAAGAATCCGACCGGGAATATGTTAAAGATACAGTAGATCACTATCTGAAACTACTTCGCCTGGAAGACTTCCGTCACGCTTATCCCGCTGAAATTTCCGGCGGCATGGCTCAGCGAACAGCGTTAGGACGAGCCTTATGCTATAATCCGGATATCATTTTAATGGATGAACCGCTCGGGGCATTAGACGCTTTCACCCGCGCCAGTCTGCAAAAAGAACTGACGCAGATTTTTCAAGAGGCACACAAAACCATTTTATTTGTTACCCATGATGTGGACGAAGCCGTACTGCTAGGGGAACGGATTGTTGTTATGGGCGGTGGAAAAATAAGTAATGAGCTGGCCGTACCGCTGCCCTATCCGCGCCTAGCAGCCAGCAAGGAATTTTACGACATCCGTTCCCAAGTGCTGACAGCAATCATGGAAGAACGATAAACCTATGAAAAGGAGTGTCACGAATGAAGAAACTACTATCGCTAATTTTATTAGTTGTATTTGCCTTAACAATGAGCGGCTGTGGTGACGGCAAGTCCAATCAACCGGAAGCCAAAAAGCTTGACACCATTCATATTTCCTATGTAAAACTACCGCTTAATGTGCCGTCAATTGTGGAGAAAAAACAGGAGTTATTTGAAAAGGAATTTGCCAAAGACAATATCAAGGTTACCTTTCCTGAGATAACCGAGGGCCCGAAAATGACTGCCGCATTGGCGGCCGGATCGCTCCACTTCTGCAACGCCTTAGGCGGCACTTCGGCGATTTTGGCGGCAGCCAACGGACTTGATATTAAAATCATCGGCATGTACAGCCGCGCTCCCAAAGCCTTCGTCATTATGACTAAGAACCCGGCGATTAACACCGTTGCCGACCTTAAAGGAAAAACAGTTGCCGGACCAAAAGGAACTATTCTTCACCAGTTACTGCTTGCTTCTCTTACTCAACACGGGCTTACCGGCGACTCTGTCAAATTTGTCAACATGGGCATTCCCCAAGGCGTTACCGCTATGATGTCCGGTGATGCGGACGCCGCACTTGTTGCCGGTCCAGCCGTTCCTAAAGCGGTCGAGGCTGGCGGCCGAATCCTTACTACCGGGGAAGGACTATTAGACGCAACTATCGTTATAGCCGTTGACGGTAAGTTTCTTCAAGAACACCCCAGTATCGTAAAACGTTATATGAAGGT
The DNA here is from genome assembly GCA_964497205.1 of uncultured Sporomusaceae bacterium. Taxonomy (GTDB): domain Bacteria; phylum Bacillota; class Negativicutes; order Sporomusales; family Sporomusaceae; genus Sporomusa. The sequence goes on from CAZCEN010000021.1 coordinate 4,923, forward strand.
ACATCAACAAAGCTTGACCTATATGAAGGAGCACCCTGATGAAGTCTACCGCTTAGCCGCCGAAGAAACAGGCATCTCCGTCGAAGATGTCAAAAAAATGTACAGCTGGTATAACTTCGATCCGGCCATAACTGACGGTGACATCAAGGATTTGGAAAAAACGCAGGAATTCCTGGTACAAAACGGTTTGTTAACCCAAAAGGTAGAAATTAAAAAACTGATCAAAGATATGAATAAGGATATGTAAATTGAACTAAAAATCAGTTCAATACCACTTGTTCTCAGCCAAATTTTGTGTTATCCTATAAAAAACTTAACATGTTTACACTGCAATGACAGGAAAAGTACCAAAATTGTCTTACCCACCAGAGAGCCGGCTAGGGTGAAAACCGGCGGAAGACGTTTTCGGGAAAGCCATCCTTGAGCTGTAGGCTGAATTAACAGTAAGCCAACCGTACCTTGGCGTTAACAAGAGTAAGCGAGCCTTACTAAGGCTAATTTAGGTGGTACCGCGGGAACTAAATCCCGTCCTTTTTCAAGGACGGGATTTTTTATTTTTTTATAATCTGTAAGGGGGAAATATTTGTGAAACAACTTTTAGAGTTATTAGAAAAAGACTGCACCCAGTCTGCCCACCAATTAGCGGCCATCCTCCAAATGTCTCCGGAAGAAGTAACTGCCGCAATCAAACGCTTGGAAGAAGAAAAAACTATAGTTAAATACCAGCCAATCATAAATTGGGAGCAAGCCGGCGTGGACAAAGTAACTGCCGTTATCAACGTCAGAATCACTCCCCAGCGGGAAGTAGGCTTTGATGCTATTGCCGAGCGCATCTACCGCTTTCCGGAAGTTGTCAGCCTCTACCTGATGTCAGGCGGTTACGATTTAAGTGTAACGATTGAAGGGCAGACCTTGAAAGACATATCCCAGTTCGTATCTACCAAGCTGTCAACAATTGATGGTATTCTCAGCACCACCACCCACTTTATGCTCAAACGCTATAAATATGCCGGTGTTATTATAGAGGACCGCGAAGAAGACCATAGGCTGGTGGTGTCGCCATGAGTTGGGCCGAACGCATATCTCCTACGGTTAACGCTGTCCCGCCCTCCGGCATCCGTCGTTTTTTTGACATAGCCGCCGAGATGAAAGGCGTCATTTCTCTTGGTGTCGGAGAACCTGATTTTATTACCCCTTGGCATATCAGGGAAAGCTGTGTCCACGGCTTGCACAAAGGGTATACCGCCTATACTTCCAATTACGGCCTATTGGAACTGAGAGAGGAAATTGCCCGCACGATTTACAACAACTACAATGTCACCTATGACCCACGGAAAGAAGCCTTAGTAACAGTGGGTGTCAGTGAAGCCCTGGATTTGGCAATTCGCGCGGTCTTAAGTCCTGGCGACGAAGTGCTTATTCCCGAACCCTGCTATGTTTCTTATAAGGCTTGTGTCCTCCTGGCCGGCGGCAAACCGGTGCCTGTGCCGACAGATATGGCGCATGAGTTCCGTGTAACGGTAGACCAACTGGAAAAGCTGATTTCTCCTCGTACCAAAGCCCTGCTCATCGGCTACCCCAATAATCCCACAGGTGCTATTATGCCGAAAGCCGAGTTAGAAGCAATTGCCCGTTTTGCCACAAAACATGACTTGATTGTCATTTCCGATGAAATTTACGCCGACTTAACCTACCATGGCACCCACACCTGTTTTGCCAGCTTACCGGATATGCGTGAACGTACCATTCTCTTAAACGGCTTTTCCAAAGCCTATGCCATGACCGGCTGGCGCATCGGTTATGCATTGTCTAATCCGGACTTTATTGCTGCAATGAATAAGATCCACCAATACACTATGCTGTGCGCTCCCATCACTGCCCAAATCGGTGCCATCGAAGCCCTGCGGCATGGCAAAGATAAGATGGAAAAAATGGTGGCAGAATATAACTCCCGCCGCCAGCTTATGCTCAATGGCCTGCGCAGCATGGGCATTAGTTGTTTTGAACCTAAGGGCGCCTTTTATATTTTCCCTTCCATTAAAGAAACCGGCTTAACGTCATTGCAGTTTGCCGAAGAACTGCTAAAAACTGAAAAAGTGGCAGTAGTTCCCGGTGATGCCTTTGGCGACAGCGGCGAAGGCTTTATCCGCTGCTCCTATGCTTCCTCTATCAGCAACCTGTCTGCAGCCCTGGAACGGATCGGCCGGTTTGTTTCACGATTTCAATAGTTAATAATATAAAAAAAAGGTGGAATTTCCCAGCTACTGGTCAATTCCACCTTTCTTATTATATATCCCGGCAACAGCTAAAACCGGCTAACGAAGTTGCCTGGGTTACCGCACGGAGTACGGCCTGTTCAACAGCCTGCGCTGCCAGTACACCTACTACGTTAATATCTGCTGTTACCTGCCCTGTTGCTAACGCAAAAATTGTATCACCGTCAAACAGGGTGTGAGCCGGGCGAATGGTTCGGGCATAACCGTTATGCGCCATCGACGCTATCTTGTTAGCCTGTGCCTTGGTTAGGATGGCATTGGTAACAACAGCGCCGATGGTAGTATTACCAGCAAACCTATTAAATTTTTTGTCATGCTGAGCAAGTAACCCTTGTTCACAGTTTAAAAAACCGAATGGCTCCTTGACAAAGGCTCCGGCAATAATCGTTCCGCCTTCAGCCGGATTAACAACATCGCCAAGACAATTAACGGCGACAACAGCCCCTACCCGCAAATCGCCAACAGCCATACAACTTATACCCAGCCCGCCTTTCATAGCATGCTGCATCCCAAATATTTTACCAACAGTTGCTCCAGTTCCGGCGCCTACACAGCCTTCCGCCACTAACCCTGCGCCGGCGGCCTGGCAAGCGGCATACCCCATGGCTTTGTCGGGCCGGATACGATAATCACCACAGTTTAGGTCAAATAACACCGCCCCGGCAACAATCGGCACTTTAGTTACACCTACGTCAAAACCCGCCCCCTGTTCTTCCAGGTATTGCATTACTCCGGCGGCAGCATCCAAGCCAAACGCACTGCCACCGCTAAGCAGAACAGCGTGTACTTTATCAACATAATTTACCGGATTGAGTAAATCGGTTTCCCTTGTCCCGGGCGCGCCGCCGCGAACATCTACCCCACCGGTAGCTCCTTCCGGACACAGAATAACTGTACAGCCGGTTGCCGCCACAGTGTTTTGGGCATGTCCAATTTTAATACCGGCAACATCCGTTAATGTCATCATATACTTAACTTCTTACCCCTCTCCTCACCGCGACTTCGCGTAAACTATATGCTCCAAAAATAAGGCAATCGTAACACCAACGACAAAACCATTGGTAACCAGCGGCCGGATAACCGCCGGAATAGCTGCTACTACCGGTCCCGGTAAAAAAGCCACCATTGTGCCCAGCATGAGCGAAGCACCGATAATAATCCCGGTGTCAAAACCGGATGTTTCCAGCGATTTCCCCAGCATCATCAGCCCGCCTGCCACTTGTGGGCAAAGAGCAAAGAGAAAAACGCTGCCTATCACGACCGGCGGCACACAGGAAAGCAAGCCAATCAGTGCTGGAACAAACCCCACCGCAACCATAGCCAGCGCTGTAAAAACTAGAGGAAAACGCGACGCGCAGCCTGTAGTAATAATAACTCCACCACTAAGCGAATAGTTAACAGGGCCGATAACCCCGAAACAGCCTGCGAGCACATTACCCAACCCGGTAATGAGCATCCCGACGTTGGTGCGTTGTTCTAAGTCACTCACCTCCAGCAGGGCACCATTACTTTGAATTGATCCCAAATCATTGGCCATCAGCGCTAAAAAGCAAAAAGCGAATGAAATAATTACAACAGGATCAAATGTAAAAGAGTAGGCCGCCATGTTCCATTCGCCAGTTGTTGGCAAGGTCTGAGGCCATTCGGGCCAGGCGCCGGCGAACAAGCTATAATAGACGATACTGCCGAGCGGCAATGCCCACACAATTATCGTTGACTTTAGCATATCAGGCAGCCACCGCTGACCCAGCAGCAAAGCCACGAGCATGAATACTGCAAACATTAGATTTGTAAATGGCCTGTCTGTATTGCCTACAATCATATTGAGAACAGCCGGTGCAATGACAAAAGCTATTAATAATAAAACAATCCCCACTATCCGGGTAGTAAATAGCGCACTGACATATCTCAATAACTTTAAACTGCTCAATATTGCCAGTATAAGTCCGCATATGGCAATAGCAAAATATACTGCCCCGCTTGCACCGGCGGCTTGATTTGCCAAAATACCGCTTAATAAAACACCAGCCGGTCCTACCACCAGCGGCAGGCGATGTCCCCACAAAACCTGAACAAATAGCGTAATCCCCACTACCCAAAATGACTTTTGCAAGTACATCAGTTGTAAGGCCGGGGCGTTAGCATAGTCATGGTTGGCAGCAAGAGCCCCAAGAATAACGATATAGGGAACTGACAACAAAAACCATTGCAGACTATAAATTAAAGTCTGCCTGGCTGGTAAATACTCATCTAATTGGTACCTAAACGTAAACTGATTCAAAGCTTTCCTCCTGCATCTATTCTATAGTGTTTCCATGGGAACTCCTATAACAAACAAACGGCTTACCATTACTTGGATTAATTATCTTCCCTATCGCTTACATATAATCCTCCCATTCCCTGGAATTTCCTTTAAATTGTGACCGCTAATTTTTATACAGTACACGCACGTTAGAAGTAAACCTACATAAGTATATAAAGAAGGTTCAATAGGGAAAGGAGCGAATTTCTTGGAAAAAAACCAGCATTGTCAATGCGGCCTAAAACCGGAAGTAACCTTAAAAGTAATCGAAGGATTACAATTATATTTGGCTAACCTCGGTGTGCTTCAGATCAAACTGCATAATATCCATTGGAATGTTGTCGATTCCGGTTTTTTTGCTCTGCATGCGAAAACTCAGGAATTATATGAAAACGTCGGCGAAAAAATGGATCAAGCAGCCGAAAGAATCAAAATGCTGGGAGAATATCCGCTAGCGTCTCTTCAAGATTTTCTGGATGCAGCATCAATCGAAGAACTACCCAGTGAAGATATATCCTCGCTTTGCGCGGCCGAGATTATTATCGGAGACTTTTGCCAGCTACTGAAACTTGTTAGAAAAATAGACTATATTGCTAAAGAAACCCTTGATGAATGCACTGGTTCGTTATTAGCAGAAGCTATGTGTTTCTTGGAAAAAAATATTTGGTTCTTTAATGCCTATGCAACCAAGTGCCCTCAATAAAAATGAACAATACCCCAAATCTTGAAAATGCCTTCCATCTCTATTCTCTCTGCAAGCACCTAAGCCATACACAAGATGTTAGGAGCTCACTACTTAATTCGTAGATCTTGGATGTTAAATACTGTTTTCCAGCCCTTACATAAAGAAATACGCCTTCCTTGGGCGGCAGCGAAAACCGCTGTTGCCTTTATCCTGTTTATAAAAATTTATACTTTTTGTTAGGGCAGCAAAAGGGTTGAATTTCTATCATAGAAATTCAACCCTTTTATAATTGAACAATTGATCTTGTACCAAGATTATGTCAGCATATACAGCTTATTCATGTTACTTCAAATCAACGCCTGCAGATTGCGATACCATCTGAGACTTGTCCTCATAACGCCGTAAAAAATCCTGCAATTTTAAGTCTTTATCAAACAAGTCAAACAACGAGTGGCTTTGCTTTAGCAGCGTATCACTACTTTGCTGTTTAATCGCCGTTTGCTTTAACCGATTAATTTTATCTGCATCAGCAATAGTGCTTGGCCTATTAATGCCTGTACCTACATTACAGCCACGAGAACAATTTTGTATATCTACGAGCAAAGGGACATCTCCGCCTTGACGCAGCTGTACAGCGTATTCGTCCAGGTACTGATACACATGCTCCGGTCCTCCTACTTGCCTAATCCACACATCCTTGATATGAAACTCTACAGTCTCACGCAATCCGCCGGGACGGCTAAAGGTCTGCCCCAGACCGCAGCCAATATCATCAAATTCGGTTTCAGGATAGGAATCTAGATTAACACGATTTTGTTCAAGGTATTTCTCTAGTTTTTCATAAGTTACGTTATACTGCACCAACCCATCGGTATTTTTTTCGTTAATCTCTTCTATTTTGCCGATACATGGTGATAGGAAGGCCAGCTTATCATTCACATTTTTATATTTTTTCATATACACAGCGGTACATATCGCAGGGCTGTGAATAGGAGCCAGGTTAGGAATAAGTTCCGGGCGGAATTTTTGCGCATAATTGACAATGGTCGGACAATGCTGGGCAATTAGCGATTTGAGATTCTGTTCCCGAATAGCTTTTAAGTACGCCCAGGTAGTAATATCCGCTCCAAAAGATACATCGTAAATTAGCCTTACTCCCAATGATCTTAAATAACCAAACATCCGCTTGTAATTGGCAAAATTAAAGCGTATAGACGGAGCAGCAAAAAGGGAAATACTTGTACCACGCTTAAGCTCATCAAAAAAAAGCTGGGTGTCATCAGCAAAATCCCTGGCGCCATGGTCGCAAGTTTCCAAGCATTCTCCACAGTGTATACACCGTTTTTGATCGACCTTAACTTTGTTCTTGCCCTGAACCTGATAGGCAATACTTGCGTTTGTCGGACATTTTGCCATACATTTTTTGCAGCCCACACATAATTCTTCTTTAATTAACAAAACCGCTTCCATCGAAATCATCACCCACACTTTCGTCAATCATCACACTCATATTATAATACGACAATCATAGCGAATAATGGCGGTGAGGCGGCTAAACTATCGAAAAATTTCGACAAAATCCACAGTTTTGTCATTAATTGAAGCTAATAATAATTACCTTTTTTTCTGTTCCAACATGGAGGCCGTTGCCGCAATTTCCTCGCATTTGGCGGTAACTTGCTGCACAGTAGCCGAGATATTGGTAATTTCATTATTTACGGCATCCATTTTCTTTTCCAGGTCGTCCGAAATGCTAATAATGGTAGCCACCTGATGCCTAATATCTGCTTCACTATTTTTGGTTGATGTGACTATAGTCTTGGACTTGTCGGCAAGTACCCGGACTTCATTGGCGACAACGGCAAACCCTTTGCCCTGCTCACCGGCACGGGCAGCTTCGATAGTTGCATTTAAAGATAACAGATTGGTCTGTCCGGCGATACCTACGATTTCATCAGAAGCTTGACTAAAATCTTTTAGTTTAGTTTCTACCTCAAGAATACTGTCCCGAAGCTCAGTAGCGGTTTGCAAAATAGAATGTACTTCCTGACTAATTGTTTCAATACTCTTGGCATTATCACTGCTGCCAAGAGATACTTCCTGAATAGCGTCGGTTATATCTTTTACACGTTCTCTAAGAAGTGCGGCCGAACGTTCGCGTTCTTCACCCAAAGTTTTTACTTGGGCCAGCATGTCCTGTACTTCGGTATTGGTTTTAGTCAGTAACACTTTCTCGGCTTCTACTTCTTTCCGATTATAATCAATGCAATTTTCCACATGATTAATACCTTGAGCCACCGCAGTCGCAAAATCTTTGCAGCTGCCGAAGCCGCAAGCAAAGCAATTGACCTTGCGTGAAGCTTCTGTCGTTTTGTGCAGGGTAGTAAATACTGCTTCCAAATCAAAGTTGGCAGATTGTGCTACCGTCCTGGACTTATCTTCATAACGCCGGACAAAATCCTGCCATTTTAATTCTTTATCGAACATGTCAAATAAAGAGTAGCTTTTCTTAAACAGCTTGCTAGTAGTCTGCTCTTTAATCGCAGCTTGCTTCAGTTGATTCATTTTGTAATCTATATCGTCAATAGCATTTGTCTTATTTGTACCCGTACCAAGATTACAGCCGCACAGGCAGTTAAGTATATCTACGAGCAAAGGTACGTTTTTCCCTTGCCGCACCCGCGCAGCATATTCATCCAGGTAATGATAAACATGTCCCGGACCTTCTACCTGCCTGATCCAAACATCATTGGTATGAAATTCGACATTTTCACGCAAGCCGCCCGGACGACTGAAAGTCAGGCCCAGGCCGTAGCCGCTATCGTCAAATTCAGTCTCGGGATAGGAATCCAGAATAATACCATTTTGTTTTAGGTATTTGTCCAGCTTTTCATAAGTCACATTGTACTGAACCAATCCCTCAGTATCTTTTTCATTAATCTCGTCTATTTTGCCGATACACGGAGACAAAAAAGCCAATTTATCAGTAACCTGTTTATATTTTTTCAAATACACGGCAGTACACAGCATGGGACTGTGAATAGGAGCCAAACTGGAAATAAGTTCCGGGCGAAATTTTTGTACATAATTAACAATGGCCGGACAAGGTTGGGCAATTACTGACGTAAGGTGCTGTTCCCGAATGGCTTTCAAATAGGCCCAGGTAGTAATATCCGCTCCGAAAGATACGTCGTAAATGAGCCTTACTCCCAATGACTTCAAATAGCCTAAGAGACGTTTATAATTGGTAAAATTAAAGCGGATAGCTGGTGCGGCAATAAGAGAAATGCTTGTCCCGCGCTTAAGGTCCTCAAAAAAAAGTTGGGTATCATCAGCAAAATCCCTAGCCTCGTGATCACAAACTTCCAAGCATTCGCCGCAATGTATACAGCGTTTTTGATCTACCTTAACTTTGTTTTCTCCCGCTACTTGGTAGGCAATATTGGCCTTTGTCGGGCATTTTGCAATACATTTATTGCAGCCGGCACAGAGTTCTTCCCTCGTTAATAATAGCTCTTGAATCACAATCTTCACCCGCACCCTCGTTAATTTTGTCACAATCTTATTATAATACCAGACTATACCAAGTCAAACAAATTTTCTGTATTTTGTTACATGTTTACAAAAGCTTTATTTATATGACATATATGTACAAAAGTTACGTTTATTTTCTCTTGTTTTGGAAAAAAAGCAGCGATTCATCCCTTTTTTTGCAATTATAAAGGTCTATGGAATCGCTACTTTTGACGTTTTTTCCTATTTTCTTTAAAAATATTACAATAATATCCTATATCTCCATTGTTTTCAAGGATTCTGCAAAATCATGGCGAATACAGATGATGAGGTGTCTGAAGTTGAAATATCGCAACTTAGTGGAGAATTTATCAATCGGCATTTACATTGTACAAGGGACTAAACTGGTATACGCTAACAAAAATTTCGAGGCCATAATAGATCATCCCCAGTCCGATCTGTTAGTAGTTGATAATATCTATAACTATGTTCACCCCGGCGACTGGGAACTTGTTCGTGAAATCATGCAAAAATGCTTATCCGAACAAAATGTAGACGCACGTTACGAAGTGCGGATACTTACCAAAACAGGAGCATGCCGTTATGTTGAAGTTCTCAGTTGCCGTTGTATAGAATTTGATGGCAAACCTTCGGTTGCAGGTGCCCTCATTGATATCACCGAACGCAAAAAAACCGAGGCCGAACTGCAGCGGACACAAGAAAAGCTTCGCGGCGTTCTAAACGCAGCAGCTGATACTATCAGCATAATTGACAAAGATGGCGTTATTTGCGAAATTCTTTCAAGAACTAACGAGAATTCCGAAATGACAGCCAAATTTAGTGTAGGCAAAAATATTTATGATATTGTGGACCGTACGTTAGCTCATAAAACAATGCAGTATGTGCATATGGCTCTCAAAAATAAAACCGTCTGTACCTTTGATTGTCAGATAGAAAAAAATAAAATTTATGAAGCCCGCTTAGCAGCCATAAATCCACATGAGGCCGTATTAATGCTGCGGGATAATACAACCCGCCGATTGTACGACAGTGATAATTTCCGTACTATCCAGGAGCGCTGTGAGGCATTGTTTAACAACAGTAACGATGCTATTTTTGTCTCCCCGCCCTCAACCAGCAAGCACGCATCATTTCTAGAAGTAAACGACAGGGCTTGCAGCTTTCTCGGCTATTCACGGGCCGAGCTATTAAACATGTCCATAGCAGATATCAATGATTCGTCCTCCCTAAAGACAACGTGCGGCCAGCTAGAAAAACTAATGAAGATGGAGCATGTATTCTTTGAAGCCACGTTTCGCACCAAAAGCGGCAGGCAGATTCCGGTCGAGATTAACGCTTATATGGTGAAATTCTGGAATACTTTCCGGGTTATTACTATTGCCAAGGATGTCAGTGAACAAAAACTATCAGAAAGAGCACTGCTTGAAAGCGAAGAGCGCTTTCATTATTTGTCTAACAACATCCCCCTCATTTTGTGGATGGACGATAAAGATGGCAACTGCACCTTTGTTAATGAAAAATGGCGTGAGTATACAGGAGTGACCACACAAAACCCTGCGGTAATTGCCTGGACAGACTATGTACATCCTAAAGACCGGCAAATGGTCGAGGATACCTTCCGCAGCGCCGTTAACCGGAAAAAGAAATATTTTTATGAATATCGGATGCTGCGTTTTGATGGCCGGTATCGCTGGGTTCAATCGACTGGTATTCCCAGATTTGATACTGATAACACGTTTGTCGGCTATATTAACTGCTGCCTGGATATTCACGATAAAATATTGGCTGACCGGGATTTAAAATATTACTACAAACGTCTGGAAAGAAGCGCCGAAGAACAAACCCGGCAGCTTGCTAATACTAACGCGATTCTTGCTCAGGAAATTTTTGTCCGCCGCGCAGCCGAAAAACGGTATCGCCAATTATTTGACAGTGTACAGGATGCTATTTTTGTTTGGAAAATTACAGCGCAAGGGTTACCTGGCCGAATTATTGAAGTAAATAACGTAGCCTGCCGCTGGCTGGGCTACAGCAGAAATGAATTATTGTCGCTCTGTATGTTTGACACCATGTCCAATCAGGGAAAAGCAGCTACCACGTTACGCATGGAAAAGCTGCTGGCTTCCCGGCAAGCTATATTTGAATTCGATCATGTAACCAAAGACGGCAGAATTATACTTGCCGAAGTAAATGCCCACCTGTTTGCTCTTAACGGCGAACTTGTCGGGCTGTCTATTGCCCGCGATATATCTGACCGTAAGAAGGCCGAAACCGAACTATTAGCTGCCAGAGACCGTATTAACAAGGCGGAAAAGTTAGCTTTTCTGGGTAACATGGCAGCAGGAATTGCCCATGAAATTAACCAGCCGCTAAATTCTATTAAGGTTACTGCCGATAGTATCTTGATGTGGTCAAAAGAGGGCAATACCTATAACTGGGAAGAATTTTTGGAAGATGTTCAAACAATTTCCGAGCAGTCTTCCCGCATCGCGAGCATCATTAAATACATCCGCGATTTAATCCGGACGAATCAAACCCCTAACAATCAACGCTTCAGCTTAGCTACAGCTATCAGAAATACTATAAAAATGATGACTCCTAATTTGGATGCAGCCGGCGTCACCCTTATCCATGATCTTACCGATGATCCGCTCGAAATATATGGCTCGCTTGCTTATATGGAACATGTTATTCTTAACCTGATGAATAACGCCCTCCAGGCGTTAGTAAGTTCACCCCAGCCGCAAAAAGAAATTACCATTCGCTCAAAATACCAAGACAAAATTATATTGCAAGTTTCTGATAACGGCCCCGGGATTCCGGAGGCTGTTAAAGCCAAGATTTTTACACCTTTCTTTACTACCAAAAACGACGGCATGGGTTTGGGATTAGCTATTGTTAAATCGGTAGTCACTTCTAATGGCGGCAATATTATGATTTTTGATAACCCGGACCGGGGAGTTACTTTCCAGCTGGAATTCCCCACAATGGAACCTAATGGTTGTAAGGAGGATGTCAGTAATTGAACATACTACTTGTAGATGACGATTCCGGCAGTCGAATGTCGGTTGCCAAGTTCTTGCGAAGACAAGGGCACGAAATTATTGAATGTGCTGATGGCGACGAAGCACTTGCTACATTCAGCAATAGTAACTTTCCTATGGTGTTAACCGATATCAAAATGCCTAAGATGTCGGGCCTTGATCTATTAAAACATATCAAAGAATCACCTAACAGCACCTACACCGATGTCGTCCTGTTCACCGGACACGGCTCTATGGAAACAGCCGTCGAGGCCTTACGGATAGGGGCTTATGATTATTTAATAAAACCAATCAATATTCAAGAATTAGCCATTATTGTCAATAAGGTCGCTGAACATCAGGGCTTGTTGCGCGAAAACCGCCGCCTAACCGATCATTTCGATCAAGAAGTCCAGGCGGCAACACAAGAATCGAGTAAAGAAATTTCCCGCTTACGGCGGTTAGTCGCTAAAGCCGAAGGGATCGGCGAAATAGGTATCTTTGATAAAGCGATGGAGGATGTATTCCGTCAGGCCGGAATGTATCACAAAGACAGGTCCATTTCTGTCCTCATCCAGGGGGAAACAGGTACAGGCAAGGAGATGGTTGCCAAACTCATACATTACGATGACTTCGAAGAGCCAACCCCCTTTGTTGATATCAACTGTGCCGCTGTAACCCCTACTCTGTTTGAAAGTGAGCTGTTTGGTTATGAGGCCGGTTCATTTACAGGGGGCTTAAGTAAAGGCCAAAAAGGTAAGTTTGATTTAGCGACAGGCGGTACACTGTTTTTTGATGAAATTGGTGAAATGCCGCTGGAAATGCAGGCCAAACTATTGCGGGTACTGCAAGAAAAAGAGTATTACCGGGTTGGTGGCTTAAAAAAAATCAAAACAGATGTCCGCGTTGTCTGCGCTACCAATATCGATTTGCGTCAAGCCGTGGAGGAAGGTAAATTCCGCCGCGACCTCTATTACCGTCTCAACGTGGGACAAATTGTATTACCCCCCCTGCGTGAGCGCCGTGAATCGATTATTCCTTTGGCAGAAATATTTCTTCGCCAGTTTGCCATACAGAAAGGCAAAAAATTCGCTACTATCAGCAGCGAAGCACAAAAAGTATTAGTAAATCATTTCTGGCCCGGAAATATCCGTGAACTAAAGAATACGATTGAATGGTCGGTTTTTATGTTTGATAATAAAGAACTCAAGGCCGAACATCTTAACATAGCTTCCGGAAATACCGCCATTCCAACGGCGATGCAGTCAGGCGCAATTAATCCGGAAGCGCCTGTAGCTTTGCCACCTACCCCCTTCAGCCTGGATGAATTTGTCGATAAAATTGTTGCAGCCGCCTTAACCTTGCATAACGGCAACAAATCAGCAGCGGCTGCCTATCTTGGTCTTTCCCGCAGATCGCTTTCCTACCGGGCTGAAAAGTTAAATGGATAATTATAAACGTTTTACAAAAGGAAATCGCGCAGAACGCGATTTCCTTTTATTTTCCCGCTAGAGGTTTATTATGCATTATACGAATTTATACCTGTATTACTGGCCTCAATATCTATCGAAGCCTGCAAAATGCGTTGAACTCTGTCAAAGTTCTTTAAAACTTCCGCCTTTTCCGGTTCTTCCGTTTGTAAATTAAATCTGTCCGTTAGCGGAAGTCCTTTAAGAAGCTCCGCCTTCTCCTCTTCGGTAATCTCAACTTCAATTTTGTCGTTATCTATCATATACTTACTCCCCTTTCTACTTTTATAACCGGAACCTGCACATAGACTCCTGCAACTCTTCGGCCAGCTTGGAAAGACTTTGGCTGGAAGCGGCAATTTCCTCCATGGAGGCTGACTGCTCTTCGGCAGCTGCAGACACATTCTGCGTTTGTCCGGCCGTCGATTTACACACCTCTTCAATATCCCGAACCGATGTAACAATTTGAATACTGCTGGCTGCCATTTCCCCAATGGAAACCGAAATTTCACGAATTTGGGAAGATACTTCAGTAACGAGGTCAGTAATAATCCGGAAGCTTTCGCCTGTGGCATTAACCACCTGGGTTCCGGCTTTAACCTCTTTAGTTCCTTCCGTCATAGACGTAACGGCTTTTTCCGTATCTCCCTGAATTTCGAAAATCAGATCAGAAATTTGCTTGGCGGCTATCTGCGATTGCTCGGCAAGCTTGCGAACTTCTTCAGCTACCACCGCAAAGCCTCGTCCCTGTTCACCGGCACGGGCAGCCTCAATTGCTGCATTAAGGGCTAACAAGTTGGTTTGACCGGCAAGTCCTGAAATAGTATCAACAATTTGTCCTATCTCTTTGGATCGCTCACCCAGCTTTGATACCACAGTAGAAGAATCATTCACAGTCCGCTCAATATTATTCATCTGAGCCACGGCGGTTGCAACCGACTTTCCGCCGCTATTGGCAGCTTCAGCCGCTTTATCCGCTACTCCTGCTACATTTACGGCATTTGCCGCAATATCTTTAATATCTGTTGACATTTTTTCAACAATAGTTGATGTTTCCCTGGTCGCTGTAACCTGATTATTAGCTCCCAACGCAATCTCGGTAACAATGGTTGCCACCTGCATTGCAGCATGCGACGATTGTTCCGCGTTGGCGGTCAATTCTTCGGAAGCCGCGGCTACTTGCTGAGAGGACTGTGCAATATTAATTACAATATCGGATAGGCTATCCCGCATAATTTTTAGCGAGTGGGCCAACTCACCCAGCTCATCACTGGCATTGACCTGGACAATTTCCCGAAGATCACCCTGAGCATATTTATCGGTCACTGCAGCTAACTTACCAAGCGGCCTTTTTATCATAATTGTTAACACTACACTGATAGCAATTCCTAACAGCAAAGCAGCAATCCCGATCACGAACTGCAGCCTCTTAGCCCCGTGAGCCAAATGATTCGTTTCCTGAAGGTTAGCCGCCACCAGCTTATCGTTTTCTTCCGCTACCGCTTTCAACGTCTTATCAATTTCTACTGATAACGGAACAACAACTTTGGCAACTTCGTTAAGCTTAGCTTTATATTCCTGAGCCTGAACTAAATTGCCGCCTGCCGTTTCCCGTTGGTAAGCTATAGCAATAGGCATATAGTCCTTTCGAATACTGTCACTGTATTGTTTGGTATTTGTACGTAATTGTTCCAGGCTTGGTTTTGCTGCCTGAGGCGCTATATTTAATAACTCATCTTCCAATTGCAATGTTTTATTAAGCTCCTCCTCTATGCGAGCAGCTACTTTAGGATCGCCAAAAGCAACATAAGTTCGGATGGCTATTACCGTTTCATGATACTGGTAGGCGATTTTATTGCCTAAAGTAAGCTGATTATTGGCTTTCTCTACTGCCTCCGCATTATTTACGATGCTTGATAATACAGACCATGCAAATCCTACATTAATAGCTATAAGAACAATAATAATACCAAAACTTAAACCAACCTTGGCTCCGATCTTCAATTTCATAGGACCCCTCCCACTACAGTATCTGCTTTTAACTCTTTTCAATATATTTTGCATGAATCATGCCAATAGCTCAATCCAGTAAATTCAACACTTTTCATTTCCCTTTTGCACTTATTTTGACATTGTTGTTCACTGGCTTGTACAAAAATGAACAAAAATCACCAAATATTTCTCAATACAAAACAGTATTTAGCGAACCTCATATAAAAATACTGTACAGAATGCCCAAATAATGTTATACTTTGTAAGTTGTTGTAAAAATGGCTTGCACCGACATCTGACGCAAGTAGCAGCCGTACCTTTTACCTGGTGTAAGGGAGTGTACTTTCTGTTAGGAAACTAATAAAGCCAGAACCCGACAAACCGGGTATCTGGCTTTTTCTTGTCCTGATAGAAAGTATAACTTTCGCCTGGATAAGGGCAACATCGACTTCCGCTGTCGCCAAAGGCTCGGCGCAAGTCGTGTTTTCTTTATACTATACGTTATTTACTTTTCCCGCAGATAGCCACGGGCGATGGAATCCTGAATAATCTGCTCAACAAGCTGGCCTAACTCGGCCGCTATCTCCTTAGTTCGTTTGTTGCGCTCTCGTACTTGAGCACTGACAATATTATTCAGTCTCCAGGACTTGCCTTCTGTTTTATAGTGCAGCAACAGCGGCTGCAACCGATCGAGGGCATCGGCCAATCTGGCTTCAGGACTAACCCTTTGCTCAAACTCCTCCCATAATGCCCGCATCTCCTGCGCCTGATCTAAAGGCAGCAGCCCAAACAGCCGGTCAGCTGCCGCTCGTTCCCGGGCTTCTTTATCCATCCCGGCTTGTGCGTCAAAACAGTAGGTATCGCCGGCGTCAATTTCTACAATGTCATGGATAAGCACCATTTTAATAATTTTGAGTATATCAACCGGGTAACCGGTGACATGTTCGGACAGCAGCACAGCCATAATGGCCAAATGCCAGGAATGTTCGGCGTCTGTTTCGTGGCGGTCTGTCCCAATAACATAATTTCGGCGATAAATTTGTTTTATCTTGTCCACTTCAATGATAAAGGCCATTTGCTGCTCCAGGCGTTGGCTAATCACAAAAATCCCCTCTTCTCTCACCGCTTACCGTATATTCATTATTTTGCTTTCTATGTACTTTTTTTGAATAAATTGCTCCTACTATTTTAGCATTTGGTGCAATAGTATACAATCTGCAACAACCTGTCGATACTAAATAACAAAAGCATACTTAAAGGAGGCTAACTCTATTGGAAAAATTTAAAGAGCTAGGAATTAGCGATATTATAATTCGCTCTCTTAGTGATATGGGGTTTGAAGAACCTACCCCTATACAGGAACCGGCTATCCCAACTTTACTAGCAGGCAAAGATTTAGTTGGGCAAGCCCAAACAGGCACAGGCAAAACGGCGGCCTTTGGCATCCCGCTGTTGGAAAATCTTGAACCAGGCAAAGGGCCAATCCGTGGAATTGTGCTAACCCCTACCCGCGAATTAGCTATTCAAGTAGCTGAAGAATTAAATAAAATTGCACAATTTTCCAATGTCCATACCCTTCCCATTTACGGCGGTCAGGACATTCAACGCCAAATCAAAGCTTTGCAGCGAAAACCCCAGATTATTGTGGCAACTCCCGGCCGTCTGATGGATCATATGGAACGCCGTACCATTCGACTTACTGATATTTCAATGGTGGTCTTAGACGAAGCTGATGAAATGCTCAATATGGGCTTTATCGAAGACATTGAAAAAATCTTAAGCGCTACGCCGGAATCCCGGCAAACACTGCTGTTCTCGGCAACCATGCCCAAGCAAATCCAAAGCCTGGCGCAGCGGTTTTTAAAAGATCCGGCTATGATCAGTATCAAAGCCAAAGAAGTCACTGTTCCGCTCATTGAGCAATATTATATGGAACTCCAGGACAGACAAAAATTCGATGTGCTCTGCCGCCTGCTTGATATTCAATCCCCTGAACTTGCTATTATCTTTGGCCGGACCAAACGCCGGGTCGACGAAATTACGGAAGGGCTGAAAAAGCGTGGCTATTCTGCCGAGGGAATACACGGCGATCTTACTCAGGCCAAGCGCGATAGTGTTATTCGTCATTTTAGAGAAAGCACGATTGAAATTCTGGTAGCCACCGACGTAGCTGCCCGGGGCCTCGATATCAGTGGGGTTACTCATGTTTATAACTTTGACATCCCGCAAGACCCGGAAAGCTATGTTCACCGGGTCGGCCGTACCGGCCGTGCTGGACAAACCGGCTCAGCCATGACCTTTGTCATTCCGCGCGAAATAGAGCATTTGCGCACAATTGAACGCACTACTAAGCGAAAAATCGTGCGCATGCCTGTTCCTAGCGTAACCGAAGCAATCGAAGGGCAACAGCGGTTAGCTGTAGAAAAAATCCTTAATCAGATTGAAGAAGGAAACTTGGAGCAATATCGCGGCCGAGCCGAAGATCTTCTGGCTTAAAACGACTCGGTTTCCCTATTGTCTGCTGCCTTAAAACTACTGACAAAGGAAC
>CAZCEN010000022.1:0-22627 GCA_964497205.1 uncultured Sporomusaceae bacterium
TATGATATAGTATTTACAAATGAAGAGATTGGAGTTGAAAAGATGATTAATCTTTCTTGCTAATTTTAGAAAGCATAATAAATTGGAGCGGAAAATGCCTCTTGTTTTGTTATGCTTATGCAAGAAAGATACTAATTCTTTTCACTCAAAAATATATCCTCGTCATGCCCAATCATGGGCTTGGCTTTGCTGTATTTATGAGCTGCAAGAAGGTACTTTCTTGCAGCTTTATAATTTTTATACAGGAGGATAATTCATGTCACTAATAAACGTATCAAATCTGACCTTTAGTTATGACGGTAGTTATGATAACATATTTGAACACGTGAGTTTTCAAATAGATACAGATTGGAAATTAGGCTTTACAGGAAGAAATGGCAGAGGCAAAACCACATTTCTCAACCTGTTACTTGGCAAATATGAATATAGCGGTACTATCTCGTCACCGATAGGCTTTGAATATTTTCCGTTCGCGGTAACTAACGCGGAGAGTAATACCATTGATGTAATTGAAGGCATCTATCCAGACTATCTTCTTTGGAAAGTTATGCGTGAACTTTCCCTGCTGCAAGTTTCCGAGGACGTATTATACCGTCCTTTTGCTACACTTTCCAACGGAGAACAAACCAAGGTATTGCTTGCTACTTTGTTCCTTAAAGAAGATAGCTTCTTGCTGATTGACGAGCCGACCAACCACCTTGATATGAAGGCAAGGAAAATTGTCGGAGATTATCTCCGATCCAAACGTGGTTTTATTTTGGTATCGCACGACAGAGCATTTCTTGATAATTGTGTTGACCACATCCTATCAATTAACAAAACAAATATTGAAATTCAAAAAGGAAACTTTTCATCGTGGTGGGAAAACAAAAAAATGCAAGATCAATTTGAGCTTGCAGAAAACGAAAAACTCCAAAAGGATATTACACGCTTACAGTCTGCTGCGAAACGAACAGCTGACTGGTCGGATAAAGTGGAAAAAACGAAGCTAGGTACAAGGGATTCAGGCTTAAGGCCGGATAGGGGTTATATCGGTCACAAGTCAGCCAAGATGATGAAACGTTCAAAGGGAATTGAAGCAAGGCAGCAAACCGCTATTGACGATAAGTCAAAGCTTCTCAAAAATATTGAAAGCTCCGAGAGACTTAAAATTTCCCAACTTAAATTTCATGCTGACCGCTTGGTAGAACTTGATAAAGTATCAATATTCTATGACGAAAAGACAGTCTGTGAGGGCGTAAGCTTCACCATTGAACAGGGAGACAGAGTAGCCCTTTACGGTAAAAACGGTTCGGGCAAGTCAAGTCTTATCAAACTTATCTGCGGAGAAGATATCAACTATACCGGTACTTTCCGCAAAGCAAGTCAGCTTAAAATATCCTACGTTGCGCAGGATACCTCCCACCTTAGCGGCAATTTAACCGACTATGCCAGGGAGAATGACATTGATGAAAGTATTTTCAAAACAGTATTAAGAAAATTAGATTTTTCAAGAGTTCAATTTGAAAAGGATATGGCTGATTTTAGCGGTGGACAAAAGAAAAAAGTGCTGATTGCAAAAAGCCTTTGCGAGAAAGCTCATTTGCATATCTGGGATGAACCACTTAATTTTATAGATGTTATCTCCCGTATGCAAATAGAAGAGTTACTGCTTGAATATTCGCCAACGATTCTGTTTGTGGAGCATGACAGTGAATTTTGCAAAAATATTGCAACAAAGGTTGTTGAACTGTAAGTTTGTTCAGAGAAAAACAAGAAGAACCCGTGAATTTCACGGGTTCTTCTTGTTTATGCCGGGTTCGGGTACTGCCACTACCTAAACCGGAGTTTGGGCCTACGCAAACCGTAATCGTTGAATTGAAATAGTTGACCATTAAAAAAAACAATAATAAAATTGAATTGTCTCCATAATAAAATGATGTTTTTGTGAATATAAAGGATACAGTTTCGTGAGGTGAGTAGCAGCATGATTGTATTGGATGAGCAGTCAAATGAGCCTTTATACTTTCAGATTTACAAGCAGCTAAAGGATAAAATATTAGTAGGTGAATTTGCTGAAGACAGTAAGCTTCCCTCAACACGAATGCTTGCTAAAACGCTACATGTCGGCAGGAATACCGTTGAATATGCCTATTTGCAGCTTTGCTCGGAAGGCTATGTCGAAGGCAAGACCGGCAGCGGCTTTATCATTAATAAAATAGATACTATTTCTTATCCCGCATTTAGTAATCAAAATTCGCCCGGCTATATACTAGCACCGGATGAATGCAGTGAATTGGATTATGAATATAACTTTCAATATGGAGAATTAAATCCCCATGATTTTCCTTTGAATTTGTGGCGTAGATGTACGAATCAGGTTTTCTCGTCTGTCGATATAGGAAAAATGGCAGCTTATAATGATCGGCAAGGCGAACTGGGGTTACGAATAGAAATCATGAAGTATTTGAAATTGTCCAGGGGTGTTAATTGCCAACCGGAACAAATAGTAATATGCGCCGGTACTCAGTCATGTTTACTGTCACTTTGCCAACTTTTTAGACACTATTCGACCGTAATAGCCTTTGAAGATCCTGCATACGACGGGGCTAGGGATGTTTTTATTAATAATGGCTACAATGTCAAACCCATAAGGCTGGAGGAAGACGGTATTGATTTAGTTCAGCTTGAGAAATCACAGGCTAAAATAGTATATATAACACCGTCTCACCAATTTCCAACAGGAGCAGTTTTGCCTATTAGAAAACGGATGAATATCTTAAACTGGGCCGTACAAAAAGACGGATTTATTATTGAAGATGATTATGATAGCGAATTAAGATATAATTCAAGACCCATACCATCTGTGCAAAATCTGGATACTAAGAATCGAGTGGTTTATATCGGTACTTTTTCAAAAACACTGGCACCGGCGCTAAGGTTAAGCTATATGGTTTTGCCACCGACTTTACTGGAGCGATACCAGAAGATCTTTAAAAAATACAATAACCCTGTTCCCTGGCTTCAACAAAAGACCCTGGAGTACTTTATGAGTCTGGGCCATTGGGAACGCCATCTACGAAAAGTATGTCTTTCGCAAAAAAAGAAGCATGATATCCTGATTAGGACTATTCACGAATTAATGGGGACCCGTGTCACCATCCATGGGAAAAACGCAGGGTTGCATGTTTTATTGGAATTTAACGACAAAAAAGAGCACGAACTAATCGATAAGGCCAAACGCGCAGGCGTCATTGTTTATCCCGTAGCCAATTATTGGCTGAGAACTGATCAATATGCCGACAATATGGTTCTCCTGGGCTTTAGCAGTTTACATGAGCCTGATATTATCAAAGGATTAAAGTTGCTAAAGTCCGCCTGGTTTGGTAATCAACGCTGAGCCGGCTTGAACTGTATCCATAAATATTGCTTGTATTGGCCCTTCTAAAGATGGCAATTTTTATGTATTATTGTTTTAACTGAAATACAGAGGAGAAGATAAACGATGAAAAAGTTTCTTGTCATTATTCAATGCGATATTGCCCAGAGAAGGTGTAGTGGCTGGGCCTGTATGAAATCCTTTTACGACAGAACCGGTTCCTTCGAGGACCTTGGAACGGAGGATATTAAATACATATCCTTTACCTGCGGTGGCTGTTGTGGAAAAGGTGTGGCTGCAAAGATCGAGCATTTTGCCAACAAACTAGCGAAGCAGAGCGATGCTTCAAAAGATGAAGTAGTAGTGTATCTATCTTCTTGTATGGTGACAGATCACCATCATTATAGCCGATGTCCCCATGTTGCCATGATAAAAGGAATTCTTGCCAAACATGATTTTTCAAATGTCATTGAAGGCACTTATATAAGCCCAAATGCTACGCAAAAAAGAGTAGACGGGATTTACAAAGAGTATCATAAGGTTCAGGGGCGTTAAGGTCCAATAACCCATAGCCTGCTTACTGCAGGCTATGGGTTATTTACTATTATCAGTAGGTTGGAAGGTTCAAAACCGTTGCCCCCTGATGTGGAAAAAAGAATTAAAACCAGGCCTCTTTCAATAAACGGATCGCTGCTGGCATTTCGGCAGCGGGAATCTTAGAAAAATATAAGATGATTTGCGAAGGCGTAACCGGAGCCTCACCCAGATAATAATCCTGCAAGAGGGCGATCCGGCACCCTTTTAGTAGCGCTCTGTCGTACAGCTCTTTTGGCGTTAAGTCAGATTTTACGGTCAGAACCATATGGAGACCCGACTCCGTTTCATTGATTTCAACCTGCTGGCCCAACGTGGTTCGAATATTGTCCAGGAATAGAGCGTGCTTCTCATTATAAAGTTTTCTGAGCCGGCGGATTTGCCGCTCCAAATGACCGTCGGCCATGTAGCGGGCCAGAGCCAGTTGTTCAATGGTGGAAGTCGCCTGATTGTACAGCGACGCTCTTTTTTGATAAATTTCCAGCAGCCGGTCTGGCAGCACCATATAACTGATCCGAATGGAGGGGGGGATTACTTTAGAAAAAGACCCCATATAAATTACCGCCCCCTCGGTATCCAGCCCCTTCAGCGCCGGCAGTGGACGTCCAAAATAACGGAATTCACTGTCGTAATCATCTTCAATAATGGTTGCTCCCGTTTGTCCAGCCCAGTTTAAAAGTCTTATCCGCTCGCCGATCGGCATAATATAGCCGGTGGGAAACTGATGGGACGGCGTCACATAAACAAGCCGCGCACCGCTGCCGGCAAGCTCATCGGTATCGATACCCTCCCGCCTGAGCCTGACCGGAATAATCCGAAAACCGCGATCCTCCCATATCCTCCGGCCGATTTTAAATCCCGGTTCTTCAAAGGCTATGCCATCATGACCGGGCTTCAGAATACTGGCCAGCATATTTAACAGACTTTGCACGCCCGGTCCGACAATGACCTGCTCGTGATGGCAATTTACTCCCCGGGACCGGATATAACCGACAATCTGACGGCGAAGTTCTGCCTCACCTTGAAGGTCGCCATAACGCATAAGACGGTTTTGATCCATAAAAGCTTTATTGATATAACGCTTCCATAAGACAAAATCAAAGCCCTCCATATCCATTTCGCCGCTGGCAAGATCGTATCGGAGCGGGACTTCCACAGTACTACTCTCCGCCGGTAGCGCGACAGGCGGCACCGGATCCGGCCAGGAACTTTCGACAAACCGGTTAACTGCATATCGCGTCCGGTTACCATTTTTGATATATCCCTCGCAAAGTAGCTGCTGGTAAGCTTTTTCGACCGTGATCTTGCTAATAGACAAGCTGTCGGCAAGGCCGCGGATAGAAGGAATTTTATTGTCTTCCTTCAGATTGTTTTGTTCTATTTCGGTGCGAAAATGGCGGTAAAGCTGCATATATAAAGGTTCTTTGCTGGCATGGTCAAGCAGTATCAAATTCGGCATTTTTTTACCCCTTTATCTGTACCTATCTAAAATATAAATTCTGTATATTTTAATAGTATCAGATTTGATTTATAATACAACCATGTTTTGCAAAGAATTAGTCAAAAGTACTATTTTAGGTTGACAGGAGGATTTTTTGAAATGAAAGTACCTAAGGCACTTACCATAGCCGGATCAGATACGAGCGGCGGCGCCGGCTTGCAGGCCGACATAAAAACGTTTCAGGAGTTTGGCGTATACGGCATGACGGCAATCACCGTGCTTGTTGCCCAAAATCCTGCCAATAACTGGGCTCATGATGTTTATCCACTATCGCTGGAAGCTTTGGAAGCCCAAATCAATACCGTGCTCGGCGGTATCGGCGTAGATGCCATGAAGACCGGCATGCTGGGCACCGTTGAGATAATTTCGCTTGTTGCCAAAAAACTAGATGAGTATCCGGTTAAAAACATCGTAATTGACCCGGTCATGATCTGTAAGGGCACTGATGAAGTACTGCATCCGGAATCAGCAGTTGCCATAAGCCAGCAGCTTGCTCCGCGGGCCACCATTATTACTCCCAACGTGTTTGAAGCCAGCCAATTGAGCGGTGTTCGCATTCAGTCCGTCGATACAATGAAAGAGGCGGCCGTTAAAATTTATGCACTCGGTTCTAAGTACGTTCTGATTAAGGGCGGTGCCAAGCTGGGTACGGAAAATGCGATTGACATATTGTATGACGGCAAGGAATTCACCATTTTCGAAACGCCGAAAATCAATACAAATTACACACACGGTGCCGGCTGCACCTATGCCGCCGCTATCACGGCCGGACTGGCCCAGGGGTTACCGGTGCCGGACGCAGTCGCCCAGGCTAAAAAATTTGTTACCCAGGCCATCCAGCATGGATTCCCGATAAACTCCTACGTGGGTCCGACCTATCACGCAGCCCACCGTCTTGCCAGCGCATCCGATTTCAGCGGCGATAGTAAAGTCAGGATTTAATAAGGTGGGAAAAACTGTGGAACAACGGACCTTAAGTCAAACCAAACAATTAGTTTATGCAGCATTGGGCATTGCGCTTGTTTTTACTTGTACGGTATTTGTAAATGTTCGTCTTCCCGTTGCCGCCAATGGTGGTTTAATTCATTTGGGGAATGTGCCGCTATTTATTATTGCCATTCTTTACGGGCGCTGGTTAGGCGCTTTGGCGGGAGGAATCGGCATGGCCCTTTTCGATGTGGTGGGCGGCTGGTTCTTATGGGCGCCCTTTACGCTGATAGTTGTCGGACTCATGGGATATACAGTTGGCGCTATTTGCGAAAAGAACCAGACGCTGAAGGCCTATGTCCTGGCTTTGGTGGCGGCCTGTATTATTAAAATAGTTGGTTATTATGGTGCCGAAGGGATTATTTATGGCAATTGGCTTGCACCAATGGCATCAGTACCTGGTAACCTCGTTCAGATCGGTGTAGCGGCAGCAATTGTGCTACCTGTCGTGCCCAAGTTAAGAAAGTATGGAGCTGTTTTTTCCTGGGCGGGAAGCCGTAGATAAAAACTAAATTATAGCATAGAAAAAGCCATGTTGGTTCGGCTCAGGCAATATCCTGGGGGCCAACATGGCTCTTATTTTCCTGACAGTTTACTCTTTTTTCATTACAGTGGCTTTGCCGTCAATGACTAAAGTGCCTTCCTGGTTGGTGACTGTGGTTTTTAAGATTAGCCGGTTTTTGGCTTCGATTTTTTCTATAACTTCTACTGTGGCAGTTACGGTATCACCGATTTTTACCGGAGCTTTGAAGGCCAGTTCCTGGGCAAGGTAAATGGTATTGGCGCCAGGCAGTGTTGTGCCAAGCAGCGCCGAGATAAAGGCGGCTGACAGCATGCCATGGGCGATACGCTCTTTGAACATTGTGGTTTTGGCGAATTCCACATTGATGTGTACTGGATTAAAATCGCCGCTGACACCGGCAAAGGTATACACGTCATACTCGGACACGGTCTTGGCCATACTGGCCTTGTCGCCAACTTTGATGTCGGCAAATTTTATATCTTGCACCATAGAAAACACCTCTTGTTATAGAATAGTAATGGAATGGGAGGTAGCAGCTAACATAAGCAATTAGATACGTTCTACGATGGTGGCAACGCCCTGGCCGCCGCCGATGCACAATGTGGCCAACCCAAGCTTGGCATTTCTGGCCTGCAGGGAATGCAGCAGAGTGACAAGGATACGGGCGCCGCTGGCTCCGATAGGGTGGCCCAGGGCAATGGCGCCGCCATTAACATTTACTTTTTCCTTGGCAAAGCCAAGTTCTTTGCCTACTGCCAGGAATTGAGCGGCAAATGCCTCATTGGCTTCAATTAAGTCGATATCGTCGATGGTAAGTCCCGCCTTCTTCAAGGCTTTGCGGGTTGCCGGTACCGGACCCATGCCCATGATAGCGGGGTCAACGCCGCCTGAGGCAAAGGAACAAATCCGGGCCAGGGGTTTGAGTCCCAGGGCAGTTGCCTTGTCTAATGACATAACGACTAAGGCAGCAGCGCCGTCGTTAATACCGGACGCATTGCCGGCGGTTACGGCTCCCTCTTTTTTAAAGGCGGGTTTTAAACCGCACAGAGATTGGCCTGTTGTGCCGGCTTTAGGATATTCGTCAGTATCGAAAGTGACATCGCCTTTTTTACCTTTTATGACAACCGGACAGATTTCTTCTTTAAAGGAACCGGCTTCAATGGCTTTGAGCGCTTTTGACTGTGATTCAAAGGCAAGTTGGTCCTGCTCTTCCCGGGAGATGTTGAATTTGGCGGCCACATTTTCGGCGGTGATTCCCATGTGATAATCGTTGAAAGCGCACCAGAGGCCGTCGTGAATCATCACATCAGTGAGTGTGGCATTTCCCATGCGCAGACCCCAGCGGGCTTTGCTGTCAAGCAAATAGGGAGCCTGGCTCATGCTTTCCATGCCGCCGGCAACCACAATATCAGCATCGTCGGTCATAATAGTCTGGGCTGCCAGATTTACTGTTTTTAGGCCGGAGCCGCAGACTTTATTAACGGTGTAGGAAGGTACTTCGTATGGAAGACCGGCTTTTATGGCCGCCTGCCTGGCCGGGTTTTGGCCCAGTCCGGCTTGCAGCACATTGCCGAATATGACTTCGTCAACAGCATCATTATTGACGCCGGCTTTTTCAAGAGCTGCTTTAATGGTTAGCGCTCCCAGGTCTGTTGCGGCTACCGAGGCCAGGGAACCGTTAAAATTTCCGATGGCAGTACGTACTGCGCTGACAATGACTACTTCTTTCATATTTGCACCATCCTTATGCTGTATTTAGTGGGTATTGAGCGATGTATGGGGATTGCAAAACTCTTTGTTACTAAAAACCTGTGCTGATTTAGCAACACAGGTTTTTGGTTGTTGGTTATATTACAGTAATCCGGTTATTGAGTGAAGGAGAATAACTACAAACACCATAAGGGACTTGAGGCAAGTCAGGACAAAAATATCACCATAAGAGTCTTTGTGTGTTAGGCCGCATACCGCAAGCAAGGTGATAACCGCGCCGTTGTGTGGAAGAGTATCCATACCGCCTGACGCCATAGAAGCCACCCGGTGCAGGATTTCCGGCGACATGCCGATAGAATTGGCCCAGGTCAGCCAGTCTTTGGCCATAAGGTCCAAAGCAATAGACATACCGCCTGAGGCCGAACCGGTAACACCGGCCAGGACATTGACTGTCACTGCTTCGGATACTAAGGGAGAACCGCCTACCTTAATTGCCATCAAAGCACTTGAGATGGATTTGAAGCCGGACAGAGAAGCAATAACGTTACCATAGCCCACTTCGGAGGCCGTATTCATGATTGCCAGGAGGGAACCGATGGCGCCGGCGTTAAGTGATTTTGCCAGCATGCCGGTCGAACCGAGGTTTCGATAGCCTAAGGCTATTGCAAAGGCAATACCGGTAATAAGCGCGATAATTAACGACCAGATACTGATAACGTTTTTAACGGCTGGAGCAGTTAACGGCAGTTTCATGGCCTTAAAAGGTTCGAGCAGTTCAGAATTCCAGGTGAATACATTAGTCATAAGGAAGTTAACAACAAGTACGGCTAGAAGAGGCAGAACGGCTATTTGCCAGGAGGGAAGTTTTGTTTCATTTTTGATCTCAGGCTCGTTGAGAGTATGATTTCCATAGCCTTCGCTTGCTGCGGCAGCTTGCTTCCGGCGGTGCTCCAGCCATAAAATCCCAAGACCTAAAATCGCTAAACCGCCTGTCAGACCCAGAATAGGAGCAGCATAAATATTGGTGCCGAAAAAGTTAGTGGGAATTAGATTCTGGATTTGCGGTGTGCCCGGAATACTGTCCATAGTGGCAGTAAATGCACCGAGCGCAATCGTGGCTGGCAATAATCTCTTGGGAATATCGGCTTCTTTAAACAGTGCCGATGCAAAGGGGTATATCGCAAATACGACAACAAACAGGCTTACGCCACCGTAGGTAAGCACGCAACCTGCCAAAACAATGGAGAGAATAGCGCGATCCTTACCCAAGCCTTTAATAATGGCGTGGGCAATGCCTTTGGCCAAGCCGGTATCTTCCATCATTTTTCCAAAGACCGCACCCAATAAGAAGACAGGGAAAAATGATTTAATGTAGGTAACTGCTTTAGCCATGAACAGTTCGGTATAGGCCGGCATGAGGGCAAGCCCGGACAGTGAAGCGGCAAGTAAAGCAAAAACAGGAGCAAATAAGATTACTGAAAAACCACGGTAGGCAAAGAACATGAGTAAAAATAAACTAAGGAGAATACCGATTACTTCCATTGAATAACCTCCTAAAATCGTAGAGAGTTTTTTATAACAATAACAGACCCTCTATATTATCGGTTTTTGCTAAAGTATACTTCTTAGGATACAGACGGCTTTGCCGGCGTCCAAAAACTTGCCTATGCCAAGTCTTTTTTTCTTATGCTAACCTCCTTTTCTACATGTTGCTACATTTCAAATAATTTTATGAGTAAGTAAGTGACATTTTATCGCGATAGTCTACAAGGTGACATTATCACAAGTTAAACACAATTGCCCCATATTTATACTTGACATGCAAGATCTGCTATTTTATAATGACAATGAGAATGAAAACCATTATCAATTAAAAGAGAGCCTAGAGCTCCGTGCCAACAAATGTATAGCACGGAGGTTTCTTTTTTGGAGATAACCATCCATGCGTCATTGTTGACGACTATGCCAAGGAAGGTGAACTCATGCGAAAAGTTTCTCTTACAGTTACAGTCCAGAATGCAGAACCAAGAACGTTTCGTTGTCCTAATTGCAATCGTTTGTTATTTAAAGGTTGTATAAAGTATGTGGAGATAAAATGTCCTAGATGCGGCCATATTGAGTGTATGGAAGCGAACGATTTCAACTGGTACACTGCCAATGCCGGTTGCCATCAAAGCCATATAAAATGAGAAGAGAGCCACGAGCTCCGTGTTGATGCACGGGGTTTTATTTTTTTGTGAGAGGTGCGATTATGGATAGTATACGGGAAGCAATACGATTATTTCAGCAAGGGGGACTAGTTATGTATCCGCTCTTGTTGTGTTCCATTTACGTTATGGCAATTGTGCTGGAACGGTGGCGCTATTATCGTCGCAACAACCGGCAGTCGCCAGGATTCTTTCTACATATGCAAGAGAAAATTAGTAATGCCGACTGGGCGGGTGCAAGTAAGATTTGCGAACAATCACCGGGAGTGGTTGCACGCGTTCTTGCGGCCGGGCTGCGTTGTCGCGGCGATATAGCGGGGATGAAAGAGGCATTTGAAAATGTTACCGCCTGGGAATCTGCCCAGTTGCGCAAACAGCTCGGACAACTGGATACTGTTGTTACTCTGGCACCGCTGTTGGGACTATTAGGAACGGTTTTCGGCATGATTGGCTCATTTAGTGTATTTAACGTGAATAATAGCAATCCGGCGGCGATAACCGGTGGCGTTGGTGAAGCCTTAGTGGCGACGGCGACCGGATTGAGCGTAGCGGTATTGGCTTTGGTGTCGCACAGCTACTTTTGCCATCGTCTCGACGCCTTGATAACAGAGATTGAAAGAAGCTGCGCGTTTATTATTGAAAATGTCAAAGGTGAACAAGTATGAAGCTCCGTGCCTACCGGGTGGAAAGTTCACCCAAATTGATGATTATTCCGATGATTGATATTATTTTCTTTTTATTAGTGTTTTTTATGATGAGCACTTTAAATATGGTTTATCAGAAAACCATGCCGGTAAATCTGCCGCTGGCCGCGACGGTTCAGCAGGATGTAGCGAAACCGCTGACCATCACCATTTCTAACTCGGGCACACTTTATTGGGAACAAGAGGAAATAGCGCCAGAAGCACTGCAAGGGCGGCTTCGGCAGATAATGGCCAATCAGCCGCAGCAAGTCGTTGTTTTACGGGCTGATCAATCTGTCGAACACGGCAAAGTGATCGCTGTTATGGATGAACTAAAATTAGCCGGTGTACAAAAATTAGCCATTGCGGCTCAGCATAAGCAGAGGTGAGTATTGTGACACAGGCTGCATATTGGCCCAAAGCCTTTGGAATCTCCTGCATTATCCACTTTATGCTGATACTTTTACTAGGATTATTGATAGGGAATCTGCCTGTCCATCAATCGCCGGAAGAGTATATTGTGGTTGATTTATCGTTAGTTAGTGGCAGCGAAAATGGTACTAGCGGGGCTCCTATTCATTCTGCGGAAAAAGCGGCTGGATTGCCCACTGCACCGGGGTTGTTTTCGCAGGCGCCCAATCAACCGCTTGCGTCGGAACCCATGCGGAATTTTTCAACTGATGAACTGCAAACAACGAATTTGCCGCAGGCCGGTTCTGCTAATGCCGGTGAGGCAATGACTGCGGCGACAGGCGAAAATGGCACAGGCATAGGTATGGGAAACGGCACTGCCATAAGTGCAAAGCCGGGAACAGGTAGAATCGCAGGCAGTGGTAGTGGCACCAGCGTTGGTTCGGGAAGCGGGGAAGGTGCAGCGCCTGGCATTGACGGTGCGATTTTGGCTTTCCTGGCCGAGGTGGAAAAACATAAGGAATATCCTTATATCGCCCGCAAACGGGGGTATGAAGGGGTGGTTACCGTATTTGTCGAGTTAAGCGCCGGTGGCGAATTGCGCCAAGTACGGGTTGAAAAGTCGTCGGGATTTTCTTTGCTGGATGAGGCTGCCGCCGCAGTGGTCCGGCGTGTAGTTCCGTTCCGACACGGCCTGGGACGCCCGGTAGCAATGAAAATACCGATTAGTTATCAGTTGTTGCCGTAATTGGCCGGAAAGGTGTTGATAATAGCATGGTTGGCATGATGAGGTGGAGAAGTGCATAAACGGATTGGCATGATATTGAGTATTTTAATCATAGGGATGTTGGCGGGGGGAATGGTTTTTTTTCAAGATAATTTGACGGGTAAACAAGTAGACACAGCAAGTTTACGGTCAGTCACAGACAGTGCCGGACGGACAGTGCAGATTCCAATACGGCCGCACAGGGTCATTGTTTTGAATGCTTCAAATCTTGATTTATATTATGCCGCAGGCGGCAGTGTGGTTGGCAAGCCGACGACGGAGGCACTTTCGCCGGAAGTTAAAGAGGCGGTAAAGTCTATTCCTGCTGTTGGCACTACCACTAACCCCAGTGTAGAGAAGCTAGTGGCGCTGAATCCTGACTTGATACTGGGTGTCAATGTGCCGCCCCATCACAATCTGCTCGCTGTTTTGGAAAAGGCCGGTATCCCCATTCTGCTGCAGACATTGGATAACTACCAGCAAATTCTCGATACTCTGCGTTTTTACGGTGAACTGACCGGACAGCCGGAACAGGCGGACGGAGCAATAGCCGATATCGAAGATTCATACCGGAAAGTAATTGCTAAAAAACGTACCGGTCCTGCGCCAAAAGTATTGAGTGTCTGGGGTTCTACCGAAAGTTTCAATATGGCAACTCCGCGCAGTTTTACCGGTGATTTGCTGCAACGGATCGGCGCGGAAAATATTGCCGGCACGCAGGCTGCTGTGAGTGAAAAAATGAGTTATGTGCCGCTGAGTATGGAATATGTAGCCGCGAAAAATCCGGATGCCATTTTATTAATTACCCATAGCTCTGATGAAAAAGTAGGCGAGAAATTTCGTAATGAATTGGCGAAACATCCTGCTTGGCAAGGTTTGAAAGCGGTAACGAATAACCGGGTGCATATACTGCCTTATCACTTGTTTGCCGTTAATCCCGGCACGCGG
Source organism: uncultured Sporomusaceae bacterium (assembly GCA_964497205.1). GTDB lineage: Bacteria > Bacillota > Negativicutes > Sporomusales > Sporomusaceae > Sporomusa. The sequence goes on from CAZCEN010000022.1 coordinate 13,689, forward strand.
GTTGGCGAAGCGTTGGCGCTGCTCGAACAATTGGTGTACCCGGAGGTGGCAGAGCCATGAGCGAATGTAATGTAGATCCGCGCACCGGAATGCGAACATGGGTCAGTGTTTTAGGTTTTGCAGCCATTCTGGCTGCGCTTATTAGTGGTGTCATGGTAGGAGCTGTGAATGTCACTGTAGCGGAAATAGGGGAGGCAATATCCGGGCAAAGCGGCAGCGAGTCGTATCAAATCATTCGCAATATCCGTGTGCCGCGTCTATTAGTCGGTGCTTTTACCGGCATGAATTTGGCTTTAGCCGGCTGCATTCTGCAAGGAGTTTTGCGCAATCCCCTGGCCGATCCCGGAATTATCGGCGTTTCGTCAGGAGCAGGATTGGCGGCCATGGTGGTAATGATTCTATGGCCGACCCATAGTGCACTTGTGCCGGTTGCTGCTTTTGCGGGAGCGCTAATTGCTTTAGCGGTCGTATTTATATTGGCATGGGAGCGTGGTGTTCATCCGCTGCGGATGATCTTGGCGGGAGTGGCTGTTGCCGCATTTTTTGGCGGCGGCATGAGTACACTGATGGTTTTTCATTCTGATAAAGTGCAGGGAACGGTTAACTGGATGGTTGGTGGTTTTCAGGGACGCAGTTGGGAACATGTGCGCATGATTTTGCCTTATAGCTTTGCCGGTATCATCGGTTCATTGGTTGGCTACCGGTACCTGAATACCTTGCAGTTAGGTGATGAAGTAGCTAAAGGACTGGGAATTCGCGTGGAAACTGCGCGTATTTTATTGGTCGGACTGGCGGCGTTGTTGGCGGGGTCTGCGGTCAGCGTTGCCGGACTGCTGGGTTTTGTCGGCCTGATTGTACCGCATATCACGCGTATGATGGTTGGTTCTGATTTTGAATATCTGATGCCATGCTCCGCTTTGCTGGGGGCCGCGTTGGTAGTGGCGGCCGATACTGTGGCGCGCACTGTTTTCAGCCCGGTAGAACTTCCGGTCGGTATTTTCATGGCTTTTCTGGGAGCTCCGTTCTTCCTGTATTTGTTGCGAAAGAGGGGTATGCATCGATGAGTCATTGTATTGAAGCACGTTCTGTTCTTCTGGGCTACGGAGCAAAAGTGGTTGCGACGCGCCTGGATCTATGTATTGATAAACCGGAAATGGTTTCGATTATAGGACCGAACGGTTCAGGAAAATCCACTTTATTAAAAGCTTTAAGCCGCCTTTTGCCGCCCAAAGCCGGCAGTGTTCTGCTTGACGGCAAAGACATTCACCGTATGACCCCCAATGAGGTTGCGCGAATTATGGCAGTCTTGCCGCAGTCGGTGCAGGCGCCTAGCGATATTACGGTACATGATTTAGTTTCTTATGGCCGTTCGCCGCATCAAAGGATGTTTTCTGCGGTGAGTGAGGTAGACAAAAGTCAGGTGGCGGATGCGATTATTGCTACCGGCATGACGGAATTTGTGCATCGCCGCTTGGATACCTTATCAGGGGGTGAAAGGCAAAGAGCCTGGCTAGCCATGGCTCTTGCCCAACAACCGCAAATCCTGATGCTGGATGAACCTACAACGTATTTAGATATTTTTCATCAGTTGGAGTTGATGAAGCTGGTGCAGCGGCTTCATCAGGAAAGGCAAATCACCGTTGTCATGGTATTGCATGATTTGAATCATGCGGCTCGTTTCAGTCAGCGGGTTATTGCAGTAAAAGCAGGGAAAGTCTTTGCTGACGGCGCTGTGAATGAGGTTTTTACCGCGAATACGCTCAAACAACTGTACGGAGTGGAAACAACGGTAATGACGGTTAAGCAGGGAGGTGATGAGCATCTTGTCTGCTTCCCCCACGACATTTGCTTGTCTTGCGGCGCCTGAGTGTGTCCTCGGTTTACGGCAGGTATCCAAGCAATATGGCAAAGATACCGTTGTTGATCAAGTTTCCCTAAAGGTTGGCAAGGGCGAAATTTTTGGTTTGTTAGGTCCGAACGGAGCAGGCAAAACCACGCTGATAAAAATGATTGCCGGCTTAAGCCGGCCGGATGCCGGCAGCCTGGATTTTTTTGCAGAAGGTAAGGCGGTACCTATGTTGGAACGCAAACGCTTTATCGGTCTTGTACCGCAGGAAAGTAACCTGGAAAGAGAATTGACAGTCGAAGAATCCCTACTGCTGTATGCCCGCCTGTTCGCTGTCGCTTATCCGCGCCGGCGAGTCGAAGAACTTATGGAGGAGTTTAATCTGATCGACATTAGAAACAAGAAAGTTGGACTTTTATCAGGCGGTATGGCGCGGCGGGCCTTGATTGCGCGGGTCTTACTGCCGCAGCCGCAGCTATTGCTGCTGGATGAGCCAACAGTCGGGCTTGATCCTGATGTGCGGCAAGATATTTGGCAGATTGTCCGTAATTTGGCCGCAGCGGGTAAAACCATTTTAATGACTACGCATTATATGGATGAAGCCGAAGTATTGTGTCACCGGATTGCCTTGCTAAAATCCGGCAGAGTTGCGGTCACCGGTACGCCGGAGACGCTAAAAGCGCTTGCCGCCAATAAAACGGAATCGCAGATAACCTTGGAAACAGCCTTTCTGCAACTGATTCGAGAGGAGAGCGCTTAATGGGGTGGTATGCGGTATACGTCCGGGAAATGGTGCTGATGAAAAAGAAAATTGGCAAACTGGGTCATGTTTTTTCTTCCATCTTATTTCCGGTTATTTATTTATTCGCCTTTGGCTTGGGACTGGGTTCGCGGGTTGATGTCCCGGGCGGTTATGTCCCGTTTTTAGCAAAAGGAATCTTAGGGATAACGGTTATGCTCAATGCTTTTCAGCAGACGTCGTTATCTACCAGTGTCAGCCGGTTACATTTTCACACCTTTCAAACCCTGGTCATGAGCCCGATTTCACCGCTGCAGACCGGACTGGGTATTGTACTGGCAGGCGTGACCCGGGGGCTCTTGATGGGAACCTTGCTGTACAGTATAGCCTATTTCTTGTTTGACGCGCCTGCGTTATCCGTCATCGGGATTGCCGGTATGTTTTTAACCGCTTTTTGTTTTGCCGCTTTGGGCATGGCGGTAGGGTTATGGGTGTCTGATCCGGACGAAATCTCACTGGTCAACAATTTTTTAATTACACCAATGATTTTTTTCTGCGGCTCATTTTTCCCCATTAAGAATCTTCCGGTGCTTGTTAAGCCGGTGGTAGCCGCTTTGCCGTTGAGCTTGGCCAATAATCTGTTGCGGACAGAGGCATGGGAGAATGCCGCACAACCTATTCTACTGCTAGGCATCGCCGGCATGTTCCTGTTATTGGGGGGAGTGCAAATGCTAAAACAATATAATGAATAATTGCCAGCGATTAAATTACACCTGAAAAATTTTTCGAAGGAGGCTTATCCAATGAAACATTTGATTGTTTATTCCAGCGTTACCGGTAATACGAAAAAAATCGCAGAAGCGATTGCACAGATTTTTGATGAAGGTGCAGATATTTTTCCGGTTGAGGCTGCTCCGCCGGCGGATGACTATGATTTCATTGCTATTGGTTTTTGGGTGGACCGGGGAACGGCTGATCACAAAACGCAAGCCTATCTGCGGACCATTCATGGGAAAAAAGTGGCGCTCTTTGCCACACTCGGTGCCTATCCGGATTCCGAACATGCCGCCAAATCGATGGCTAACGCCGCCGCATTGCTGGCAGATGACAATAAGCTGCTGGGAAGCTTTATTTGCCAGGGAAAAGTAGCTTCCCGCCTGCTGGAAAAGTTTAAAGACCTGCCTGAAGGCCACCCCCATGCGATGACGCCTGAACGGGAAGCGCGTCATCGCGAGGCAGCCAAGCATCCGGATGCCAACGATCTTCAAAAAGCGCAGGAGATCTTTGCTTCACTATTAACGAAAATAAGCCTGGTTCATTAGGTTAAGGAGGGAGCTGCGATTTGACAGGCGATAAATTAAACCAACTGTTTTCCGCGATGAGCCCCGAACAGTACGAGCTATTGGTGGGCATGGAAACCAGTGATCCACTGACCTCATCTTTTATTAAAAAACGTGTGATTCATGCCGGGCTAGGCGGCAGCGCGATAGAACCGGAGGAATGGCAGACCACGTGGCAGAAACTAATGCATCAACCCGCAGAAAAGGGCAAGCGGGTCGCCTATCTACATATACCATTTTGCTTGCAGCGCTGCCTGTATTGCGGCTTTTTCCAAAATATAGCTGCTGAAGAGAGAGAAACCGCCTATATTGATCGATTGATTCGTGAACTGGAGATGAGCACACATGATCGCAATATAAACAGCGGACTGGTTCATGCTGTTTATATTGGCGGCGGTACTCCCAGCACCCTGTCGCCCTATAACTCAGCTCGGCTGCTGCAGGCTATCCGCTCCTACCTGCCATTGGCAAACGATTACGAATTGACACTGGAAGCACGGATCCATGATTTAGTTCCGGGCAAGATGGAGGCCTGGCTGGAAAACGGAGTCAATCGTATCTCGATTGGCGTGCAGTCTTTCAATACCTTTGTGCGGCAGGCGGTCGGGCGGCTGGATGCCAAGGAAATTATTCTGGAGCGGTTGCAGCAGCTTTCGCATTATGAGCAGGCGGCAGTTATTATTGATTTAATGTATGGATTGCCGTACCAAGACTGGGAAGTCTGGCTGGAGGATCTGGCACTTCTAAGTACAGCGGCCATAGATGGCTGGGACTTATATCAATTAAATGTTTATGAAAGCAGCCTACTGAAAAGATCTATTGATACCGGACTCCTGCCACCGGCGGCTTCAACCGCCGAACAAGCAAGGATGTTTGCGGCAGCAGAGGCAATCTTGGCAGATAATTTATTTTCGCGCATCAGTGTTTGTCACTGGGCAAAAAGTAACCGCGAACGCAATATGTATAATACTCTGACCAAAAATGGCAATGCAGTCCTTCCCTTCGGTTGCGGCGCCGGTGGTTCTATTAATGGGGTTTCGCTTTCGCTGGAAAGAAAGTTGGAGCAGTATCTAGCCAGTATTGACAAGGGTGAGAAACCGATTAAAGGCATGAGGCAGCCTCACGCTGTTCACGGACTGCAAAATGCCATTCTCGGGCAGATAAAGCAAGGTTATCTAGCGATACGGCCATTAGCGGCCCAATACGGATCAGATGTCCTGGAGATTGAGCCGTTATTGAAATTATGGGAAGCGCGGGGACTGATGCATTTTGGCTCCACTGCCGCCCGGCTGACTGTTGCAGGGCAATTTTGGTATATGAATATTGCGCAATCGGTATTGGAATGCCTAAACGCTCTCATTACGGGTGAACAGGTCGTACAAGCTAACATGTCCTAGGGTGAGTCTTTATAATAGAAAACAAGGAGCCGGGAATTTATGAAAAAAATACTTTCAAGAAAGAAATGCAATGTCTTGCTGACTTTGTCCGTCGCAGCCTGGATGATTACTCCCGTTTATGCGGCGGAAGAGGCGGTAGCTACCCGTGATGTTGTCATCACCGCCACACGGACTGAACAAGAGGTAAAAGATGTCCCCTCGTCAGTGGAAATTATCACGCAGAAGGAACTGGCTGCGAAAGGCGCGGCAACGCTTAGGCAAGCATTAGAAACAGCGACCAACATATCCTTTGGTGTGGACGGCATGAAAGGCTCAACGATTTCCATTCGTGGCTCGGATGCACGGCATGTTCTTATTTTGATTGACGGCAGACGGATTAGTGGTGAGGTATCGCTGGAGCGCGGCAACTCCTTTGAAATTGACCGCATCGGTATGGAGAATGTCGAGAGGATAGAAATCGTTCGAGGGGCAACCAGTGCCTTGTATGGTTCTGACGCCATGGGCGGCGTGATTAATATTATTACGAAAAGGCCGAATAAACCGCAGGTAAGCCTGGAACTGGAAGGACGTAAGGCCGATGGTTTTAGTAATGGCCGCAACTGGCTATTTCGCTATGACGCCGGCAAACAGGGACGCTTCGGCTGGTCTCTGAGTGCCGGTGAGCGTAAAGAAGACCCCTTTACGCAAAGTAACGGCGATACCAATAACTATTATGGCACGCGCCGTCCCTTTAACTTTCAGGGTGAGTGGCAATTGAATGACCAGAAAAAAATCACTTTTGGTCTGGACTACCTGCAGGAAGATACGCAGCGTATCAGCGGTAATACCCGTTATGTCAATGATAATCAGAGAACAGGTTACCATATTGGATATGAAGGAAAAACGACAGATACAGACTATAAAATACGCTTTTATCAATCCGTCTATGAAAAGGATTATGAAAGCAGAAACAAAAATACCGGTGTTTTAAGCAGCTTTGATGTTATTAAACGCACGATTAATACTTTGGAGGCCAACGCCAGCACGGTTCTGAATCAAAACCACATCTTGACCTACGGTGCCGAGTATCGCCAGGAAGAAGTACGCGGGACCCGGATCAATTCCGGCAAGAATCCCTATATACTGAAACGCGAAGGAAAAACTTCGGCGGGATCCGAGGCGGAGTTAGACTATTATGCCGGTTATTTGCAGGATGAGTGGGTCGTTAATGACCGTTTGCTCGTTATTTCTGCATTGCGTTATGACGACAGTGATAAATTTTCCGGTGCTTTAAGTCCTAAACTCGGGGCAACGTATAAACTTAAACCTAACAGCCGCCTCAAGGCGAACATCGGTTATGGTTTTAAAACGCCAACAACCACTGAACTGTATCACTCCTTCCAAATGGGAGGAATGTACTATTTTGTTGGTAATCCTAATCTTGATCCGGAACGGTCAGTCAACTATGACCTGAGCTGGGAAGGAGAGAACGGTCCGCTGTCAGGGAAGATCGGAATTTTCCATAACGAAATTAAAGATCTGATCAATACATATGATACCGGTGAAACACTTCCCGGAGGAAAAATTAAAGTCAAATCGTATAATAATATTGCGGAAGCACGTATGCAAGGCATTGAAGCAGAGATCGGACACCGGCTTACGGATAAACTGAAGTTTAAAGTCAACTATACCTACTTGGATGCGCAAAACAAAAAGGACGGCATTCGCTTAGAGGATCGGGCCCGGCATTTAATTGGCGCCAGCCTGTCCTATATTAATAACGAGAAAGGCTTGACCGGAAACTTATGGGGAACCTGGAAAGGAAATGTCATTGATTCTGATCGAAATACGAAATCTTATGCCGTCTGGAATGCTCTGGTCAGTAAAGAACTTAACCCGACGACTACCGTTTATTTAGGCGTAGATAACATTTTCAACTATAAGGATTATGATAATTGGATTAACGGTACTATTTACCGTACAGGAATAAAAATGAAATTTTAATATGAGTCAGAGTTTGGTCAACGAAGTCAAGGAAAATATTAAAATCATCGTTTTCTAGCATTGCGCATACGAAATAGTCCTCTTAGAAAGGCGAAACGTTTCTGAGAGGACTATTTTTATAGCTCAGAGAAGCTGGCTTTAACCGGATAGATCAGATCGATATTACCTTTATTATCGGCGGCGCTTTCGGTTTGTCGGCAGAAGTATAAGTGCAGCCGAAAGAATAAGAGGTTTTTTCTTCCAGGCGGAAATTGTGTTATGGAAGTATATGGACTTCTTCAAAAATCTACCGCTGCTTGAGAAACCGGTCGATTGGCGGCAGTGTGTATTTTTCCATGAGCAGGCAAAGTGTTAGCACGATGGCATAAAGGAGCAGAGTGTATACGAGGCTCCAACTATCCTGGATGATCAGGATGTTTTTGCCAGCCAGGAAGATCTGGCCAGCAAAGGAAATGAAGTAGGGTGCCAGCTTCCAATACCACTTGTCCAGAAAAAGAAAGCACATTACTATGGATGTTTCCACCAACTGATAGGATACGATAAAGATAGTGCTGGACTGGTACATGTCCTGGGTGACAGCCACACTATAATACTGTTTTCCGTAAAGAAGCATTAGCGGAATAGGCAGGTGAATGATGACAAAAGCGGCAAAGTATAAGGTAATGAAGCGCGGTAGACCTCGACGTATTTGATTCATGAGGGGAAACCACTTTTTTAAGATTGCAAGATAGAGAATAGTTACCGTCGCGGTCATGTAATATCGCCACCAATATTGTTCGTACATTCCATAAGTGATAAACAAATATTCCAGCAGGATAAAAACAGCCGCGATCAAGGTTATCCAGCCATACCTCAGGCGATACGCCACCACCAGCACAGCGGCACTGGGCCATAACGTAGAATTGAGCGACAGGTGCCCTATGAGGTTCTCGAACAAGGGGTTCTGAAACATACCTGGCTTATAGGCGTAGCTGTTGAATACAACGAGTACAATAACTTCGCCCAGCCAGATTACGCCGGTGGCAAACAAATAGAACACAAGCCAGGTGGACAAATCGGTGACATATCTTTTTTTATATATGGCGAACGCAGCGGTGCCCAAGCCGATAACAGCCAGACAGCTGTACCAAAATAAAGCTGACATATTTGCTCCTAGATAGCGAGTAATGGTTTTATTTTATACTGAAAGCAGATAAATATTATATTATTCATTATGCTACAGAACTGTTCTCGCAGTCGCGATTAAATTCCAAAAAAATTTCGCCATTTACCCGATAAAGAAAAAAGTATTATTAATGAGACTAAAAAAGATGCCAAATTTTGTTAGTTTGGCATCTTTTTTTTAGGGGAAGTAATATGAGTTTTACATGTATAAAAGTGAGTCAAGGAACCAATCTGATTTATGCTTAATTAGCTGGTTTTTGTTTACACCGGTAGTCAGAGGGTGCTTGTTGTGGGGAAAATATTATGTGCCCAAAATTCGGTTATGGCTTCTTTAGAAACAGGTTTACTTATCAGATAGCCTTGGATTGCGTCACAACTGTATTGTTTTAGATAAGCGACCTGCTCTGGGCGTTCGACGCCTTCGGCAATGACACGTAAGCCCATCTGTTTGGCCAGCATAATAATGGAGC
>CAZCEN010000023.1:0-22232 GCA_964497205.1 uncultured Sporomusaceae bacterium
CGCTTGTTGTTTTCGCTGATAAGCTCGTCACCGACGTTAACAACTAAGGGGACATACATAAGAACTTCTTTGGTATTTTCATCAAGTATGAGGTAATAATCATATACTTGTTGGGGAGATTGCTCCGGTTTTTGTTGAACCGGAAATATATTTAGAGGAACATAGTGAACAATGCCGACTGTGACAACGGCAACGAGCGCCAGGATGCCAACAAGTTTGGCTAAACGGCTTTTGTTCATTTGCAGCCCCCCTATTCTTTTCGCTTTTTACGCGATCCTAAAAAGTTAGCGAACTCGTATTTAAAGAATTGTTGAAGCTTTTTCTTGGCCTCTTGCCAACTACCGGTACTAAGGAATAAGAAAGCGATAATCCCAATGGCTACTACTGCCAACATTGTCAGAACATCGTAACCTGGAGCTGTATCTACCGGAGTATAGGAGGTATCTGCTACACCGGTATCGGTATTGCTCATTTCAGTATAAGTGCCTGCCTGGCTTGCTTCGGCAACGCCGCCACTGGCGCCGCCTGGGCCAAGAAAGCTGGGAACAACATCTGCAAACAGTGTAATACTACGTTCGGCAGCCTCACGGGTATTATGCTCGGTGCCGATTTCAAGCAAGAGGGTTCGTGGTCCTAGGTCCTGGTTGTAATTACCGTGGGCGATAAATATACCTCTGATTAAGCCTTTGTATTTGGCATCAGTAGCTGCTTTGATACTTCTGGCAAAATCCATTGTCGTTTGACGATTTTGGTTTTGCCGCCCAACTACCAGCATCATTTTGGCAACGTTTTGGCCGTTGATTGTGGTACGATACACGTTAAGCGGTGCGCTGTCACGGTGAATATCAAACATGGCTATAGGTTGTGCTTGCAACAATTTCATGGCTGTACGGCGAGAACGATGATAGGCGTTAGCATCATGCGGATCATGCAGGGTTTTCGAATGGTCAACCTGATAACCTAGTTCTGTAAGTCTTTTTTCAAAAGCGTCACCCACGATCATGATAGAACCTCTACCCGGCTGGGTCGCTACACCGTCAGTAGGTGTATATGACTCATCGGTATGTGAATGATAAATGGCAATTTTTGGTTTGGGTGCATCGGCGGGCGGTGCCTGTACGAAAATAGTGTCATCTGGAAGAGCGCCAGAGAGGTTTTGCCTGGAGCGACAACGAGCCAGAGTACCTTCTACTGAAATAATTTCATATAGGACATCATCTTCGCTGATATATTCATCGCCAGGCTGAACTTCGTGGCCGGTTTGAAATACAACCGTACCTTTTTCGTCAACTACCGTCATATACCCGGAAACTAATTCTCCACCAACTGTCGTTTCGGGTGGGGTGGCCATAACCGGTAAGCAGCTAAAGGTTATTACCAGTATACTTAATATATTCCGCAATAAATAATGCATGTTTACCCCCCTTTAATAGTATCATTCCCATAGGAAAAATGTTTATGTAATACTGTTTTAAGGATAAAGCAAACACGGCTTGTGCCGAGCCTTGGCGAAGCGAAAGCTGTGTTGCCCTTATCCAGGTGAAAGGTAAACTTTCTTTTAGGGCAAAAAAAAGGCACAGCCTGTATGGCTGTGCGGGCTATGTACTTCTTTAAGTTAAATGGAAAACACCAAGGGTTTTGACATTTTTATACTCCTGTTGCATGACTTGATGCATGGAAAGTCCGGTAAGATTGCACAGGGCGGCTAGATAAAACATACTATGCCCTAGTTCCTTGGCAATGACTTCACGGCATTGCAGGCAGGGCTCGCCAACAAGGTGTGATGACATATGCTCTTTTAGTTCGCTATAGGAAGCTGTTTCAGGAGCCGACTGGCGGGCAGCCTCGACCTGGATGCAGCCGCAGCCTGTTACTGCTTTGGCAATAGCTCGGTTTACCCGGGCTGACGCTTCCTGATATTTGGTTAAAATGTCAAGTACGCTGCGATGGCGGATTAAATATTCGTCTACAGCGGACTGAAAGTCAGTACAACATTTATTATCCTGCACGTTTAGGTACACCTCGCTTTGCCTTTATTATATAAACTGCTCTCCGTAGTTGTCAATGTGCGACAGAAAGAAATGGACGAATTAACAAGACAAATATAAATAGGGCTGAATTATTGACAAAAATTAATTCGACATGCTACAATATTAAATTTTGACAAGGGCTCAGGCTTTATGCTATACTAAAAGCCAATACAGCCAAGATGGTTTTTCATCGGGGACGTATTTTTTTATTCAAAGTAGGGCATAATAAAGGTGTATTTCCACTTTTTGGACTGTAAATTGATTCTTGGTAAGAAAGGAGGTAGAGGCCGTGATTGACAAAACACTAAGAGTAATTATTACCGTGTTGGCGGCAGTTGGTGGGCTTATGATAACCGACAAGATTATTCCACTGTTGGCTACTGTAGTAAGTGAAGAGTTTTTACGGATCGGTGTGTTTGGAGTTACAATGACTACTATTCTCTCGTTTGTTTTTGGAGGTTTGGTAGGCGGAATTGTTGGTTTTATAATTGCGCCGTTTCTGCTCAGATATTTGTGGAACTTCACTTACTGGCTAGAAGTACGCTTAAATAGAATGCCTGGTTATGATGTTCTTGCTGGTGTACTGGGTTTGGCCACTGGACTAATAATTTCGAATTTGCTGGGGTCAGCTTTTTTGCCTATTCCGATCGTTGGTAAGTATGTTCCGCTTGTATTAAGCATAATCCTTGGCTATTTGGGTATTAATGTCGCTATTAGAAAACGTGAAGAGATACTTAATATGTTTTCTAATTTGCCGGCATTACCATGGCTAAATCGCGAGAATAAAGACCGAACGAAAGAGAAAAGCGAGAGCGCATGCTCGGCGAAAATTCTCGATACCAGTGTTATTATTGACGGACGTATCGCCGATATTTGTAAAAGCGGTTTTGTGGATGGCTTGCTCATTGTACCGATATTTGTTCTTGAGGAACTGCAGCATATTGCTGATTCTTCTGATCTGTTAAAACGTAACCGGGGTCGCCGCGGCTTAGATATTTTAAATCGTATGCAAAAAGAGCTTGAGCTTAATGTGCAAATTGAAAACCGGGATTTCGATGATATTGCTGAAGTAGACTCTAAACTAATAAAATTGGGACAGCTTCTGAACGCTAAGGTTATAACCAATGACTATAATCTTAATAAAGTAGCTGAACTCCAAGGTGTTTCCGTTCTGAATATTAATGAATTGTCTAATGCTGTCAAACCGGTTGTGCTGCCAGGAGAAGAGATGGTAGTACATGTCGTAAAAGACGGTAAGGAATTTGGGCAGGGCGTAGCGTATCTTGATGATGGAACTATGATTGTCGTTGATGGCGGCAAAAAGCATATTGGCGAAACAGTAGGCGTTTTGGTTACTTCGGTACTGCAAACTGCTGCTGGACGAATGATTTTTGCCAAACCTAAAGTTGCAATGTAAAAGTTATATGCCTTCAAGCCTTTCTAGGCTTGGGGGCTTTTTCTACCCTAACAGAAATATAACTTTCTTAAAAACAGGACAAGGGCAGATGGGGAGAGGGCAGGTATGATAAGTGTAATTATTGCTGCCGCCGGCCAAGGCAAGCGTATGGGAATTAGTACGAATAAAGTGTTTTTACCGCTGGCCGGCAAACCGGTATTAATTTACTCTGTGTTGGCGGCATGCTCGCTGCCGACAGTAACAAATGTAATCGTAACAGCAGCGGCAGAGGAAGTGGATAAAGTTACGCAACTGCTGGCTAAGCTCAATTTACCGGTTTCATGGACAGTTGTCACAGGAGGTAGTGAACGTCAGCACTCCATTGCTAATGCGCTTAAGGCTATACCGGAAAGTGCAGACATCATTGTTGTGCATGACGGAGCACGGCCGCTAGCTACAACAACACTGTTTGAGCAAGCAGTCGCAGCCGCGCGAAAGCACCGGGCGGCAATAGTGGCTGTGCCTGTAAAAGATACCATTAAATCTGCTAAATCGGATGGGATAGTGACAGGAACACCTGACCGACGCACTTTGTGGGCGGTTCAGACGCCGCAAGCTTTTGATGCCGATCTGCTTAAGGCCGCATATCATCAGGCAGAACAAGATGGCTATTTGGGTACCGACGATGCATCTTTGGTGGAACGGCTGGGGGCTAATGTTGCCATTGTTAACGGGAGTTACCAAAATTTCAAGATTACAACTCCCGAAGATTTGCGGTTTGCGGAAGTTTTGTTTGCGGAGCGTCAGGAGGAAGAACAAGTGATTCGTTCAGGTATTGGTTATGATGTTCACCGGTTAGTACCGGAGCGGAAATTAATTCTTGGTGGTGTCGAGATCCCTCATAGCTTAGGGCTTGATGGCCATTCAGACGCCGATGTGCTGTTGCATGCTATAAAGGACGCTCTGCTTGGCGCAGCTGGGCTAGGTGATATTGGTCGGCATTTTCCGGATACTGACGGACGGTATAAAGGTATATCCAGTCTCAAATTATTGGCCGAGGTTCAAGGGATATTGGCAAGTCATGGGTATCGTGTCAATAATATTGATGCCACCATTGTTGCCCAAAAGCCTAAGTTGGCTTCGTACATAGGACAAATGAATCAAAATATTGCTGAAGTTCTAAGTGTTGGTGTCGGTCGAATTAATGTAAAGGCCACGACTACGGAAGGATTAGGTTTTGCCGGACAGGGTCTAGGAATTGCTGCTTACGCCACGGCTACTATTATTTCTGCTTGAGTTCAATTACGAATTGATTTGCGCATAAAAGCCATTTAAACGCACATATTATGAATAGTTGAAATTGCCATAGTTGGAGGGCTGATTATGCGAATTCATAAATTAGTTATTGCGTTACTATTTGGTGCACTAATGTTTTTATATCCTTCTTCGGCGCTGGCCGCTGATTTTAATTTCAATATAAACTTGATTAGGCAAGATGGAGCAACCTGCGGCGAACTTTGGTTTAATGACAAACTGGTGTGGCGGCTGGCTCTGCTTTCAGATGGTGCCAAACCAGTTTCAAAAGGTTTGAACAGCGCTAACACCACCCTGCTTATTCCTGATATTGTCCATGGTATGTTTGTGGTTAAAACCGAGTAAATAACTCCCGCTTTGAAGAAGTTGTGAGTCTTAGCGAGGCTTAAAATAGGAATCAAGGGTCAGGTTAGTCGAAGGTAAAGTGTGTTGCCGGTAACAGGGCAGCGCACTTTTTTTGCGGGATTATTTTGCAAGCCGGCACAGAATCTGCTAGAATAGACAATGATTAACACTATTAATACATACCTCAAATAATGGAAGGAGTACATATAAATGGAACAAGAACTTAGAGTGCGTTTTGCACCTAGCCCGACAGGTCCCTTTCACATTGGCGGGGCAAGATCAGCATTATTCAACTGGTTGCTGGCCCGTAAAGAGGGTGGCAAACTAATTTTACGGATAGAAGATACTGATTTGGAACGTTCGACCCGCGAATCAGAGGAAAATATCAAGGCATCCTTACGCTGGCTGGGCATTGAATGGGACGAAGGTATTGATGTTGGCGGCGAATATGGACCATATCGTCAGACCGAGCGTCTTGAAATTTACCGCCAATATACGGAAAAATTACTGGCAAACGGAAAAGCTTATTACTGCTACTGTAGTGAGGAAGAACTGGATGCCGAGCGGCAGGAACAAATGAACAAAGGGGAAAACCCTCATTATTCCGGACGCTGCCGCCATTTGAGCCAAGCTGACCGGGAAAGATTGATTGCCGAAGGCCGCAAACCTACCGTTCGTTTTCGGGTACCCGATAATCAACAAATTGTTTTTAAAGATATGGTGCGGGACACTGTAAGTTTCGAATCAAATGGCGTTGGCGATTTTGTTATTGTAAAATCAGATGGCATCCCGGTATATAACTACGCTGTAGTGCTTGATGATGCGCTGATGAACATTACTCATGTCATTCGGGCGGAAGAACACTTATCCAATACCCCCCGTCAAATCCTGATTTATCAGGCATTAGGGTTACCCTTGCCGCAATTTGGTCATATTTCTTTGATTCTGGGCAAAGATAGAACCAAGATGAGCAAGCGTCATGGCGCTACTTCTGTAGAGCAATATAAAAATCTGGGTTATCTGCCGGAAGGTATTGTTAACTTCCTTGCTCTCTTAGGCTGGGCTCCTCCCGGCGAAGAGGAGATATTCAGTCAGCAGGAGCTTATTAGGCAGTTTTCCATGGATCGGGTTGCTAAAAATCCGGCGGTATTTGATATTGACAAGCTTAACTATATCAATGCTCATTATATGAAGCAGGCAAGTCCCGAACTTGTTACCGAATTAGCCTTACCACACCTTAAGGCAGCAGGGTATATTGGAGAAGATTGTCCTGCTGAACAAAAGGAATGGTTGGTAAAAGTGGTAGCCGAACTACAGGGCTATATCAGCTATGCGGCGCAAATTACCGAGCATATTGATGTATTCTTTAATGATGAAATAAACTTTGAAAACGAAGAAGCTCATGAGATTATGAAGGATGCCGACATTCCTAAAGTCATGGAAGCCTTTAAAACTAAGCTGGCTGCCTTGGAAACAGTAGAACCGGCCGCCGTACAAGCTATTTTGAAAGGTATTACCAAAGAACTTAAGCTGGGTGGCAAAAAGGTGTACATGCCTGTACGGATTGCCATAACCGGTAAAATGCATGGTCCGGAATTGATTAACCTCGTGCCTTTAATTGGCAGAGAACGTACCTTGGCAAGAATGGAATCTCTACTGGCAAAAATTTAGAATTATTTTAGCAGTTTCTTGAAAAAGTGATATTGACATGAGGAAGCTGCTATTAGTATAATTTATACAGAAAACCGATTTGATTACTCGGAAATGCGAAGACCAGGAGAAGTATGCAATATCCCTCCTCAGAGAGGCGCTGTCACCGGCTGTAAGCGGCGCTGGATAAGGATGTGCAGAAATGCGCCTGGTAGCAGGTTGGCTGAACCTAAGTAGGCCGTCCCGGCTGCTGCCGTTATCAGTTAAAGCAGGGGTATTAAACCCAAGCAGAGTGGAACCGCGGGCCACCGTCTCTGTATAGAGATGGCGGCTTTTTGTTTTCCTGATAGAAAATCTAACGTTTTACTAAATTACGCTAGGGAGGGAATAATATGTTCACTCGTATAAAAAAGGACATAAAAGTGGTGTTTGAGCGTGACCCGGCAGCTAAAAGCGTATTAGAAGTTCTGCTGTGTTATCCAGGTTTACATGCCATCTGGCTGCACCGCATTTCCCACTATTTGTTTATGCGTGGTTGGGTGCTTATACCACGAATGATTTGTTATTTCAACAGAATTTTGACCGGAGTTGATATTCACCCGGGCGCAACTATTGGTGAGGGTTTGTTTATTGATCACGCGACCGGTGTGGTTATCGGTGAAACTTGCGTAATTGGTAATAATGTTACCTTATATCAAGGGGTAACCTTGGGCGGTACCGGCAAAGAAAAAGGCAAGCGCCATCCTACGGTCGGTAATAATGTAGTTGTTGCCAGTGGAGCTAAAGTTCTAGGATCTTTTATTGTTGGTGATAATTCGAAGATTGGTGCAGGTTCGGTAGTACTGCATGAAGTGCCGCCAAATTCTACTGTTGTTGGAATACCCGGCAAGGTGGTCTGGCATGACGGCAAAAAAGTAAACCGCACAGATGACGGCATAGATGAGATTGACTTAGAACACGACGATTTGCCGGATCCCGTGGCCGAAATGATGCTGTGTATGCAACGGAATATGCAGCGAATGGAAAATCGTATTGAACAATTGGAAAAGGAGCTGAAACAGCATGGGGCTTAAAGTATATAGTAGCCTAACAAAGCAAAAGGAGGAGTTTGTGCCAATAACTCCGGGAAAAGTTAAAATGTATGTCTGCGGGGTTACTCCTTATAACCATCCGCATATTGGCAACGCCCGTCCATTTGTAACCTGGGATGTAATTCGCCGTTATCTTGAGTATTCAGGGTACGAAGTATATCATATTCAAAACTTTACTGATATTGATGACAAAATTATTAACACCGCCAACGCCGAAAAAGTCACCTGGGATGTGATTGCCAACCGCTATATTGCCTCTTATTTCGAGGTTATGGATAAGCTAAACATTCGCAGAGCTCATGTGTATCCAAGGGTTTCAGAACATATTTCTGATATTGTAGCTATGGTTAAGACCCTTGTCGAAAAGGGGTTTGCGTATGCGGCCGATGGCGATGTATATTATAGTGTTGAAAAATTCGCCAGCTACGGTAAACTGAGCGGACGTAGTCTCGAAGACATGAAGGCCGGAGCTAGAGTAGATGTTGACGAACGCAAAAAACATCCGATGGACTTTGCCTTATGGAAAGGCGCTAAGCCTGGTGAACCGGCTTGGGAGAGCCCTTGGGGACCGGGACGTCCGGGTTGGCATATTGAATGCTCTGTTATGTCCTATAAGTATTTGGGGGCAAGTTTTGATTTTCATGGCGGCGGCAGTGATTTGATTTTTCCCCATCATGAAAACGAAATTGCCCAGTCTGAAGCTTTTACGGGGATTGAACCCTTTGTCCGCTATTGGTTACACAACGGCTTTATTACTGTTAACGAAGAAAAAATGAGTAAGTCGCTAGGTAATTTCTTTTTGGTTGTTGATATTTTGGAGCACTTCAAGCCAGAAGTATTACGCTATTTTATTCTGTCTACGCATTACCGCAGTCCGCTTGACTTTAGTGATGAACGGCTGGAGGAAGCCGGACGCAGCTTGGAACGGTTAAAAACGGCAGCTGCCAATTTGAAACACTTGGAAACTTTCCCGGCAGGAGCGGCCAGCGACGATTCTCAGGCACTGATTACAGCAAGTCAAGCTGCCATACAAGAATTTAAAGATGCGATGGATGATGACTTTAATACTGCGTTGGCAATCGGCACTCTCTTTGGATTAGCCAAGGAAATTAATATTTATCATAGCAAGGTTGCCGCTGGTAACGTAGGCGTAGATATTGATGCCTTGGCACAAGCCGCTAAAATATACGGCGAAATAGCAGAAGTTCTGGGGATTTTGCAGGACACTAACGTTTCCCGGGACGACAATACCGAGCTTGTAAACCAACTGATGGATGTTATAATAAACATAAGACAAGAAGCCAGAAAGAAGAAAGATTGGGCAACAGCCGATCAAATCCGTGATAGTCTAGCTGCTATTGGTATTGTCCTGGAAGACTCGCCGCAAGGCGTTAGGTGGAAAAAACGTGAACTTTAATCACTTTCAAAGTTTAGTTGATAATTTTTTTACTGTAGATGAGGCCGGGGAGCTATCCCCGGCAAAATATCAGGATATTCCGGTCGAAAGATTGCCGGCCTTGGTGTTAGCTTATATTGGTGATGCGTACTTTACTTTGTATGTGCGTACCAGACTGCTGGGGTATGAGCAAAACAAGGTAAGAGTACTGCATACCTTTGATGCTAAAATAGTTTCCGCCGTCATGCAGTCTAAAGCCATCAAAGCGCTCGAAGCAGAACTCACGCCGGAAGAAGCTGATGTTCTGCGCCGGGGACGCAATGCCAAATCGACAGTGCCCAAAAGTGCTTCGATCTCTGAATACCGGTATGCTACCGGCTTTGAAGCGCTGGTAGGGTATCTATATTTGCAAAAACAGCAGGACAGGCTGTCGGAAATTGTTGATAAGGCTTTCGTCATTATTTCCCGGGAAATGACAGCCGCTGCCAAAAAGTAACGAAAAGGGAGAGTTGACTCCATGAAAGTATCTTTACTTAAATATACACCTGAGCCAGAACGCACGGTAGCTATGTCGGCTCGACTCTGTTATTCGCCAGTCGGGGCGGAAGAATTGGAACAAACCATGGCGGATACGCAGGTTGGTACCTTAATTGCAAAATTATTCAATATGGGACACTTGTCAACATTTGAACATGTAAGTTTTACTTTTGCTATTGAAGGCATCTCCCGGGTGCTTACCCATCAGCTTGTCCGGCACCGGATTGCTTCCTATTCGCAACAGTCCCAACGCTATGTTACTGAACACGGCTTTGAGTATATTGTACCGCCTACAGTGGCTGCCAAGCCTGAAGCTAAAGCTAAATTTGACCAGCTGTTAGCCGAGATTCAACAAACATATGATGAATTGGTAGCCATGGGTGTCCATCAAGAAGATGCCCGGTATGTACTGGCAAATGCAACGGAGACGAAGATTGTGGTAACGATGAATGCCCGTTCCTTGTTGCACTTTTTTGAGAAGCGGTGCTGTCAGCGAGCTCAGTGGGAAATACGCAATCTGGCTAACGCCATGTTGGCGGAGGTAAAGTCAGTTGCTCCACGGTTGTTTACCAAAGCCGGGCCTTCTTGTATCAGTAATGGACATTGTCCCGAAGGAGCACTCTCTTGCGGACGAGTAAAAAAACAGGAATAAGTAAAGACTATTGATTAAAGAGCGCCTTGTCTAACGTGAACAAGGCGCTTGTTTGGCTTTGCAGTAGGGAGGCCCTATGGGTATTTTTGATAAAATTGTTGATTATCTTGATTTGTTAGGATATTGGGGCATTATTATTGGTATGGCGCTTGAAAGTGCCTGTGTTCCAGTGCCAAGCGAACTGATATTTGGGTTTGCCGGGTATTTGGTGTTTCTTGGCCGGCTGGATTTTACGTGGTCAATTATTGCCGGAGTGACTGGCGGAATGATTGGTTCAATCATTGCTTATGCCGCCGGTTATTATGGCGGCAGACCGTTTGTCAGCAAATACGGAAAATATATATTGCTGTCGGAAAACCATGTGGATTTGGCCCAAAAGTGGTTTGACAGATATGGACTGAAGGCTACCTTTTTTAGCCGCTTATTACCGATCGTCCGTACCTTTATCTCACTGCCGGCAGGGTTTGCCAGAGTTAATTTTAAAAAATTTATAGTTTATACAATACTGGGATCAATCCCTTGGACGGCTGGGCTCATCTATGCCGGTACTCTGCTGGGGGAAAACTGGCAGGTATTAAATTCAATCGGACATGAAGTCAGTTTAATTGTTGCTGGTTGCCTTGTTGTAATAGCCCTATATTACTATAAAAGAAGCTGTAAACGATCTGGGATTAAGGACGAATAAGCGAGGCTGTCTGAGAGGAGATGGAGAGTCGGTGAGTACGGTAGATAAAAAAAATAACAGACAGTCCGATTCACTTTTAAAAGGTGCCTTAATTCTGTCGGTTGGCGGTATGGTTGTGAAAGTGATAGGTTTTCTTAACTGGATTATTCTTTCGCGGGTTTTAGGTGGGGAAGGTATAGGGCTATATCAAATGGCTTTTCCTATTTACCTATTGGCACTTAGCCTGTCTTCCGCCGGTATTCCTGTGGCTATTTCAATCATTACCGCTGAAAAAGTGGCTCATGCTGATTACCAAGGTGCTAATCGCGTATTTACACTGTCTTTAAAAATACTCGCATTGTCTGGTTTTGTGTTAAGTTGCGGGGTATATTTTGGTGCCGGCTGGCTGATTGAAAATCAGATTATTCGTGATGCCCGTGCCTACTCGGCCATAGTAGCCCTTGCGCCGGCTATTTTCTTTGTGACGATGTTATCGAGTTTTCGTGGTTATTTACAGGGCTGGCAGATGATGACTCCCACAGCGGTATCGCAAATTGTGGAGCAGCTGTTTAGGGTGGGCGCTATGCTGATTTTTGCTAGTTTACTACTGCCGCAGGGCCTGGAATACGCAGCAGGCGGCGCCAGCATGGGGGCTTGTGCGGGTGCGGTGGCCGGCTTGCTTGTACTCATTTTTTACTACTTCCGGCTGCAGCGCAATTTAGTAAACAGCAGTATTGGAGAACAAAATGCTAACTCGGTGGGGAACGCCGATATAGTTCGCCGCATGGTGAAGCTGGCTTTCCCAGTATCCATGGCAAGCCTTATGCTGCCGGTGGTATCGAATCTTGATTTATTTATTGTACCTGTCCGGTTAGAGGCTGCCGGATATTCGGTTGAGGAAGCTACTGAGTTATTTGGTTATTTGACAGGTATGGCTGTGCCTCTGTTAAATCTTGCTACGATTATTACGGCAGCACTGGCAACAAGTTTAGTGCCGGGATTGGCTGAGGTTAAATCTATAGGCAATAAATTGCAAATAAAACAGCGTACTGCGGCCGCAGTACGACTGGCACTTTTGGTTACCGTTCCTGCCTCTATGGGGTTGGCGGTGCTGGCAACACCGTTAGCCAGTGCCGTATATCATGCGCCTGAAGCTGGGCCGATAGTGCAGATTGTAGCCGCCGGAGTATGCTTGTTGGGTATTCATCAAGTATCGACAGGGATTTTACAAGGGTTGGGGCATACATCGTTACCGGTAGTGAATATGGGGGCCGCAGCTCTGGTAAAGGTCGGGTTGAATTGGACGTTGACTGCCCGGCCTGAACTTGGAATTCTTGGCTCAGCTTGGGCTACCAATGCCGATATTGGTGTAGCTGCAGTGCTTAATATGGTCTATGTGTATAGGTATACCGGCTTTCGGTTGAATTGCACCGGAGCGGTCAAAATTATATTTGCCGCTATAGTAATGTCTAGTGTGTTGTTCGAGGCAAATTCCATAATATCACATACAGTTGGCGCGCTTACCGCGATATTTGCCGATATGATTATTGCTATGGGTGTGTACGGAGTAGTTTTGCTGTTTCTTGGTGAACTTACAGAACAGGATTTGCAGCGTATCCCTGTGGCGGGCCGTTATTTGGTAAGGTTTGCCTATGCGTCCCGTCTGTACAAGCGATAATATTTGGCAGGATTTAATCTAAGCGAAGTAGAACAATAAGTATACTAGAAATTATTTATCTAATGACTAATCCGCTCTAAGACTCTCTCTTTTCCAAACGGGATTATATCCCTACGGGTGCAGGTGAGCGGCTAAGTCTCTGGACAAGGGCAGCTAACCTTCAGTGGGGGTAAAACCCGTCTGAAGCTAAGTCTGCTTTAGCTGTAGTAACAATTTGGCTTTAATTGGAGGTATAGTATAGTGCGGCGTGTGCTTCGGGATAGTGTTGTGGCGGGAATGACTCTGGCTCAACCGGTGTACGGGATGAACGGTCAGGTTATCTTAAACAGTGGTATGGAATTGACTGAATTTCACATTTCCAAGATTTCTGAGCTGGATGTTAAATACATTTATATTGAGGGAGAGACTCAATTAATAGATGCCAATGACGAGGCGGCACAACAAGCGAAAACCGAAATTGTACTAGCGGCCCATAGTGCTCTGGACGAAGTACGGGTAGGTAAGTACGTCGAAACCGAATATGCTAAAAGTAAAGTTTTGGCACTGTTAGATGAATGCTGTATGCGTAAAGAAATTCAGCCTCTGTTTACGGCAATGCAGAATTGCAATGATTATCTGTTTAACCATGCTGTTTGCGGCTTTTTTTATGCCATGCTGATGGGGATGAGTCGTGGTATTGAAGGACAGCGGCTGCGTGATCTTGGTTTGGGGGCGTTATTACGCGATGTGGGCATGATTACCATTTCTCGCGATATATTGAATAAACCGGGAACCTTAAATCCGGAAGAAATGGCGATTGTTAAACAACATACCGAAAAAGGCTTTGAGCTACTTCAGCGTAATCCGGAAATTAGTCTGTCAGCAGCAAATTGTGCCTTGCAGCATCACGAACGTTTTGATGGGAGCGGTTACCCACGGGGGGCAAAAGAGAATGGTATTCATGAATTTGCTCAAATAACAGCGCTGGCAGATGTGTATTCATCTATGACAGCTAACACTCCTTATCGTCGAGCTCTTTCTGTTTATGATGCGTTAGCTATCGTCCAAAAGGCGGGGGCTGCATTCTTCAATCCGGAACTAATTCAGGTGTTAGTCAGCAATGTTGCGATTTTCCCACTAGGCGCCGTTGTTCGCTTAAACAATCAGGCAGTGGGACTTGTGAGCGATTATGCCGATGAATTAAGAACAAAGCCGATTATTACTCTTACCCAGAATGAAGCCGGTGTACGGACAAAACAGACAGTAACCATTGATTTGGATCAAAATCCCAATGTTTATATAGCTGAGGTTTCCTAACAGTCTATACATAAAGGTATGGACAAGTGGCAGGATTATATTCTGCCACTTTTTCATAATAATAAAGAAAACACGGTTTGTGCCGAGCGCCGGCGAAGGCAGAAGCCGATGTTGCCCTTATACCCGTAGTGGTGTAAAGAAAACACGGTTTGTGCCGAGCGCTAGCGAAGGCAGATGCGAATAGCGATTGGGACATTGAAATCCAGGTAATAATGATTGAGTATATGATAAACATACAGTTAAAGGAGCGATACATATGTCAGATGAGGCCGAGATAATTGTTGGACGCAATAGTGTGCTGGAAGCACTCAAAGCAGGGCGTTCTCTGAATAAAATACTCATTGCCAAAGGAGAACGACAGGGTTCTATTCGTGACATCATCGGTCAAGCTAAAGCGTTAGGGCTAATTGTTCAAGAGGTAGAAGTGCCCAAATTAGATCAATTGGCGGCGGGGGTGCGCCATCAGGGAGTAGTTGCTATGGCAGCCCCGGTTGCGTACGCTGAACTTGAAGATATACTGACTGGTGCTTATGAGAAAGATGAGACTCCATTCTTGGTACTGTTAGATGAACTGGCTGATCCGCATAATGTGGGTGCTATTTTGCGTACAGCCGACGCCACCGGAGTACACGGTGTTTTAATACCCAAGCGGCGCAGCTGCCCGCTCACGCAAACTGTGGCGAAAACTTCGGCGGGTGCGGTAGAACACGTGCCAGTTGCCAGAATAGGCAACGTGGCACAAACTCTGAAAAACTTAAAAAAACAAGGCCTATGGATAGTCGGTGCGGATATGGATGGAACTGAAAACTACTATGAAGCGGATCTATCCGGACCGGTAGTTATTGTTGTTGGCAGTGAAGGCCAGGGAATGGGACGGTTGACCAAAGAGGCCTGCGATTTTGTTGTCAAAATTCCCATGAAGGGACAAATAACATCCCTTAATGCTTCGGTTGCATGTTCCTTGCTGCTTTATGAAGTTCTTAGACAGAGGGAGATGAAGAGAAAGTGAAACGCTGGGTGGGGATTACTTTAACAGTGGCTATACTTGCAATTGGAGCAGCTGCATTTTGGCTGGCCCGGCCGCTGTTTGCCCAAACAGTGTATAACGGGATTACTGTCGGCAATATTGAAGTCGGCGGGAAAACTCGGAACGAAGTGGCGCAACTTCTTGCCGCTTGGCAAAAAAATCAAAAAGCTAAACCAATCTTGTTATCTTATGAATCAACTATATTTCGTATTGAGCCTGAAAATATAGACTATATCATTGATGCAGAGGCTACCGCCGACGCAGTGTGGCAATTTGGTCGTCAGGGCTCATTGTGGGACAGGTTAAAAAATATTCGTAAAGCCGAGACCGAAGGCTGGTCTACACCCTTAACAATCAAGTACAATGAAAACAAATTAGACAGTATACTTGAACAATTGCAGGAACAGGTCAATCGTCCGCCTCGTAATGCAACGGTAAGCCTGGAGACAGGCGGGGTTGTCGCTGAAGAAGAAGGACGTCAGCTTGATGTTGCTGCACTCAAAGAGTTGGTACAAACTAGACTCAACCAGGGGGAGGCTGGGAACGGCAATATCCTCCTGCCGGTTTCAACTGTTTATCCAGAGCTTACTGCCAAAGAATTGTCGCAAAACGGCATAAAGGAACTTGTCAGTGTGTATACCACTGTTTTTAATACAGAAGACATTAACCGCTCGGCTAACGTCAGGTTGTCTGCACAAAAGATAAACGGGAAGCTGCTCTATCCGGGTCAGGTTTTTTCTTATAATGAAACTGTTGGTCCCCGGGAAAAATCGCAAGGTTTTAAAGAAGCTATGGAAATTATTAATGGTGAATTTGTTCCTGGCGTGGGCGGTGGCGTCTGCCAAGTTTCTACGACGCTTTATAATGCGGTAATACTGGCCGGGCTGTCCATTGTGGAACGTACTAATCACTCTAAGCCGCTTTCCTATGTAGCATTGGGGCGGGATGCTACCGTTGTGTATAATGTGCTTGATTTTAAGTTTGTTAATAATAGTGATGCTCCGGTTATGATTATGGCAGAAACAGTAGGTAATAGATTAAATGTAGGTATTTTTGGACAACGAAGCTTGGATAAGAATGTCGATATTGTTACAACAAATCAACAAGTTATTCAGCCGCCTGTAATCAAAAAAGCTGACCCTTCGCTGGCCGCGGGAGAAAATAAGATTGAAAACCCTGGAAAAGTGGGTTATGAAGTAACAGTTTTACGGATTATTCGGGACAATACGGGAAAAGAAATACAACGCGAAATATTGTCTAGGGACAAATACGCTCCTGACAATACCGTCCTACGCGTCGGCCCTGAGCCTAAAGCTGTACAATCAGGAAAACCTCCTGACTCCTCTAACGTGGAGTCTAAGTCTCCTGAACCCCCCCTTATGCGATAAGATTGGAGTTTTTCCTAGAATGGATTTGTTAATTGTTGACGGCTATAATGTGGTTAATGCTTGGCCGGAACTTATTGCCGTTAAAGATAATTTAGAATATGCCCGGGATAAACTTGTGGACATACTTAGCGAGTATGGCGCATATAAAGGATATAGAACAATAATTGTATTTGACGCACATATGGTGGTGGGGAGAAGCATTAATCCAAATTCAGCAGGCGATTTTGAAGTGATTTACACCAAAGAAGGAGAGACTGCTGACAGTTGCATTGAGAAAATGGTATACTCCTTGGTACGGCAGGGTGTGCGTATTTACGTTGTAACTTCCGACGGAGCTGAGCAAATGTTTGTGTTAGGTGCTGGAGCTTTCAGAATATCGGCTCGCGAGCTCAGAAGCGAAGTTAAAAATGCAAAGCGCGAAATAGCCGCCAGTATGTCCCGTAAGGAATTGGCGCGAGACCGCCATGAACTTGGCAGCCGCTTGGGAAAAGATATCTTTAAACGTCTTGAAGCTATGCGCCGGGATGGGCTTGACTAACTTTGCTTCAGCAAGTATAATTTATTTTGAAATGACATGCACCAATACGGCGGCACTAATCTCTTTAGTGCACTTTTATTTTTTTTCTGTGGTGTATAAAGGCCGTTGCTAGAAAGCGCCAATGATGGCCGTTTATAGACAGCAAAACAAAACTAGTGGGGGCGATGCGATGCGGGTTAATACTCAACGCGATCTGTATAGTTGTTTTGACAACTTAACTGATGAAGAAATAGTATTCGACGCCAAAGAAAATGACAACACGGTCGCTCTGGAGTATTTGATTAACAAATATCGCAACTTCGTGCGGGCTAAAGCCAGATCTTATTTTTTAATCGGTGCTGAGCGGGAAGACATTATCCAGGAAGGCATGATTGGCTTATACAAGGCTATTCGGGATTTCCGCAATGACAAGCTCTCATCGTTCCGGGCGTTTGCTGAACTTTGTGTAACGCGGCAGATTATTACTGCAATTAAGACAGCTACTCGTCAGAAGCATATTCCGCTCAATTCATACGTTTCTTTAAATAAACCTATTTATGACGAAGATTCTGACCGGACACTGCTGGATGTATTATCAGGCTCTAAAGTTACTGACCCAGAAGAACTGGTAATCAGTCGTGAAGAATTCGTTGATATTGAAGAAAAAATGGGCGAGATCTTAAGTGATCTTGAGTGGAAAGTGTTAATGTCTTATCTTGATGGCAAATCGTATCAGGAAATTGCGGTTGAGCTTGATCGTCATGTCAAATCAATTGATAATGCACTACAGAGGGTAAAACGCAAGTTGGAGCGTTATCTGGAGAACCGTGGTGAGGATAGTGATATCCGTGGTATGTACAAAGGCCTTACCAGCCTTAATAAAGAAAGCCAGACAGAATTGGCTGGATATAGCGATAACTATGAAGATTGACGCAGCATAAATGACACCACAGTCAGGTGTCATTTTTTGTTTTTTGTATGCCAGTTTTACATAAGTCAGCGTTTGTATCGTGTTCTTTACTATCCTTTACGTATATACTAAGATGGGGTGATAAAATGTGTACAAAACACCAAGTAAAGACAATTGCAGTACTTACAGGCGGCGGTGATGCGCCAGGCCTAAATGCTGTTATTAGGGCGGTAGTAAGGACGGCGTTGGGGAAGGGATTAGCCGTTTGGGGAATAAAGAATGGTTTTGGTGGTATGGTCGAAAACCAGATGTTTGCTATGACAGATGAGAGTGTTGCCGGTATTTTACCGCGGGGTGGAACAATACTGGGGACAACTAATCGGGATAACCCCTTTAATTTTCAGACAGTGAAAGATGGACAAGTAATATATGAAAACAAGTCAGAACAGGCCTTGGAGAACTTGCGCCAGGCTGGAATTGATGCCCTCGTAGTTATTGGTGGTGATGGTACTCTCAAAATTGCCTCAGAGTTCTATCAAATGGGCTTGCCAGTAGTAGCGGTTCCCAAAACGATTGACAATGACATACCTGGAACAGAGCGGACCTTCGGGTTTGATACTGCCGTAGGTGTTGCTACCGATGCGCTTGATCGGCTGCATACTACCGCTGAGTCGCATCATCGGGTTATGGTGCTTGAAGTAATGGGGCGTTATGCTGGCTGGATTGCGTTGCATGCCGGCATGGCTGGCGGTGCCGATTGCATTTTAATTCCGGAGATACCGTTCGTTACTGAATCTGTTATTACAAAAATAAAAGAACGTCAACAACGCGGGCGCCAATTCAGTCTTATAGTTATTGCGGAAGGAGCTTTCCCTCAAGGAGGGGAATTGTCGGTTGCTCGTATTGTCGAGGGCAGCCATGAGAAAATTCGTTTGGGCGGCATTGGTGAAAAATTGGCAAGAGAGATAGAAAAGCTTACTGGTGTAGAATCCCGGTGTACTGTGCTGGGGCATGTTCAACGCGGTGGTACGCCAACGGCATTTGACCGAATATTATCAACCCGCTACGGGGTGGCAGCGGTTGACTGTATGATTGATGGAGCGTTTGGCAATATGGTTGCTTTGCAGAAAAATCAAATTATCCGGGTTCCGATAGCTGATATTGCCGGCAAAGCACACAATGTTACTGCAGATGACGAATTGTTAAAAGCTGGGCGGGCTATTGGCATTTGCTTTGGTGATTGAAAAACACCCTACAGGTTATACTAAGCCTAAAGATTGTGCATTTTTCCCTGTGACGGAGGGCTTAGATGGAGACTTTGGGAGTTACCTTATTTCGAGTAGTTGCCGGTATGGGCATTTTGTTCATTATTATGTTGGCTATAGGGCGTCGCCAACTGCGCGAATTTAGTTCTTTTGACTTTTTAACTTCGCTTACCATTGGTGCTGTAGCCGGAGCTCTTATTGTCAATCATGGCATTGAATTGGTAAGTACGCTTATTGCGCTTTTGGCTCTTGGCGGAATGCAATTGCTTTTTGGTTGGCTTAGTATAAAGATTCGTCCGCTTAACCACAAATTAAACTTTAAACCGCTTTTACTTGTTGAAAACGGCATGATAATTAAGGAAAACCTCAGAAAAGTACATATGCCTGTCGAAACACTATTACAGCTTCTTAGAGAAAAAGACGTGTTTGATATCACGATTGTCGAGCTTGCTATTTTGGAACCGCATGGCAAGTTGAGTGTGCTTAAAAAGGCGGAGCATATGCCGATAACGCCAAGCCAGGTAAACTTTAATGTTAATCCTAACAGTATTTTAGTGCCGGTAATTTTGGAGGGCAAGCTGCAGAAACCGGCGCTAACCGAAATGGGATTTTCCGAACGGCAGATTGAGGAGTTTCGGCGACAGCATCAAGACAGTATTCATAATGTCTTTATCGCCTTTATGGATCAGAACAAAAGATTACACGTTATTAATGACGATGCTCAGGAGCAAGGTGTATTTTTGCACTAAGCCCTGAGCTTTTGAATTTTTTTTAAAAAAATCTGCGATTAATGGGATATTTTAGTTAAATATGGTAAAATAGTAACATCGTCTTATCGGAGGCTGTGATTATGAGAAACCAAAGATTTCATTTTTGTCCTAAATGCGGTGGCACATTGAGTTACCGGCAAGTAAGAGAGCGTGAACGCTTAGTGTGCGCTGCGTGCTCCTTTACTATGTATGAAAACCCGATAGTAGGGGTAGCCGCCATCGTGCAGAAAGATGGTGGAATATTATTGGGAAGGCGAGCTGCTGCTTCCAGTTATCCGGGATTGTGGTGCATACCTTGCGGGTATGTTGAATATGATGAAGATATCCGTGATGCCGTTATTCGGGAGTTTCTGGAGGAAACAGGTTTAATTATTAAGCCTGGTAAGGTGTATGCAGTTTTATCTAACTTTCATAATCCGGCAGTACATACTATAGGTGTTTGGTTTCAAGCAAAGGTTATCGGCGGTGCACTTTGTGCGGGAGACGATTTGGATCAAGTAGCTTATTTTCCACTGAATTCGGTGCCGGAACTTGCTTTTCCCACCGACGTTCAGGTTATAGAAATGCTTAAGAAAAACAGAGGTATTAGATAAAGGAGTGATCGTGTGAGTGAAAATTTAATTGCAGTAATTATTGGTATAGTAGAAGGATTAACAGAATTTTTACCTATTTCATCGACAGGACATATGATATTAGTCGGCTCGTTACTGGGTTTTGAAGGAGAAAAGGCCAGTGTATTTGAGGTTTTTATTCAGTTAGGAGCTATCTTGTCGGTGTTAATTTTATACAGGGACAAATTTTTAGCGATGTTTAAACCTCGTGCCATTAACATCTGGGGCAACGGACTGACAGCTATGCATGTTATGGTTGGAATTGTTCCGGTTATGGGGATCGGCTATCTTTTGCATAAGCCGATAAAAAGCTATCTGTTCTCCCCGTACACCGTTATTATCGGATTAGTGCTGGGGGCAGTGCTCATGCTGGTGGCCGAGAAGGCATCAAAACGCCCGGTAACCCGCGATGTTGATCATATGACAATTAAACAGGCATTTTTTGTTGGCTTATTTCAAATCCTGTCGTTATGGCCGGGTTTTTCCCGTTCTGGTTCAACAATTGCCGGTGGTTTGTTCTTAGGCATGAGTCGCAAGGCAGCAGCGGATTTTTCATTTATTATTGCGGTTCCGTTAATGTTAGTAGCTTGCGTATATGACTTATTAAAAGTCTGGAATAAATTGAGTACTGACGATTTTACAATGCTGGCTATTGGTTTTGTAGTAGCATTTATTACGGCGTATATATCTATAGTGTGGTTTTTGCGATTCCTTAACAATTCCACATTGGCTTCCTTTGCCTACTATCGTTTTGTTATTGCAGGAATTTCCTATTATTACTTTTTTCTGAGATAGGATAACAGTTTTGCTTTTGTCCTTTGGCAACATACACTACGACTATAATAACACTTACGTTTGTGCTATAGTTTCGGGAGGTAACGTTTTTTTGGACGTAAAATTAATTAATCCATTTTTAGAAGCGGCAACCACAGTTTTACCCCAATTGGGTTTTAGAGAAGTTAATCGCGGTGGTCTTGCGATAAGGGAACAAATGATGGCAAGTCATGGTGTAACTGTTCTTATCGGCATTACGAAAGGTGTACAAGGCAATGTGGCTTACAATATGACTGCTGCAGCCGCCAAAAAAGTAGCGTCTACTATGATGATGGGCATGCCGGTAGCTGAAATCGATGAGATGGCTCAAAGTGCCATCTCCGAAATGGTCAATATGGTTACCGCCAATGCAGCGATAAATTTTGAAAAACAAGGTTTGGCTATTGATATATCACCTCCAAGTTTATTGGTTGGCGCTAACTGTAGCGTTCGGGTAAGCAATAACAAATATTTGGCGCTTGAGCTTATGGTAGATTCCGAACGTATTGAGCTTAATATTGGGTTAGGCTCATAAAAATGGCAGCAATATCAGACTGTAGTTTGATACAAAAGTTACTGCGCAAAACCGCATAAAATGCTTTTTTTGCCTGTAATTTTAGGAATAAATACCCAGAGAAAAAGGTGTTGACACACTGTGGTTATTTATTATATAATATGTTTTGTCACTGAGACGAGGTTCCCAAAAGTGATGCTGGCGTAGCTCAATAGGTAGAGCAGCTGACTTGTAATCAGCAGGTTGTGGGTTCAATTCCTATCGCCAGCTCCAGTAATTTTCGGAGGGATTCCCGAGTGGCTAAAGGGAGCAGACTGTAAATCTGCCGTCTTTGACTTCGGTGGTTCGAATCCACCTCCCTCCACCAA
>CAZCEN010000024.1:0-22028 GCA_964497205.1 uncultured Sporomusaceae bacterium
CTAATGTATTAGAGTACATTGAACTATCACCAGTATTAAGTATTGTTGAAATTACAGCTCCTAAAGCACTCGTTGGCAAAAGCTTGGCCGAGACTAATCTGCGGGCAAAATATGAAGTCAACGTAGTAGCGATTAAACGTGGTGAAGAGTTAATTGTTCCGCCTCTTCCTGATGAAAAAATCAAACCAGGAGATATTTTGATTTTTGTCGGTCACACCAAGGGTATTCAAAAGCTGGAGGAATTAGAATGACCGAGTTTATTTCCAGCCTGGAAAATAAACTAATTAAGGAAGTTGCATCACTTAGACAAAAAAAATACCGTGATAGTTTAGGTATGTTTGTAGCTGAAGGTGTGCGCTTAGTAGAAGAATGCATCAATGCGGGCTGGCCTGTCGAGGTATGTATTTACACAGAAACTGCTGCCGCTAAGAATCGGACACATAGCCTGATAGAAAAAATAACTAATATAAATTGCAAAATGGTAATAGTGCCGGAAAATATTTATAATAAAATTTCTGACACAGACCAGCCGCAAGGCATTATGGTTATTTTAAAGAAACGGCCGTCAGCTATTGACACCATGCTATCTAGTACAAATAAGCAACCTTTGCTTATTATACTAGATGGAATTCAAGACCCGGGAAATGTCGGAACTATTATTCGAACTGCAGATGCGGCCGGATGTACTGGTGTAATCGTTCTTAAAGGGTCAGCTGATATCTACGCCGGTAAAACAGTGCGATCTACAATGGGATCTTTATTTCATTTACCTATTGCCGAAGGATTATCGCCAGCAGAGTTACTACCGGTACTTAAAGAGGCCGGTATTAAAGTGATGGCGACAGGTTTACAAAAATCTTGCTCTTACTATCAGGCTGATTTTATTAATCCTGTAGCTATTATATTAGGTAATGAGGGACAAGGAGTAAGTACTGAGTTGCTAAAAGCAGCTGACAACTGTTTAACTATACCGCTGGTTGGTCAAGCCGAATCACTAAATGTGGCGGTTGCTGCTGGTATAATTTTATATGAAGCCATAAGACAACGGTCAACTTGTAATTTGTAAAATGCTGTGCTATAATACGTTTAGCAATGACGGAAATTGCCATTAAGGGCAGAGAGAGGGTGGGTCTTACGGATGATGACCGCCGAATTCTTCTGGAGAATGTTTGAAGCTACCGGTTCCATTGCTGCGTATTTGTGGTATAAACGGTTAATGATGCAGTAAGTTAATAATGATTTATTGCCATACGATGAGGAAGAGAGTATGTTAGTCACGTTTGTACAGGGAGGATGCCGCCATAGATTGAGAGCGGCGCCGAAACAGCTGGCAGAAGTTCACTTCTGAGTATCTAGGCTGAAGGGATATTCTTGTGTAGGCCTGGCGTTTTTCCACGTTATAGGAATTTGAGTCTAATTAGGGTGGTACCGCGAAGTCAAGACTTTCGCCCCTTGGGGTTGAAAGTCTTTTTATTTTTATCCTTAGGAGGCATGTATGGAACAAGAGCTCAAATTATTAAGAGAAACAGCTCTCAAAGAGTTGTCTCAAGTTGCTGGTAAAGAGGCACTGAATGAATTAAAAGTTAAGTATCTAGGAAAAAAAGGGCTGCTTACTAGTGTGTTGCGTGGCTTAGGGGCATTAAGCCCCGAAGAACGGCCACGGGTTGGTCAAATAGTTAATGAAATCAGAAACGAGCTTGAGCAGATAATTGCCGATAAGTCTGAGACTATAAAGCAGGAAGAGCTGACTAGTAAGCTGGCATCAGAAACAATCGATGTTACTCTGCCTGGGCGTCGGAACGTTCTAGGGCATCTTCACCCATTGACCTTAACTTTAAATCGCATTAAAGACACTTTTATGCGAATGGGCTTTGAGATTGCAGAAGGACCTGAAGTAGAGCAAGATTATTATAATTTTGAGGCACTCAACTTACCTCAGGATCATCCGGCCCGTGATATGCAAGATTCTTTTTATATAACTAAAGAATTTTTGCTCAGAACACACACTTCACCGGTACAAGTGCGGACAATGCAGTCGGCAGAACCAAATCAACCCATCCGCATTATTGCTCCCGGAAAGGTTTACAGACGCGATTATGACGCCACTCATTCACCTATGTTCCAACAAGTGGAAGGCTTAGTAATTGATAAAGGTATCAGTTTCGCTGATCTTAAAGGCACACTAGAGTTGTTTTGTAAAGAAATTTTCGGTAACAGAGTTAACATTAGACTTCGTCCCAGCTTCTTCCCATTTACTGAACCCAGTGCTGAGGTTGATATTTCCTGTGTTATGTGCGAAGGCAAAGGCTGCCGCGTATGTTCCGGCACTGGCTGGCTGGAAATCTTAGGTTCAGGTATGGTTCATCCGCGTGTACTTGAAATGAGTAATTTTGACCCAGCCAAAGTAAGTGGTTTTGCTTTTGGCATGGGGGTTGAACGGATCGCTATGCTAACGTATGGAATTGATGACCTCAGATTGTTTTTTGACAATGATATGCGCTTTTTACGTCAATTTTAAAGGTTTGGATAAGGGGGAAAGATATGAGAGCGTCAATTAAATGGCTTAAAGACTATGTTGAAATAAAGGAAACACCGGAAAAACTGGCAGATATGCTGACAATGGCCGGAGTACCTGTTGCTACTGTGGAATACTTAGGACAAAATATCTCAGGAGTAGTCACAGGCAAGATCATGGAGATAGATCCACACCCCGACGCTGATAAATTGTCGGTTTGCAAAGTAGATATTGGTAAAGAAATAGTAACCATTGTTACCGGAGCTACTAATGTCCGTAAAGATCATATTGTTCCGGTAGCTACCGTAGGGGCGAACCTCCCCAATGGGGTAAATATACAGCCGACAAAACTTCGTGGCTTGTTGTCAAACGGTATGTTATGCTCGGTAGAAGAACTTGCTATTGATAACAAACTAGTATCACCTGAGGCCAGAAATGGTATTTATATTCTGCCTGCAGATACTGAGGTAGGTATAGATATTCGTACTGCTCTTGGCCTCGATGATGTTGTACTTGAGTTTGAACTCACTGCTAACAGGGCCGATTGCTTCAGTATCATGGGTATTGCGCGCGAAATAGCGGTGCTTACCGGCGCCACACTTAAGAAGCCAATGCTCAACTTAAAGGAAGCAGGAACGGAGAAAGCACAGAATATGACCTCTATACAAATTGAGGATTCTAGTCTTTGCTCGCGTTTTGCTGCACGAATTTTGACCAATGTAAAGGTTGGGCCATCACCTGCCTGGCTGCAGCATAGAATCCAAGCAGCCGGTATGCGGCCAATCAACAATATCGTTGATGTTACTAATTTCGTAATGTTGGAATTAGGTCAGCCTATGCATGCTTATGACTATAACCTGCTTTCACGCCACAGTTTAGTCGTACGAAAAGCTAATCCCGGTGAAAGACTAACTACACTCGACGGCGTAAAGCGCGAACTTACTCCAGATATGCTGGTAATTGCGGATGCGGTACAGGCAGTTGGTATCGCCGGCGTTATGGGCGGTTTGGCAACAGAGGTTACTTTTAATACACAAAATGTTCTCCTGGAAGCTGCTAGCTTCAAAGGAGCAAGTATTCGCCGGACATCACGCGCGTTAGGACTTCGCTCGGAAGCATCTGGACGGTTTGAACGTAGTGTAGATACAGTAAATATCATGAAAGCATTAGACAGAGCGGCAACCTTGCTTGAAGCTATGGGTGCATGCCAAGTTTGTCCAGGAGTTGTTGATGCATATCCCAATATGCAATTACCTAAACAAGTCACGTTTACCCCATCACAGGTAAATAGTTATTTAGGTACTGATATTCCGGCAAAAACTATGGTTGATATACTGAAGAGCCTCGAATTTGACGTCGATGCTGGCTCGGAAAAAATTACCGTGACTGTGCCTACTTGGCGTGGCGACGTTTCTCTGCCTGCAGATATTTGTGAAGAAATTGCCAGGATTTACGGTTTTAATAATATACCTGCCACAACTCCTGCGGGCAGTATGGCGCAAGGGAAACAGAGTTACGGACAATCAATCATTGACAAAGTAAAAACTGTCCTCACCGGTAATGGTTTTTCGGAAGTTATTTCTTTAAGTTTTTCTCATCCCAGCGCCTTCGACAAACTAAACATTCCCGCTGACAGCTCTTTAAGACGGGCGATTGAAGTCTTAAATCCGATTACCGAAGATTTTCCTATTTTGCGCACTACTTTGTTAGGCGGTGTGATGGACACTATTGTTCGGAATCTATCACGAAAAAATGAAGACTTAAAGATCTATGAAATTGGAGCCATTTATTTGCCAAAAGAATTACCGCTTAACGATTTACCCCAGGAACCGGTAATGTTATGTGGCGCCATACTTGGCAAACGTCAAACCCTGGCTTGGAATCAAACAAAAGATACCGTGGACTTCTATGATGCTAAAGGCACTGTTGAAACAATTTTAGAGGCTTTAGGGATTGATGAATATGCCGTAGTAGCAGAAGTAAGCCCGTATTTACACCCCGGTAAATCAGCTGCATTCAAAATGGATGATGAATTATTAGGATTTGTCGGCGAAATCCACCCGCAAGTTCTTGACGCTTATGAAATTACCAAAAAAGTGTATTTATTTGAATTAAATGTGGGTGCACTGATTAAACATGCAGCTATCAAAATAAACTATCAATCTTTACCGAAATTTCCGGCAATTGCTCGAGATTTGGCAATCCTTCTACCTGAAAATGTTTCAGCCAGCGATGTAACGAATGCCATTCGTGCCAATGCGGGTCCGCTCTTAACTGCAGTACAGCTGTTTGATGTTTATACAGGGCAGCAAGTAACAAAAGGGTTACGAAGCCTTGCATTTTCACTTACCTTCCAAGCAAGTGACAGAACATTGACAGATGCTGAAATAGAAGAGTATTTTAAAAGTATAATTGTGTACCTGGAAAGAACTTTCATGGCGAAAATTCGCGAATGATGCGGAAATTTGTGTTTTTTATACAAACAAAAAACGCTTTACCTCAACCTGTTTTTGTGTTAAACTGTTAACCGAGATGGACAAATGATGTAAATGTCTGTATCGGTTAGATATTTACAGAAAGATCTGTCTCTTATTGACAGATCTGTTTTTTTGTCCTTAAAAAACTAATGAAGAGGTGAGAGAAAATGGGAGTTCTTCGCACAAAAAGTATTGGTTTGCTTAGGGAAAACGCAGAAAAGAACGGTTTGAGAAAGAGTCTTGGTGCATCTGATTTGATACTCTTAGGTATTGGTTGCATTATCGGAACAGGGATCTTTGTCTTAACTGGTGTTGCGGCGGCTAAATATGCCGGACCTGGTATCATGCTATCATTCGTATTATCTGGTTTGGCATGTGCGTTTGCCGCATTGGCGTATGCTGAACTAGCTGCAATTGTACCACTCGCAGGAAGTGCTTACACATATACCTATGCCGCGCTGGGCGAAATTATAGCCTGGATCGTTGGCTGGAATCTTGTACTAGAATACTCTGTTGGATCAAGCGCAGTAGCCGCCGGCTGGTCAGGCTACGTAGTCGGCTTACTAAAATCAGGAGGAATTGAATTGCCTAAAGCGTTTACGGCTGTTCCTGCTGATGGCGGTATAGTTAACTTACCAGCAATGATTATTTCCTTATTTTTAAGTTTGTTATTGGTTCGTGGAACCAAAGAAAGCGCAACACTTAATAAAGTATTAGTTGTAATAAAACTGGCTGCTGTATTCATTTTCTTGCTTTTGGCTGGTCCTAAAGTAAATCCAGCAAACTGGACCCCGCTTATGCCCTATGGTTTTTCTGGTGTAGCAGCCGGTGCAGCAATCATATTCTTTGCTTATATCGGTTTTGATGCTGTTGCTACAGCCGCTGAAGAATGTCGTAATCCTAACCGCGACCTGCCTATAGGTATTGTTGGTTCACTCGTGGTATGTACGATTTTATATATTGCCGTTGCCGCTGTTTTGACTGGCGTTGTACCTTATCAGGATCTCAACAACGCCGAACCTGTTGCCTATGCGCTCCGGGCTATCGGTTATAACTTTGGTTCAGCATTGGTTGGTACCGGTGCAATCTGCGGTATCACTACAGTTCTTTTAGTCCTGATGTACGGTCAAACTCGGATTTTCTTCGCCATGTCCCGCGATGGGCTTATCCCCGCAAGCATTTGTAAGGTTCATCCTAAATACGGTACCCCTCATATTATTACCATAGTAGCTGGCATTGCAGTTGCTTTGATTTCCGGTTTTACACCGATCGGTATTATAGCAGAGTTAACAAACATTGGTACATTATTTGCCTTTGTTGTTGTTGCAATTGGGGTTTTTGCACTCCGCTATACCCGGCCTGATCTTCCCCGTCCATTTAGATGCCCGGCCGTTCCAATTGTTGCCCCGTTAGCCGTTTTATCTTGCGGTTATTTAATGATTAACCTGCCTGTTGAAACTTGGATACGGTTCGGAGTTTGGTCAGTAATCGGTTTTATTGTGTATTTTGTTTATAGCTATAGAAATAGCGTTCTTAACAAAACTGATGCTAACGATAAAGCAGTTGGCTAAAGATAATACTAAAAAAGGCGGGTTTCCCGCCTTTTTTCTTTTTTTTGCAGGAATTAGTTTTTTAGTGGTAGAAGTATATTCTGTAGTAAATCTTTTAGTTCAGGTGGAATATGTCAGATAAAAAAAATAAAGTTACCGTTGAAATATACGGTGAAAGCTATGCACTAAAAGGCGATATTGAACCAGATAGAGTGAGACGGCTAGCTGCTATGCTTGATGAACGTATGAAAAAAACAGCCAAAGCTAATCTTCGGCTGTCACCTACAAAAATTGCCGTACTTACAGCCCTAAATATTGCGGATGAATTTACGCGGTTAGAACAGGATTACTTGGAGCTTCTTGAACTAATAAAAGAAGATAAATAAAAGAGTCTCTGTAATCGCTACGGTATAACCCTTTGATGTCATGCTAATAATACTGACAGAAAAGGAGTGGTATCGTGTTCGATTTTGGTATGATCGGTCAAGTTTTACTGCGTTTAATGATATTGTGCGCTGTTGCCCTTATTGTTGTCAGAATGATGGGGAATCGGACTGTCGGTCAATTATCACCTTTCGACTTCGTTATCATGGTAGGTATTGGTGATATTATCGTTGCCGGCACAATGGATCAAACCCCGACTTTAGCTGCGGGAATTGAGGCTTTAATTGCCTTACTATTACTTCAGCAACTTTTAGGATACTTAGCCCTCAAGAATAGTACCTTGCGTAAATGGTTTGAAGGTACTCCGGTAACTTTAATACATAAAGGCCGAATACTTAGCGAGAATTTTGTCGCTACTCGTTTTAACTATGATGATTTACGCCAGGAGCTTCATAAAAAAGGCCTTGATATGACTGATGTAAACACGATAGAGGCAGCTCGCTTAGAAAGTTGCGGAGAGTTTACTATACTTCGCACGTCCGAAAATGATCCACTGACAAAAAGAGAGTTTGAGCAATATATAAAGAATATATACGATAATCCATTAAGCCTAGCCGGCGAAAAGTGGACAAAGATTGAAAAACTTATGGATAACGTTCAATTCTTAACAGACCATATACGTGAACAGCAGACTCATAAAAATTGCCCTGAGGAAAAATCCGTAAACGCTCAAAAGGAATTACACTAAAAAGAGGAAGGGGAATCAGTCCCTTCTTCTTTCTTATCCAATGACTTAGTCTCAAATGCGATTTTAACCCTGTCTGAGCTAAAAAATGCACTTCGAATAAATAAGTACAATCGGCTTCCGCTGTTCTATGCGCGGTGGAAGCCGAGTTTGACTTTACCTGATAGACAGCTAACCTTACTATACGGTATAAACACCTGAGACTTCTCCTTGGCTTTTAAGGGCGGTAGAAGCAAACTTTTCTATGCTATATCTATATAAGGCGGTTTCAAAATGCGAGTCTTGTTACTATTTATTGACGGTTTCGGTTTAGGAGAAAATAATTTCGAGACAAATCCATTGGCGCGTTTTAGTTTACAAATCATTCAAGAGTTATTTGGTTTCACTTTAACTAAAGAAATTGGACGAGTTCTTTCTCCTAACCGCTGCTTACTTCCAATTGACGCCACACTAGGAGTGCCAGGACTTCCGCAAAGTGCAACTGGTCAGGCTGCCATTCTTACCGGTTTAAATACCGCAATGATGATGGGACGTCATATTCAAGCTTTTCCTGGTCCACAGTTATCTGGAATAATTACCGATAATAATATTATGAAAAGACTGGTGGAGAAAGGCCTGACTGCAACCTCGGCCAATATGTATCTGCCAAATTATTTTGACTTGGTGGCTAAACGAAAACGTCGGCATTCGGCGATTACACTGGCTGCTTTAAGTACAGGCATGTCATTAAGAACTATACCTGAGATGAATAATGGCCAGGCTGTATTCCAAGATATTACAAACGAAATGCTGCCTAGCCTCGGGGTAGAACATGTTCCCGTGTTACGCCCGTCGCAAGCCGCTGAAAATTTGGTTAATATTTCCAGGAAATATTCTTTTACAATTTTTGAATATTTTCAAACAGATAGGGCCGGTCATAAGCAGGATTGGCAGTATGCACAAAAGATTTTAGCGACACTTGATAGCTTTATCGGCAGCGTGTATAATAGGCTGCCTGATGACACCCTATTACTGATAACTAGCGATCATGGCAATTTTGAGGATATGACCATTAAAACCCATACCCTGAACAAAGTGCCATTGATTGCGTTAGGATATAAAGCACAAAAAACTGTAGACAATATTTCTGATTTAACAGGTATTGTCCCTGCGTTAATCGATGTTTTAGTGAAAGGATGACTTATGTGATCGAATTACTTGCGCCTGTCGGCAGCAAAGAGGCCCTTATTGCCGCCGTAGAGAGCGGTGCAAATGCTGTTTATCTCGGTGGAAAAATGTTTGGAGCCAGACATTATGCACCTAACTTTACTGATGAGGAATTAGCTGACTCTGTACGTTTTGCTCACTTACGCGGAGTATTAGTATATGTTACTGTCAACACCCTGCTGGACGATACTGAGATACCGGTGCTAGTTGATTATTTGCGGCATTTATATACTATTGGCGTAGATGCAATTATCGTACAAGATCTGGGAGTTGCCGTAGTTGCTAAAAAGGTAGTGCCTGATTTGCCACTTCACGCCAGTACCCAAATGACTGCTCATAACTTAGAAGGGGTTAATTTTTTAGCGGATATGGGATTTAAGCGGGTGGTATTAGCCCGAGAGCTGTCGCTTAAGGATATTGAGCATATTTGTAAAAATACTACAGTAGAAATAGAAACATTTATCCACGGTGCATTATGCATTTCTTACTCAGGTCAATGTCTAATGAGCAGTATGATTGGTGGTAGAAGCGGCAACCGTGGCCGGTGTGCTCAGCCTTGCCGTCTTCCGTATACGCTTGTTGATGACAAAGGCAATAACCTGCTAAGCCAAGCTGATGCCGGCGAATACCTGTTAAGCCCAAAAGACTTCAATACAATTGAAATTTTACCTGAACTTATTCAAGCAGGAGTAACTTCGTTTAAAATCGAAGGACGAATGAAACGTGCAGAATATGTTGCTGTCGTTGTAGATGCTTACCGCCGGGCTATAAACAGTTATTTGCTACAGCAAGCAGAATATCTAGTCAGCGAGCAGGATAAGAAGGATTTAGCACAAATATTCAATCGCGATTTTACTATAGCGCATCTTTACGGTAAAAATGCGCGTGCTATGATGAGTGACCGGCGCCCCAACAACCGTGGAGTACGAGTTGGGCGGGTATTAAGCTATCAGCCAACCCCCAAAACGGCAGTCATAAAATTGGATGAGCCACTCGCAATCGGTGATATTATTGAATTTTGGGTTAAAGTGGGTGGCCGGGTTAATGTTACAATTAACTCTATGGTCGTTGACGGAAAGAACGTTACCCAGGCTCCCGCCAATACGGCTGTTAGTATTCCCGTAAGTTCGCCTGTTCGTGATAATGACCGGGTATTTAAAGTTTTTGACTCTATACTTATGGAGCGAGCTAGAAGTTTTTTCAGTAAAGCAGATGCAGTCCGCCGCATACCTATTAATGTCACAGTAACTGTGGCTGAAGGTAATCCGTTAATTATAACCGCACAAGACAATGAAGGCTTTGCCGGTCAAGCGGCAACTGAATTTATTGCTGAGAAGGCATTAAAACGACCGTTGACCAATGACACAATCGCTAAGCAGATTGAAAGATTGGGAACTACTGTTTTTTCCTTAGATAACCTAGACTGCGATATCCAAGGCGAAGTAATGGTTCCTATAAGTGAAATAAATGACGCCAGACGTAGAGCTATAGAACAACTGGAAGTTGCCAGGCTTGCCAAATTTAATAGAGCGCCTTTGCCCAAAGATAAATCCATTGAAGTTTTAATGCCAGAGCAAAAATTGAAATCCGGGAATAAACCAAAACTCGTTGTTAACGTAGATGCGGTAGATAAAGCTAAAACTGCCGTGGATAACGGTGCTGATATTATCATGTTCGGCGGTGAGTGCTTTGAAAAACGTACATTATCTGATGAAGATTATTATTCTGTCGCAGATTATTGCAGAAAACATGACTGTAAAATTATCTTAAATACACCGCGCTTGCTGCAGCGAAATCAAATAAAAGAACTAACAGAACATATTGCGTTATTTAATGAGATCGGCCCTGAGGCAATAAGCGTGGGAAACATCGGGACATTACATTTACTGAAAGAATTAATCGATATACCCTTACATGGAGATTATCCGCTGAATATATATAACAGTATCACCGCCAACTATTTGACCAACATAGGTTTATCCAGCTTGACATTATCTCCGGAACTTAATTTTGCCCAGGTTGAAGAATTAAGCACAAAACAATTAGCTCCTTTGGAATGTTTAGTACATGGCTACCTTACACTTATGATCTCTGATTACTGTATGCTGGGAAGCTTTTTAGGCGGACCCAATATTCAAAAATGTACTAATACCTGCCTGCGTGGTAAGTTTTGGCTTAAGGACAGAATGAATGAACTATTTCCGGTAGTGACAGATCAATTTTGCCGCATGCACATTTTAAATGCAAAGGAATTATCTATGCTGCCGCATGTACCACGATTAATCCGGAGCGGTATAAGCCGGCTAAGGTATGAAGCAAAATATAGTTCTATTAAGGAGATAGCCTATATTACCAGATTGTACCGGGAATTAATTGATCAGGGTGAAAAGCATCCACTTATTATTAATGATAAAAAAATGACGGAAATTGAGCATGAGCACATAACAAGGGGGCACTATTTCCGTGGAGTATTATAGGATTTAGGAGAGAATTTGCATGGAGTTATCGGTGTATTCAACGTTAGAGTATAATAAAATCATAGAAATGCTTGCTGATCGCGCGGGATCGATTATCGGGCGTGAACTTGCAGAAGTACTGCTACCTGTCAGTGATACCAATCAGGTTCGAGACCGGCTTGCAGAAACAGCGGAAGCCCGAGATATCATGAACAATTTTACCAGCATACCGCTCGGTGGAATACGTGACGTCAGGGCAAGTATAAAAAGAGCCAGCTTGGGTGCCGTTTTGGAGCCGCATGAGCTTTTAGCGATTACTAGTACCTTATATGCTGCGCGGCGTATGAAAACATTTTTATCTGATTTACCATTAGAAACACCACTTCTTAGCGCAAAAGCAGGGCAAATAGTATTGCTAAAAAATATTGAAACAACCATTGAAGCAACTATCACCGAACAGGGAACAATCCGGGATGATGCAAGTAGTGAATTATTAAAACTGCGCCGTGAAATAAAACAGGCTCAGAGCCGTGTTAAAGAAAAATTGGATAGTATTTTACGTTCAGGCGAATACCAAAAGTACTTTCAAGATGCGTTGGTAACTATGCGGGGTGATAGATATGTAATCCCTATTAAGCAAGAATTTCGCAATAGTTTCCCTGGCATTGTTCATGATCAGTCTGCAAGTGGTGCGACACTATTTATTGAACCTTTAGCCATAGTTAACCTTAATAACGATATAAAACAACTTATCGCAGCTGAAAAAGCTGAAATTGAACGAATTTTGATCGTAGTTTCAGGACAAATTGCCAAAGTAGCGGAATGCATTAAGGAAAATCTTGATATCTTAGCTCATCTGGATTTTGTTTTTGCCAAGGCGAAGTTAAGTATTGATATGCGAGCCATTAAGCCAATTATTAATACGCAAGGGTATATTAACCTCATTCAAGCCAGACATCCACTCATTCCCGGTGAAAATGTTGTGCCCATAGATGTCCATCTAGGCCGTCATTTTACTACGTTACTTATAACAGGCCCAAATACCGGCGGCAAAACCGTAACGTTAAAAACAGTGGGCTTGTTTGCGCTTATGACGCAAGCAGGTTTATTTATTCCGGCAGCTCCCGACTCCGAGATGCCGGTTATTGGCAAAATCTTTGCCGACATCGGTGATGAACAAAGCATTGAACAAAGCCTTAGCACATTTTCGGGTCATATGACAAATTTGGTTGGAATATTAAAAGATGTTTCAGCCAATGATTTAGTCCTTATTGACGAAATTGGAGCAGGAACAGACCCCAGTGAAGGCGCTGCCTTAGCCATGTCCATCTTAGAATACTTCCATAAACTCGGGACAAAAACGATTGCGACAACACACTATAGTGAATTAAAAACATTTGCTTATACTAGACATGGAATTGAAAATGCCAGCGTAGAATTTGATATACAAACCCTGCGACCAACATACCGGTTGCTAATTGGTATACCCGGCAGCAGTAATGCTTTTGCCATCAGCAGCAGGCTGGGTTTATCCGACCAGATTATTTCTCGCGCAAAAGAATTAATCAATAAAGAACACGCAGATTTCGAAACAATTCTTCAAGCATTAGAAGAAGAAAAGAAAGCATATACAGCCCGTTTGGATGACGTAAAGTGCTTAGAGCAGGAAGTAAGCAGGACTAGAGAAAAGATAGACGCTGAGGAGCAGCGAATTAATGAGAAAAAGACAACGGTGTTAGCTAAAGCGCAGGAAGAGGCTGCCGCTGTTATTCGCCAAGCTCGGCGCAGTGCTGAAGAAATTATTACTGAACTCAAAGCACAGTTTTCCGAACATAGTGGACGTGAACGCCAAAAAGCGATTGAAACTGCCCGGAAGAAATTAAAGGAAAGCAGCAGCAGTGTTAGCGGGTTTAGCTTGGACGAAGAGACAGATTCCGAATTATCCGCCGGTATGGTCAAGCCTGGCATGGCTGTATATGTTACCACTCTGAAACAAAAAGGAGAAGTATTGGCGCTAAACAATACAGATGTAACCGTGCAGATGGGAGTTTTAAAACTTACTGTACCGCTTTCTGCCTGCCGGTTATTAACTGAAACTGTTAAGCACAAGGAAATCCCAGTCACTAAACGTGTTAATATAGCGAAGACCGAAGCGCCGGCAAGACAAATAGACATTCGCGGCATGACAATTGAGGAAGCAGAGACGATACTTGATAAATATATTGATGAAGCAATATTATCAGGCTTAAACGAGGTGCTTATTATCCATGGAAAAGGTACCGGCGCTCTGAGAAAAGGAGTAAAGCTGTACCTCGAAAATCACCCACATATAACTGGTATACGCATAGCTGAACTTAACGAAGGTGGCACAGGAGCTACCGTAGCTAGGTTGGCTTAGTATAGAAGTTTACCGGAATCTAAATGTATGGGGGAGAAGAGCATGATTATTC
Source organism: uncultured Sporomusaceae bacterium (assembly GCA_964497205.1). Classification (GTDB taxonomy): domain Bacteria; phylum Bacillota; class Negativicutes; order Sporomusales; family Sporomusaceae; genus Sporomusa. The sequence continues at coordinate 13,784 of CAZCEN010000024.1, forward strand.
AAAGTAAGGAGCTTGAGCAGCGCGCTATTGAACAAGTTGCCGAGTTAATGTGTGTAGCTGCCAGAACAGCGCCTAAAGGGCGTGGTATCGACAATCTTGTTACAATGGTTGTAAAAGGAAGAACAAAAGACCAGATAGCGGAAGAAATGAAAAAAATTGCTCAATCAAGTGGCGCACAATTTTTTGAACGCGATGCCAAATGTTTAGAGAAAACACCAGTGGTAATACTCTTAGGTCAGAAAGTTAAGCCACTGGGGGTTAGCCCTTGTGGCTATTGCGGATACGCAAACTGTAAAGAGAATACCGAAAAATCCGGCCAGTGTGCTATTAGTATCGGGGATTTAGGAATTGCTATTGGTTCGGCTGTTGGAGTTGCTGCCCAGCATCATATTGACAACAGGATAATGTTCTCTGTGGGACGGGCCGCTTTAAATCTTGCCATATTTGAAGAAGATGTTGAAATTGCTTACGGCATACCACTCAGTGTTTCAGGTAAAAGTCCGTTTTTTGATCGCACCTAAGTTAAATACATGCATAAAACCGGTGGTTACTCAATTTATGAGTATACCACCGGTTTTTTTGTTTAAAGAAAACAGTAGAGTTTTTCGTAGGCCGCTTATTAATTCATTTAAAAGTTGTTTTTCCAATTTAAATATCTTCCGTAGTTTTTACCTTCAGGCTCTTCTGAAGTTTCGGTGTCTTGTGGTGGTGGATTTTGTATTGGGGGCGATGTAGGTTGTTGGACAGAAACAGATGGTTGGACGGACGTTTCCGGTTCTTTTGTTGACTTAGAAGCTTCGCTTTTGTTCTCGGATTTAATTTCATTTTTAGGCTTATCCTGCGAGGAATTAGAACCAAGTCCACCCATACTATTCAACAACCCTAAAACACTTCCAATAGTACTGGGATTAAGCTTTGATTTAAGTTGTGGGTTATTCAACAAGGGAAGAAGAGACATCAGACTGTCGGGTGATAAACCACCCCCGTCATTGCTACCGCCTTTTGTTAAATCACCCAATAATTTATGTAGAGGATTGCTGTTGTTAGCTGTCGACTGTAATTGAGATGGCTGACTGACAGTTTGGTTACGGCTAACTATAGAAATTAGGCATAACAGTGATAGGACAGTTATTAAATTGTCAAGCCCTGATCCAGTGGATAAATGGGAGTCTAACAGTCGTATTATTGAACTCAGCAGCGTCGATGACCCATTATTCTCGGTGTCATTCGGCATAGAACCGCCTCCTTAAAAAACGCCGGGAATTTTGGGCAGGTTTAAGTCTGTAGCAAGCTTGCTCATTGCAGTTTGATTAAGCTCCCGGGACTTATTTAGCGCATTGTTTATAGTAGCTAAAAGTAAATCCTGCAGCAAAGCGGCGTTTTCAGCAACTAAATATTTGCTATTAATTTGAATAGAGATAAGTTCTTGCTGACCATTTACCGTTATTTTAATAACATCGCCGCTACTCACTTCGATTTTTTCTTGCTTAAGTTGATCCTGTACACTATCTACATTTTGTTGAACCTTTTTTACCATTTCCATAAGATTGCCAAACTGTTCAAACACTGTCTAATCACCTCCATATTTCTTATCTAATTTATTCAATTTAACAAATTTTGTGAGTGTCCAAACTGCAGGAGAAACAAAATACCTTCGAACTTCATATATTGGATTAAGAAAAATCATAATTGAGGGGTCGTGAAAACATGCGTGTGCGGAAATATCACCGAAACTCAGGAGTACCGCCTGCAGAGAGGCCTGCTACAACTTTAAAAACGGATATTGAAAAATCAACAATAGATAAAGCACCAGCGGTTACACCAAGAAACCAGTCATCGTCTAAAGCCACGAGTTCCAGAGGACCGGCAGCTTTGTTTAGAAAGATAATGCAAAATCCTAATCTTAACCTTCAACTAGTGGTCATCCTTTTGACATTGACATCGGAAAACTTTTCAATGGATAGAAGGATTGACTCCATGTCTACTACCGTCGATAAAATCCGCAATATGACTGATGTTATTAACAATACTATGAAGTCGGTAAAAGTGGCATCAGAAGCACCTAAACAAATTAGAAGTCTATTTAATAGGCCAAATTAGTAGTTAAATGCTAGCTTTGCTCAGTAACACTTCCCCAATAAAATGTATATATTGAAGTAGAAGGGTGGACGGTACTTCGTCCATATTAATAATAATTAAGGAGGGAGTTAAAATGTCGCGTTGTGGATTTGGCGGTCATGGTTTTGGTGGTATTTGGATTATCATTATAATTTTATTATTGTTTTTCTTTGAAGGTGACGACACTTGCCTATAGTTTTCATACTTATATCTAGGAACGGCCCCGGGTATCGTATCCCAACATATAGGCATCGTATCAAATAGTAAAGATACCGGTTTAACGTAAAGCTGGTTAGTGGCCAAAAAAACACAAAGTTCATATATTGACAGTAAGAGAAACTCTCTTTAGAGACAGTAGGGGAAGGAGGAAATTTCATGTCACGCAGATTCTTTGGAGGTTTCGGGAACGACTGTGGGATAATTATCATCATTATTATAATTCTACTGTTCTGCTTTATTGAAAACGACACTAATATTACCGGCTGCTAATAGTCTATAATAATGTATATGCGCAAACGCCAAAAAACACGCGTAAAATACGCGTGTTTTTTTTATTTTATAAGTGAAAAATATTACGGTAATGCCACATCATTTACTAATCTAGTTTTTCTTACCAGAATCCTTAGGCGGGGGGGGCGGCGCCATAGGAGTACCAGTATTTCTGTCGCTCTTAGACGGTGGCGGCGGTGCCGTTTTATCTACATTTGTTGAAGGTTCGGAGGCAGGATTAGCTTGATCAGACTGCTTGATATCTTTACCGTCTTTGTCTTTTCCATCTTTAGATGCAGGAACAGTCGATACTTTTGTGGGCTGAGTACCTTCCACAAAGATTTCATTGTGTCCATCCTGGTTATTCGGATCATTTAACAGCAAACCATCCTTATTGGAAACTCTAGCACCTACAATTCCTGAAGGTTTGACAAAGTCACGAGCCATATACTTAGAAGCAACATCACTCATAAAAGTACGCCAGATAGTCGCAGGAATTGTCCCACCGGTTACTCCACTCAAATAGTCAGAGTTATCATAACCAAGCCAAACGGCTGTAGATAAATCTGGGGTATACCCAACAAACCAAGCATCTTTATAATCACTGGTTGTACCGGTTTTGCCGGCAGCTGGACGACCAAAATAAGCAGCGCCGCCAGTACCGTTAGCTATAACCCCTTTCAGCATATCGGTGAGAAGATAAGCGCTTCGTTCATTAACAACTACTTTTTCCTTAGAAACATGTTCTTCAATAACTTTGCCGTTACGATCTACAACTTTAACAATAGCCGTCGGCTCAACCCGAACTCCATTATTAGCGAGGACGCCATAGGCACTAGCAATCTCTAATGGCGTAACACCACGGGTAAGACCACCTAGCGACATAGCTAAATTTCGGTCGTTGGTATCACCATTAAGAACTAGTGTAGAGATTCCCAGTTGCTGGGCATAATATAAGGTTTTATCTATACCCACTTGTTGAGCCAATTTAACAGTAACAACGTTGAGTGATTGTTCCAAAGCTGTACGCATAGTTACCGGGCCGTGGAAGCTCCTGTCATAATTCACTGGTGACCAGCTGCCAAAGCTAACCGGGCTGTCATCGATGATACTTGCTGGTGTATAACCGCTTTCAATAGCAGCCAAATAGACAAAAGGTTTAAATGCAGAACCTGGTTGACGTTCGGCCAATACCGCACGGTTAAATTGATCGTTGCCGCGTCCACCAACCATTGCCTTAATTTGTCCAGTGTGTGGATCAATTGCTACAAGTGCGCCCTGCGGTTGCTTTATACCATTTTCAGTGCGTCGTGTTGGCAACTGCTCCATTGCATGTTCAGCCGACTTTTGCATATCTAAATCTAATGAAGTATACACCTTTAGACCGTCTTTATATACTGCATCGGCACCATATTTATCGATAAGCTGTTGCGTAACATAATCAATAAAATACGAAGCAACAGTAGTGGTAGTAGTCGCCGGACGATTAGCTATCTTTATTTCGGTATTTTTTGCTTTTGCTGCTGAAGCTGCATCAATATAACCATACTTAACCATCTGATCAAGGACAACTGCTTGACGTTCTTTAGCGGCCTTTAAATTACTTGAGGGAGAATAATAATTTGGACTTTTGGGGATACCGGCAATTATTGCACATTCTGCAAGGTTAAGATCTTCAACATTTTTCCCAAAATAGACTTGGGCTGCCGTTTGAACCCCATAAGCACCTTGGCCAAAATAAATCTGATTCATATACATTTCTAAAATTTCGTTCTTGCTATATTGCCGCTCGATTTGTAAAGATAAAAAAGCTTCTTGAATTTTACGCTTGATCGTTTGATCTTGAGAGAGTAAAGCATTTCTGGCTAACTGTTGCGTTATCGTACTGCCGCCTTCAGATATTCCTCTATCTGTCATATTAGACCATATGGCCCTTAGAATACCGCGAGGATCGATACCACTATGCTGATAGAAGCGAACATCCTCAGCCGCAATAAAAGCGTTTTGTAAGTTCTTAGGTATTTTATTTATTGATACAGGCAAGCGATTTTCAACAGAATGAATAGTTGTAATCAGTTTTCCATTAGCATCGAAAATTTGAGAAGAAACGGCCGGACGTATCTCGCCTTTTAAGCTCGGCATGGTATGGATACTGGCTGTTAAAAATCCTAAAGCAGCTCCCGTAAGCATTACCAGGAACACGAGAACGGCAACTATAGTAATAGCGCGTCTGTTCTTTTTTGAGCGCCGTCTGCCATTTTCCCTATTTTCGTTGAATTCATTATTTTTATCTTGCATGGTTTCCTCCCCTTACAGATTCAAGTACAATTACATTAATTTTAAATTGTAATTAGGCCAAGGACTAGATTCGCTAATCATTATACCATAAAACGACTCATGATAGGGTATATGTTTATCAACAGTTCGCATTATTAAATTCGTTATGTTATAATACGGCGTAATATGGGAAAAAGTACTATTGCATTGTAAAATAACCGAGCTTTAACACAGAGTGGCTAAAATTGACAATATGCCTATATTGCGGTATAGTTAAAATTAAATAATAGCAAAAAAATGCGATGAGTAGGAAAAGTAAGTCAGAATAGCTTTTTAGAGAGCTGGGGGCTGGTGAAACCTAGTAAGTTGGCTGACTGAAATACACCTAGAAGCAGCAGGTTGAAAACATATTTGTTAGTAAGCCGAGCCGGTACGCTACCGTTATATGGCAGAGAAGAAGTTTTTAACTTCGCTTGAGTGGCTATTCATTAGCAACAAGGGTGGTACCACGGGTTTATAATCCCGTCCCTAACCAGGGACGGGATTTTATTTTTACCGGTCTTGATCCGGGCAATTAAGGAGGATGTAACAATGTCTGTATTAGATATTCTTAAAGAACGGGGCTTTGTTCAACAACTGACTCATGAAGAAGAAATCGCGGAGTTATTAGAAAAAGAAAAAATCACATTCTATATTGGCTTCGATCCTACTGCCGATAGTCTGCATGTAGGACATTTTCTGGGAATGATGGTAATGGCGCATATGCAGCAAGCCGGTCACCGCCCTGTTTGTCTCATTGGTGGTGGAACGGCAATGATTGGAGACCCTTCGGGGAAATCGGATATGCGCAAAATGTTGACCAGAGAAGATATTGAGCACAACGGCGAACGCTTTAAAAAGCAAATGCAGCGGTTTATCGATTTTGCTGATGGCAAAGCATTAATGATGAATAATGCTGATTGGCTGCTGGATCTCAACTATGTTAAGTTTATTCGTGAAATCGGTGTTCACTTCTCAGTTAATCGAATGCTTACAGCAGAATGCTTCAAGCAACGGCTGGATAGAGGATTATCGTTCCTGGAATTTAACTATATGCTAATGCAAGGGTATGACTTCCTGGAACTTAACCGCCAGTGCAACTGTGTAATGCAGATGGGCGGTGATGATCAATGGTCTAACATTTTGGCCGGTGCAGATCTTATCCGTCGTAAAGAAAGCAAACCGGCGTATGGATTAACCTTTACCTTATTGACCACTAGTGATGGGCGCAAGATGGGTAAAACCGAAAAAGGAGCTCTCTGGCTGGATGCTGAGAAAACATCCCCCTATGATTTTTACCAATACTGGCGTAATGTTGATGATGCGGACGTAGAGAAATGCTTGGCACTGTTAACATTCTTACCTATGGATGAAGTTCGTCGTTTGGGAGCGCTTAAAGATAAGGATATTAATATCGCGAAAAAAACACTGGCCTTTGAAGTAACTAAATTAATTCACGGCCAAGAAGAAGCAGAAAAAGCGGCCGAGGCTGCGGCAGCACTGTTTGGTGGCGCAGGAAATCTGGACAATGCTCCAACTGTAGTAATCGGCGGTGAAGCAGTAGGTACAAAATTACTAGATATCCTCGCAAGCACCGGAATTGTTGCCTCAAAAAGTGAAGGGCGGCGTTTAGTTCAGCAAGGCGGGCTCTATCTTGGAGATACCAAGATCACAGATCCGGACTTTTTGCTAACAGCCGACCACTTCAGCAATAATAGTGTACTTGTTCGGAAGGGCAAGAAAAACTATCATCGTATTATTATAGAATAAAAAAAATAAAACTGGGTCGCAGCCTGCGACCCAGTTTTATTTTCACTTTTTACCTTCTAAATGATTCTTTGCGTTTTCGATACTTGCTTCATCAACAGGTGCCATCTGCGATTCTGCCATAGCAATCAGTTTTTTTACCATTTGACCGCCAATATGACCTCCCATATGACCACCAATCTTACCTACTTCTTTAGTTGTCATGTTTTCCCAACCAACATTTTCAATCTTGTCTTTAAGCCCTAATTCTTCAGCTACTTCAGCCTTTTTCTCATCAAGCATGCTTTCATAATTATCAGGTGTTATTTCTTTTTGCATTTCGTGGCCTAGAGTTTCATTTGCAACTTCTAATTTTAACTTTTGTAAACCGTCCATACAATCACCTCATATATCAGTATTCCCGCAATTTTATTTTATAATGAACTTTAATTTAGTAACCAACAGCCAACTTGCACCATATATATAATAATCAAGATGGGAAAGCCTGAAGGAGGGGGAGAGATGAGGTTTTCAGTGCGGCGCAAACGTACAATACCAATCTTTCCTTTAGTTTCTGTTTTTCTAGGAATTCTGGTAGGGTTTACTTTCTGGCAGGTTGAAAACCACCTAAAGCCTACCCTGATGGCGATTGCAGAAACACGGGCAACACTTATTGCAACCCAGTCAATTAATAATGTTATTAATAACAGAGTAAGCCTTACTGTTGATCCCAAGACACTGGTAAATGTTACCGTTGATGAACATGGGCGAGTAGTCCTTATCCAGCCTAATACCATGGAATTCAACAGATTAGCTGCCGACACTACCATTAAAGTACAAGATGCTTTAAAAGAGATATCTGAAGAAAAAATAGATATTCCTATTGGCCAAGTGTTAGGAAACCAATTACTTGCAAGTATGGGGCCTAAAATTACAGTTACTATAATTCCTGTAGGAACAGTTCAAGTTAAAGTAGTAGATAAATTTGAACAAGCCGGTATTAACCAAACCAGGCATATGGTTTATTTGGTTGCGACTACCCAAGTCCGCATCGTTGTTCCGCTGGTAAGCCAAAGTGTTAGCGTCAATACACAAGTACCAATTGCCGAGTATGTTGTTGTTGGTGAAGTACCTAATACATATGTACAATTCCCGTTCCCGCTTGACAATGAGTTGCTAAATGGCGGCAATAACAACAATAATGGTACTCCTAAAGCCAATAATTAACTAGAATTAGAATTTGTTACAATTGAATAGTTACCATCGTCTAAACGTAAGCCACAGTTAAGTAATACTTACTGTGGCTTTGCTATTTCATTCCTTGTACTATCGGCTGGAGAAAGTTTGACACAAGGTAAATCTCTATGATAATGTATATACCATCATCGATACAGCAATAATCCAATAAATACTATTTGACATGCTATTGTAAGCATGATACTATATGTAAACGTCGCTGATGCGACAGTATTATGCTCCGATGTGTTCCCTGAAAACTGAACAATGTAAGTAATGCATCATAGCGTACTATCGTATGAGCTTCATGATATGCACGGCTAATTGGCCGTCGTGTTAT
>CAZCEN010000025.1:0-8038 GCA_964497205.1 uncultured Sporomusaceae bacterium
TAATTTTATTTACTATATTGAATTTTACTTATATCCCGGTTATCACTAAAATAATAATGAGAAAGCAAAAATTAATTATAGGAGAGATCGGCAATGCAAACATATAAAGTTTATCAAGTAGATGCATTTACGTCCAAAAAGTTCAAAGGCAATCCCGCCGGGGTGGTCACAAATGCGGAAGGATTGTCCGAGCACGATATGCAATGTATAGCACGTGAGCTTAATAACTCTGAAACGGTATTCATTTTTCCACCTGATGACACAAGCCATGATATCAAGCTTAGGTACTTTACGCCAACTACTGAGGTACCTTCCTGCGGGCATGCCACCATTGCTGCTCATTATGTTCGAGCGATAGAAAAACAACTCAATTCCGGCAGAGTTATTCAAAAGATAGGAATTGGCATTTTACCGGTTGATATTGTAAAAAATGATGATTATACCATATGGATGACCCAGGGAACGATTACGTTTTCCAAGCCGCTTTCTGATAATGATCGCCGGAATCTGTTGTCCGCCCTGGGACTAGTCGAAGAGGAAGTAGACGAACGCTGCCCCATTCAAATAGTCTCTACCGGACATTCAAAAGTTATAATTGGGATCAAATCCAGATCCAAACTCAACAATTTATCTCCTAACATGAGCCGGTTGACGGAATTAAGTAAAGAGATTGGATGTAACGGCTATTATGTCTTTACTTTTGCGGCCCCTTCCGGTGATGTTTTAACTCATGGCAGAATGTTTGCCCCGGCGATTGGCATTACCGAAGATCCTGTAACCGGAAATGCCAACGGCCCACTGGGAGCCTATCTGGTTAAACATAGGTTAGTTGCGCACGATGACTCTTTGTTTTCATTCACGGGAGCCCAGGGAGAAGCTATCGGACGCAACGGAACAGTCGAGGTAAAAGTAAAAATTGAAAACGGTGAACCCATAGAGGTTAAGATTGGCGGAAAAGCTGTCATTGTATTTAAAACACAAATTGAAATATAAATTACGGGGGCTCCACCAACAAGATATCCTATTGTTAAAATTTACCAATTGTATATAATAATTGATATAACAAAATTGGAGGATAATTATGGCTACTTTTGAAGACTTTCTTAAATTGGACATTAGAGTCGGAGAAATCATAAAGGCTGAAACATTTAATAAAGCAAAGAAACCCGCATATAAGCTTTGGGTTGATTTTGGGGAAACCATTGGAGTAAAAAAATCAAGTGCGCAAATTACCGAATGTTATAAACTAGAAGATTTAATTGGAAAACAGGTGTTGGGAGTAGTAAATTTCCCACCGAGACAAGTGGCTGATTTTATGTCGGAAGTACTAGTATTAGGTATTTATTCAAAAAATGGAGTAGTGTTAATAACCCCAAGCCATAAAGTAGATAAGGGTGATAAATTGGGATAAATACAACCACTGTTCGAGTACTAAAATTCACGCAAACTGCCTGCATTGCTTTCAACTTTTCCCATACTAGTATTATAGCGTTTCATCCAATCTATAAAAGCAAGTCCTTGGGCAGTCAGATGACTGCCACCTCTTCCTACATTTGAATTAACCCAGCCTAATTTAGTAAAAATAGATAATAATCGTCTGATTTCACTTTCGGTAATAACAAGCCCGGTCTGAAGGCACTCTGCTTCGAGAGACTTTCTGCCGATACCACCCGCATTGTGCTGCGAAAAAACAGACAGTACCTGAAACACTTTTTCTGTATCACAGATAGTGGAAATATAGCGAAATTCCATACCGAAATCAGTACCACTATCCAAAATATATGCGGGTAGATTGCCTACATCGACAACGTCAGTTGCCATAAATGCAATATACGCTACTGCGTTAGCCAGTTCTCGGACATTGCCAGGCCACCGGTATTTCAAAAGTAGAATTTTTGCTTCTTCGGTAAAAGTTACTTTTTTATTATGCCGCTTCATAAAAAAATAAAATAAATGCAGGATATCTTCCGCGCGCTCCCGCAGTGGGGGGATCGTGATGGGGAGAACATTTAACCGATAAAACAAATCTTGCCGGAACAAACCTCTTTGTACTTCGCTCAAAAGATTTTTATTGGTGGCAGCAATGACGCGAATGTTAACATTGATAACATTTTGTGATCCTACCCTCATAATTTGACGTTCCTGAAGTACTCTCAGTAATCGTACTTGCAGCGACAGCGGCATATCGCCAATTTCGTCCAAGAAAATAGTGCCGTTATTCGCCTGCTCAAACAGACCAGTTTTTCCTTCTTTAACTGCTCCGGTAAAAGAACCTGCCTCGTAGCCGAAGAGCTCACTTTCCAATAAGTTTTCCGGAACAGAAGCACAATTGATAGCAACAAACGGATATATAGAGCGCGGAGAAGCAGCATGAATGGAATGAGCGATCAGCTCTTTGCCAGTACCGCTTTCCCCCATAATTAAAACAGTAAGGTCTGATAAAGCCAAGCGTTGAGCAAGTTTGATACATTCCTGCATTTTAACCGATTTTGCTTGAATGCTGGCAAAGGTATAACGGGTCACCAACCCTCTGTTATGCAATTTCTTGGCAAGACTTTGTTCCAGATGGCGAATACGGGTTACTTCCTGAATTTCGTAATATGTCCCGGCTGGCTCATTGAAATATTCAAATTTACTGCTATTTATCAACAAAGATCGGTTTTGGAATTCGATTAATTCGTCAACATACTCCTCGCTGAGGTCTTGGGATACAAGATTGCGAAAAAGAGTCGGGAAATGTTGCCCAATGACGGATTCATCAATTTCAAATAGTTGGCTGAATTTTTTGTTATATAGCAAAATGAGATCATTTTTATCGGTAAGTACAATTCCATTATGAGAAAGATTCACCACTGTATCAAGTTGTATATTTTTCATAAAAAGTTCTTTATATTGATTTTCAATACCGATATCCAGGGTTACAACCGTATCAGAGTATTTTATCAGACGGCTGCTTACTTCTTTATTATCGATATTAAAATAATTCAAGATGGATAAAAATGTAGAAATATCAATACAGCGATGCCCCACATCGATTATAGTCTGAATATGACTGGGAACAAACTTGGCTTCCCCAAAAGTAATTGCAATATTAATATTCTGATATTCTTTTTGGCTGTCAAAAGGAATGAGGTTTAAATGAGTAATTCCAACCTGGCATAAAAAAGCAATGCCTTCGCCGGTGCTTTCCGGCGAGTCATTAACAACCAGTACATTGGCACCTTTCGGAATAGCACTTATTTTATATATTTCCTTGTTGGGCAGAGTTCGCCGCAAAACGATTATACGGCTATGGTTTGAAATATAGTCTTGTGCTTTTCGTACATGGCTTTGTGCCGTAACGACAATAATATCATCGGTAATTACATCACAGGGAGTTAGCTGGGACAAATAGTAATTATTAATTATGACATGTTTGCTAAAAACTTTCTTTAAATTACTGTAGATAAAATCGTTCAGATTAGATGGAACTACAGTAAGAATGCCTATTGACTTCACCTTTTCGTCATCCTTTTCTAATTATGAGAAATATATTTAAAATACTTAAATTTGTATACTATGGATAAATTTGGTCATATTTATTATAAACCTTAAACGGGGTTGTGAACAGGTAGTCCTCTTTAATAAATAAATCCTTTTTCAACAAACAAAAACCATGCAGGTTTTTGATAACCTGCATGGTTTTTTTGTTTACCTATTTTGTCATATTACCTATAATGACCATTTCACCCAGACAATCTCACGAAGGTAACTTAGCCACTTATTGTTTTTTCTAAACTTGTTGTATCAGGCTTGGCATCCATGGCTTTCTTATAGAGAAATGCGCAAAGCAGCAGATAGCAAACAGCGCCAAGATAAGTAGCCTCAGGTGTTTCTACCCAGTTATCCATAAAATAATTAACTCCCATAATACGTAATATCGCACTAATCAAGCTGCCAATAGCGCCACCTGCAACGAGACCGGATGCGATCGTCTGCCCTTTGCTAAGCCGCAGGGAGTTTAGCAGTTCATCTTTACTGCTGTGAGAAACAAAGTGGGAAATAAGTCCGCCAACCAACAGCGGTGTATTAATTTCCATCGGCAGATAGGCTCCGAGAGCAAAAGCCAAGACAGGCACCTGAACCATCCAGAGAATTATGGCAAAGAAGGCGCCGGCCATATACAGCGGCCAATGCGCAGCCCCGCCTTCCATTAACGGCTGGATAACCGCAGCCATAGCATTGGCTTGCGGGGCCGGCAAAGCTCCCTGGCCAACAAACCCATAGGCTTGATTGATAAGAATAATGACTCCTATCGATAAAACACCGGTTAATGTGATGGAAACCAACTGCCATTGCTGCATCTTACGCGGGGTTGCCCCGAGGAGGTGAGCCACTTTTAGTTCTGACATAAAGTTTCCTGAAACACCTAAAGAAGTGCAAAGGAAGGCTGCCATCATTAAAATCGCCGCAGTACCTACACTGCCGTGCATACCGGTACTGCCAAGCACTACCGCAGAAACGATAAGCATAAAAATTGTCATGCCGGAGACCGGTTCACTACCGGTAAATGCAATCGAACTTATGCCAACAACGGAGAACAGAAAAGCAAAGGCAACAATAATTACTAATGCTAATACGGTCTGCAAAATGCTCTGGGCAAAAGTTACATGGAAAAACAAGGTAAAGAGTGCGATAGTAACAATACTGCCAATAACAATATAAGGCATTGGAATATCTTGCTGGGTACGCAATTGATTAGTATTGTCACTGTTTCTTTTAAATAAGCCTCTCACCGCGGTTTTTACCACGTTAGATACCGCTTTGGACATGGATAAGAGTCCGATAACCCCGGCCATAGCCAACATACCAATACCGATATGACGTACATATTCACGAAAGACCGCATTGACCGGTGCATTCGCTAACAGGATATCTTTGCCACCTACGATCATGTGGTGTTCGCCAGCCAGGTAATATATGACCGGGATGCAAATAAACCAAGCAAAAAAAGAACCGGCAGTAATAATAGCCGCATAGCGCAGCCCGGTAAAGTACCCAATGCCTAAGAGCGCTGTTTCGCTGTCCAAGCTGAAAGCCAGTTTAGTTTTGGCAGCAAGTTGCTGCCCCCAGCTAAAGGTCTGACTGGCAATAACCTCCTGCCACCAGCCAAGGCTATTGAGAATAAAATCGTAAATTAGAGCGATTGTTCCACTAACTATCATGAGTTTTGCCTTACTGCCTTCGCCTGAATTTAGAACCTCGGCAGCAGCCCGCCCGGCTGGAAAAGGATAGGCATGATGCATTTCTTCACAAAAATAGCGGCGAAATACGGCGGCAATGAAAACACCCAGGATACCGCCCAGGATAACCGGAACAGCTAATTGAAAGTAACTGAGGGTGTTATTTCCGAGAATATAAAAAGCCGGCAGAATAAACATGGCGCCACCAATTCCGTTTGTACCGGCACTGGCAATGGCCTGAATATGCACGTTCTCAGGGAAAGCGTTCTTGCGCTTCAACATGACAGCCATCCCCATCGCCATTATTGAAACCGGAGCAAACGCATCCACTGTTTGACCTATTTTCAGGCAAAGATAGCCTACTGCCAAAGCAAAAATAGCAGCATAAAATAGTCCCCAGCATACGACATACGTGTTAATTTCCTGATAGTCTTTATGGGGGGACATTGGTGGTTCGGGATAATCAAAATTTTTTTGATTTTCAGACATATTTTTTCCTCCTTATGTAGATTTAATATATTTACCTTAGCATTTAATTGCAAAAAGTGTGCCATTAAGTCATACTACGTAACTTAAGCAAGATAACTTGTGGACAATTACATTAACTGTGAAAACTGGCAGAAAAATAGGTTAAATAGGTTAATATAAAAGCCTATTTCAGAACCTAATAGAATAGCCCCTGCTGTTTTCGGTAAACAACAGGGGCTATTGCTGGAGCAATATACTTTAACTTTTTCTATTTTAGGGATAACTCTGGCTCTGCAAATATTTCTATTAACCGGATAATTGTTTTTACGGCTTTTTCCATTGATTCAAGCGGAATATATTCATAACGTCCGTGAGCATTATGCCCCCCGGTAAATAAGTTTGGACATGGCAGTCCTTTAAACGACAATCTTGCACCATCTGTACCGCCACGAATGGGGATCACCTCAGGATTAACACCAATATCCCGCATTGCCCGCTCTGCTGCGGCAATAATGTGGAAAACAGGGTCAATCTTTTCACGCATATTGTAGTAGCTATCCTTAATCTCACAATTAATTTTAGCCTTCGGGTATTTTAATTTCATAAAACCTACAGCCTGTTGCATGATAACTTTACGTTGTTCAAAGATTTTCCGGTCATGCTCGCGAATAAGATAATTAAGTTCTGCCTCTTCTACAGTTCCCCGGAAATCCGTAAGGTGATAAAAACCTTCATATCCTTCGGTAAACATTGGCCGATCAAATAACGGCAGCATTTCATTTAATTCGATTCCGAGCAGCGAAGCATTTATCATTTTGTGTTTGGCCGAGCCAGGATGAATATTGCAGCCATTAATGGCGATAGTCGCACTGGCAGCATTAAAGTTTTCATAACTAATTGTGCCAAAACCTTCTCCATCAATAGTGTAACCGATTTCGGCGCCGAATTTGGCAATATCGAAATATTGGGTACCCTGGGCGACTTCCTCGTCAGGTGTGAAGCCAATGCATATCGGTCCATGCTTAATTTCCGGATGTTGCAGTAAGTATTCGACTGCCGTCATTATCTCGGCGATACCGGCTTTGTCGTCAGCACCTAATAAAGTATTGCCATCGGTAGTTATCAAGGTCTGCCCTTTATAATTTAAAAGTTCCGGGAATTCCGCCGGTGACAAAATGTAATTGCCGCCTTCGTCAAGCCCAACATCCGTACCCTCATAATTCTCTACAAATTTGGGACGAACATTTTCACCAGACATATCCGGTGAAGTATCATAATGTGCCAAAAAACCAACAGCCGGTGCTTTAGTCTCAACGTTACCGGGTACTTTCGCGATGATATAGCCATTTTGATCCATTTCTACTTGTGTTACACCTATTTCAATTAATTCATCGCGCAGCATCTTTGCCAAGTTTAGTTGTTTAAGCGTACTGGGATAAGTTTCGCTCTCGAATTCAGAGCGTGTGTCTACTTGCACATAGCGCAAAAATCGATTTAGAACAGCCTCTCTCATTATGATCATCCTTCCTTCACTATATTCTACAATCCTACTATATGTTTAATGCAAAAATCATACCAAAAAGTCAGCGCTGCGAAATTCAAGAGGACGGTCATTGTCAAAACAATAACCGTCCTCTTGAGTTCCTATAGGAATGTCTGTCTATATAAGCAGGAAGTTAATACTTCCTGTAGCTTTCCGTCTGTCCATATTTAATTATATTTGCCTAATTTTAGAATATCTTTAGAAAGTTACCGAAATGGAAAAACCGCCCTGTCCTAAGGACAGAGCGGAATGTAACTATTAATCTTTCTTTCTCATGATATTACTGACCAATATGATAAATGAGAGTATTAGGACCCATAAAGTAATAATATCAATTACACAAAACTTGTATGGATTATCACTACGCCAATAATTACCGCAAAAAATATTAACAGCAATTAATCCCCCGGCTATGACAATTAGAAAAACTTGATTTTTATCTAACTTGTCAATTGGTAATTTTTCAACAAACTGTCGTAGCAGTTCTTTTTTATCGACAGAATTTGGGTTGGGAGAGTTTGGACTCATTTTGTGACAAATCCTTTCTTATGCCAACGCTCCAGGTGAGATAGCAGGTAATTATACCTCCTATTACCCCAATAATGGCGCCGGTTTTGCTAACGTATGGATTTGACGATAAAAGGAATAATAGGCCGAAGGCACCTGTTAATGCTGCACTTGCTAAAAGCATAGAAAAACAAAACCAGAATGTACGCGTAGTTTTTATGGACATGTATACCATTCACCTCACTTTAAGTGTTCCCAATATCTTTTGGAATTTATACCTATAGCAAACGTTTTTCTC
>CAZCEN010000025.1:8138-21953 GCA_964497205.1 uncultured Sporomusaceae bacterium
TTGCGTGTTTTAGCTATTGGAAAACAAGCGATTTATTAACTCGGCAGGTAGAGGATACGCTTAAGTTGCAAACTAGTTCTATTAGCAAAGAAAATAGTTTATGGTTAGCTGCGCGTCAGAGTGATATGGAAACGCTGGCAAGTACCAGCGATCTGCGCTCGGGTAATAAAGAAGCAATTCTCGCTTATATTATACAGGAAGATAAACGGCTTACTCTTTATGATGGAATATTTGTGGCCGATGTAAATGGCAATGGATTTTCATCGCGGGGTTGGCAAGGTTCCGTTAAAGAACGGCAATATTTTCAGGATGTAATGAAAAGTGAAAAAACTGTTTTTTCCGAAGTACTAGTAAATAAGTCCACCGGTAAACTGTCAATTATTGTTTCTTCTCCCATCAAAAAAGATGGTAAAGTAGTAGGGTTAATTGGGGCCAATATCCCTTTTAGCGTGATTCAGGAGCAGGTCAATTCAACTAAAGTTGGCGAGACCGGCCATAACTTTATGGTGCAAAAAGACGGATTTGTTATTGTCCACAATAATGCCGATTTAGTAATGAAACTCAATTTATTGAATGACAGTACTATAACGGAGGACTTAAAAAGCTTAGGCAAAAAGATGACGCAAGGGGAAACCGGAATTGCGAAATATACATATAATGGCGTTGAGCAAATTGCGGCTTATCAACCAATACCTGGTACCGATTGGTTTATAGCTGCTAATATTGAAAAAGGCGAATTGACCGGCAAGCTAACGTCGTTAATGTTGATATTTTTTATCTTAACCGTTGTTGTTTTGGCGATTAGTATATTCGTAACTTATAAAATTACCCTCCGGATTGTAAATCCGATTGATATTATCCGAAAAATATCCGAACAGGTTGCCGATGGTGATTTAAGAATTGGGAATATAGATATTAATTCCCAGGATGAGCTAGGCCAATTAGCGACAAGTTTTAAAAAAATGACAACAAATATGACGTCCCTGATTCGAATCATCCAGAAGAACTCCGAAAGTCTTGCCGCTTCGTCGGAGGAATTAACGGCAAGCGCCCATCAGTCGGCGCAAGCGTCAAATCAAGTGGCCGAATCAATTACCGAGGTGGCAGCCGGTGCGACAGAGCAAATGGGAGCGGCAAATGCTGCTGCTGTTGTGGTGGAAAAAATGTCAAACGGCATTCAACAGGTGGCCAAAAACGCGCATCATGTTGCCACTCAATCGGCGCAAGCAGCCGACAAAGCCCAAAACGGAGGACACACACTGGAGAAAGCGGTAAGTCAGATGGCGCAAATTGAAGAGACGGTTAATACGTCAGCTAAAACGGTAACGAAACTGGGAGAAAGGTCTAAGGAAATAGGAGAGATCATAGATACTATTTCAGGAATCGCCGGTCAAACCAATCTTTTGGCACTTAACGCTGCTATTGAAGCCGCGCGCGCAGGCGAACAAGGCCGTGGCTTTGCGGTAGTGGCCGATGAAGTCCGTAAATTGGCTGAGCAGTCTCAAGATGCTGCGAAGAAGATTTCGGATTTGATTGGAGAAATTCAGGGAGATACGGAAAAAGCCGTCACGGCAATGAATAACGGCACCAGAGAGGTTAAAACCGGAGCGGATGCAGTAAATGCCGCTGGATCAGCATTCTGGGAAATAGCCGATTTAGTAAATCAGGTATCGGATCAGGTAAAAGAAATATCTGCTTCTATTCAGCAAATCGCGTCCGGCAGTGAACAAATTGTGAATTCGGTTAAGAAAATTGATCAATTAAGCAAGAAGTCAGGCGATGAATCCCAAAGCGTTTCAGCTGCAACCGAAGAGCAGCTTGCCTCAATGGAGGAAATAGCCAGCTCAAGTCAAGCGTTAGCTAACCTTGCTTATGATCTGCAATCAGAAGTAGCTAAGTTTAAGATATGACAAATTTAACCGGATTTTAAAACTTGATGACAAACAAGAAATCCCGCTCATGGCGGGATTTCTTGTTTCCTTACGATAACCTTGCTTGAGGCAGCCCTTCAAGTGGGTTTTGCTTTTATACTACTATAGCTTCTGGAGCAAGCTTTCTCCAAATAGTCTGGCCTTATTCAGGAGGAGTTCACTCTTTAACACATCCCCCAAGTTGGGAATTCCCGGGGTAACTAAAACATCTTCCTTTACTTTAAAACCAATTTGTCTGAGGGAATTGGCCGCGATAGCAAACGACTGAGAATAGAGAAGGTCATCCGGTTGGCCTTGCGTAAAAACAAGGGCAGCCTGAATTTGCTTAGGCAGGCGGCTGGGCTTCCCACCTCTCCCATAAAACGGGTACAGTCGGTCAATAAAGGTTTTTAGCTGTCCAGTCATAGTTGAAAAATAAACAGGTGATGCAAAAACAACGCTATCTGCGGCGGCGATTTTATCATATACCTCTACCATATCATCTCTTTGCACACAGCGCCTGGTCTCCTTGTTCTGGCACCAAAGGCACCCTTTGCAGCCTTGAAAATTAAGTTTGTCTATCGCAATATATTCTGTGGCTGCACCCAATTTTTCAGCCGCCATCAAGATATTCGATAACACGATTTCGGTGTTTCCACCTACGCGCGCACTCCCATTTACGCCTAGTATTTTCATCTTTCATCCCCCTCTTTCCCAATGATCTTTTTGTCGTAGATAACACTTTATGCCTTTTTGACTTGAGTCACTCGCTCAGTTGCATAAGTGTTTTTTTTATAGTAAAATAAACGTTAAGCAATTTTTTTCACCTGGGAGCGCACTCATCAAGTGCTTTCCTGGGTATTTTTTTTAATCTAATTCCTTACCTTTAGTCTCCGGCAGCATCATGGTTGCGATAAGAGCGAGGATAAAGATACCGCCAGAATACATAAGCGCTTTTCCAATACCCATGGAATTTGCTAAGGCACCTGCTCCCGTAATCGCAAAAGCGGCTATTCCTCTAGCCAGATTGTAACAAAATCCTTGTCCCGTTCCCCGGACATGTGTTGGATATAGTTCGGCCAGAACGGCTCCGAATCCGCCATAAAATCCTACCGCAACAAAACCTACGAGCGTAAGAAGCCCAAAAAATAAAGCTAAGTTTTGAGTACCTGCCATCAAACAGGCTGGAATAGCGACCGCGGCAACTACGAAATACAGAGCGAAAGAACGTTTTCTGCCTATCGTATCGGACAGAAAGCCAAAAACCCAATAACCTAGAATACTGCCAATATAATAGGGCATTACGTACAGCGAGCTTTGAACGATAGGTAAACCGGCGCCACCCTTCGCCACAGGAGTACCTAAGTAGGCCGGCAGCCAAATACTGATCGGATAACTTGCCCCCAAACCTACAATACAGAAGAGTGATCCTATCACAGTAACCTTCAACAAGTTGCCTCGGAAAATTTCGAGTATCGACACCGAAGTTCCGGTATTGCCAGTAGCTTGTTCCAGGTTTTGATTCTTCCAAATAGCGGGCTCTTCCACATGGCGCCGAATCCAGTATACCATGACAGCAGGCAGGATTCCGATTACGAACAAGATTCTCCAACCATAGGTCTGGATAATAGGCCCTGCAATAAAAGCAGCCACCAAACCGCCAACGGCGTAGCCGGATTGCATAATCGACATGGCTTTGCCGCGATGCTCTTTGGGCCATGTTTCTGAAATCAGAGCGGCCCCAGCCGACCATTCTCCACCCATTCCTAAACCAACCAAAAGCCGGGCCGCCATTAATTGCCATATATTCTGTGATAAGCCGCAGGCACCGGTAGCCAAGGAATATAGCAGAATTGTCATTGTCAGCGCTTTCATACGTCCGATACGGTCGGCAATCCATCCGAATAATACGCCCCCCAAGGCCGACGCAATTACGGTAGACGAGGCGACTAAACCAGTCTCTGTTGTAGTAAGTCCCCACTCTTTAATCAAAGTTACAATGGTAAAGTTGTATAGTAAAAAATCAAAAGCATCAAGTGCCCAGCCTAAAAACGCTGCTAAGAGGGCATTCCACTGTAGTCGGTTAATCTGTTTATACCAGGGTCCCTGAATGGTATTAACCGCAGCTGTACTATTCAATTATATAGCCTCCTGCTCTTTCAATAGGGATTTAACTTCCGCCAGGACAGTCCTGGACCCCTGTACAAAGAACGATACATCGTTGTCATAAGCGAGATACCGTACCCCGGCAGCCAGAGCCCTAGCCGCTTGCTCCCGGTTGGCGACAAAGGTGCCTGCGGTTTTTCCATAACGCTTCGCAACATCACAAAGACGTTTTAAGGCAGCTTGCACAAGCGGATGATTGGTTTGTCCGGGAATTCCCAGAGAATTACTCAGATCTGCCGGTCCCAGGAATAAAACATCTATCCCGGCCACTTGGCTTATCTCTTCAATATTGTCCATGCCTTCTTTACTCTCAATCTGGACTACAACGAGTTGCTCTTGTTCGCAAGTGAGAAGATGCTGGCCTTTATCTTTCAGCGTGTATCTTGCCGCCCGGGTGGAATAAGACAAGCCCCGTAAACCCAGAGGCTGGTAGCGGGCTGCTTCTACAACTTTCCGCGCAGCTTCCGGCGAATCCACACCAGGCGCCTGGATACCTTGACTGCCGGCATCCAAAACACGGAGAATCGGGCTTTCATCAATTCCTGGTACTCGAACTACTGTGGATATCCCGGCTGCATCGGCTGCCTGAATTAAGTGTTCGATCTGAGAATAATCCAGTGTGGAATGTTCCATATCCAGTATAACAAAGTCAAAACCGAGATAGCCGAGAATTTCTACCGCAGTTGGGCTGGAAAACTTGCCAAAAGTGCCTATAACCGGTTGATTATCAGCTAACTTTTTCTTAACAGATGTCACTATTTTTCACTTCCCAACGCTGTTTCTACATAGTCACCACGGCGCGGGACAAAGACATCGAGGTTGTAGCAATCTTCATCACCAATGACTTCGGCAAAATGAACTACGTTGGGCGGTATCACAACAATATCATTCTCTTGTAATTCATATACCGTATCCCCAACGGTAAACTTTGTTCTTCCTTTCAGTATGATGGCAATTTGTTCGTGGGCGTGTTGGTGAGGTTTCGGCTCATGCCCTGCCGCTAACTTATTCAATGAGATAGTGCCACCTTCTCCGTGGACTACCTTACGGCAAACGCCGGAACGAACCTGCTCCCAATTCAAAGAATCAAGCTTTACACATTTAGACATCCATCTTCTCCCCCATTTTATTAATAATAAATTTCTCTGAGTTTAGATTAGTCCCAGCAATTGCGCGGGATTATCTTTGACCATCTTCACGATAGCCTCTTCCTTGACACCATGCTGGTTAACAAGTAATTCGATAAATCTTTTCGTACCTTCTACCGGGCAACCGTTGTTCTTCTGCCCGTAATCAGAGTCAATCACAATTTGTTCCAGGCTGACTTCCTGAATGACTTCAACCGCTTTATCAATCGAAACTACCCCAAATTTAGATTCAGGTACAAAAACGGTTGCATTTAATTCAATATACGCGCCTAAGGCAGCCCATCGTTTAATATCAGTTAGGCTGGCCCCAATCATATAGAGAGGATGATTCACTAATACTTTTTTTACGCCAAGTTTGCGGGCAGCTTGTACCAGCGCGTCGACTTCCGCCAGGCAACCATGGCCGGTACCCAGGATCATATCGGTTTTTGCTATGTATTCTAAGATGGCAATGACCCGACTGTCCAAATCACCATGTTCATTAACATAAACCAGCGGCTTTTCTTCTAGCTGCATGCCTTGTGAACTAGGGAATTTCAAGCCATGAGAATGACTAACAATGTGGTTATTCGTCGAAATTGTCGGCATCCAAACAAACTTGGCCCCCATGGCGCACGCTACATCAACGGCCCTTACATTTAAGCCGCCTACTGCATCATTGAGAGCAATGCCTCCGAATACTTTGACCTGTCCTTTGCCAATGTGTTTTTCGATAATGCTTGCACTCATCATCGTGGGAAAGTAATGATCCTTGATTACAAAAGCCTGGTACCCGGCTTGTTCTGCTTTGAGCAGCATCTCGGCACCATCAAGTTCCCTCGGCATAACCGAAGGACCAGCATGTACGTGAAGATCTACTGCTCCTTTTAATAAATAAGATACATCCTTCATTTTGCTCCTCCTCAAAAACTAATGGTAGTTGCTTGCCTCCTTTTTTTATCATCCCCCTTTGTCTTCACTTTGCGCCTTTATTTAGCGCTATATTATATTTGATATTATATCAAATATAATATAGCGCTAAACGCGCTTAACCGGTTATTAAATACTTTCGTTCGCCAAAACTTCCGACAACCGCTTGAATGCCTTTTCTTTGTGCTGCCGAACAATGGCGGCTACTTTTTCCTCATTACGCTCCATAATGGCCGTTAACCACATTTTGTGTTCTTCTATGGATGTAGCCACGCGATCAGACAGGCGCAGAAAAATGGTCCGCGAAACTTGACTTTTTTCCCATAAAGACATAATAAGTTCATAGAGTTGCTGGTTTTGGCACGAAGAGTAAACTAACTCATGAAAAGTTCTATTTAAGTTTTCATAGGCAACAGGGTCCCTATCATCGACCTGTTCCATCTGTTCCACCAGTTTAGTTAGCTCTTCTATTTGTTCCTGAGTAATATGTTTGGTGGCCAGTTTGGCTGCAAAGGTTTCCAGTTCAATCCGAATGGCTACAATTTCCATGAACTTCTTCATGTTCGTGAAGGCAACTCTCGCTCCGGTATGAGGAATAATCTCAATTAAGTCCTCTTGCTGGAGCCGTACCAAAGCTTCCCTTACCGGCATAGGACTGAGTTCAAAACGACTGGCAAGATCCGCAACAACAATACGCTCTCCTGGCCTTAACCTACCTTCGAGGATATCAGACTTTAGCTGTTTATATACATAATCATTCTTTGTTACATAATTCTTTTGCAGAATACTCACTCCAATTAACGAGTTTCAATATTTTTAGTTATTGCTATTACTACACTATTTTTTATTAACTATATTATATCTGATATTATATCAAATTTTCAATACCCGGAATTTACAAAATTGCAAAAAATGAAGCCTGCATCCAGTAAAGTATATAACTGATGAATTAGCGCCGGGAAAAGCCGTATTGTTCAAACATCCGTATGGCTACACCATATTTAGATATACTAAATACGATGATAGTCTTTAAGCCAAGGGAGGATTTCATTTGACCTATGATAAACCACTAATAGCGTGTAGTATTGGAGCAGTATCTACAATCATCGGTGAGATTATAACACGAGGTTTTGTATTGTCGGGTATTGGTAAGTATAGCATTTATCAATTAATTAGTTTTGTCATTACCATCAATAGGCCTACTGAAATCGTAGGCATGATTGTTAATTTTATAGTCGGCGGTTTCCTTGGCGTTGTTTTCTATTACGCTCTTGGTATAATAGGAGCAGATTATTTAGTTATAAAGAGTTTTGCCGCAAGCCTTATTTTCTGGTTCTTTTCGGAAATAATATTTACGGCACTTATCGAGGGCCGCTACATTGAAATAAGACCAATAACTGACTATTATGTCCACCTAGTGGGGGCCTCTGGTTATGGAATAACAGTAGGATTGATGTTCAAGAAATTCTTATTCCAGACGCAAAAGACAGCTAACTAAAGCCACAAAAAGACTAATAAAGAGTATGCAAAAGAGGTCGTCCCAAAAGCTTTTTTATGCTTGGAGGAGCGACCTCTTTTCGTTCGCCTATACGTATATAGATCTACTTTTTAAGGAATAGGCACTATTACACAAATTACCAATGAAGTTAAAGGAACCTTTTTGTATGGTAAACATATTATGTAATATAACTAGAAAAGGAGGATTCATCATTGGCTATCTTTATTGACGGTGATTGCTGTAAGCAGCACTTCAAGAAGTGTCCGAAGTGCTGTCATGAATTTCCGCATAAATGCCCAACATGTCACTGTGATTGTGACAAAGACTGGCATAAATGTCCTAAGTGTGACCACTGTTTTGATCATGACCATGAATGCGAATGTCCAAAATGCCATCACAAATGCAAACATGACTGGTGCTGCTAATTTGTGCGCGCCCTTAGGGGCGCTCTTTTTTAATCCCAGTAACCTCAATTAAATCCCTGTTTGAGATCTCCACAATATTAAACTTTTCAACCTTAAAAAGCAATGAGAATATTCGATCCAGCCTTAGGCTTCGAATATCCCATTGCTTTTCAACTAATTATAGAATGTTATTTGTCTTAAACCAAACCTTGCGCTTTCATTGCTTCAGCGACCTTAATAAAACCAGCGATGTTGGCACCAACAACCAGGTTATCTTTAAAACCATATTCTTCTGCCGCTTTGCTGGCATTTTTGTAGATATTAAGCATAATAGTTTTGAGCTTAGCGTCAACTTCTTCAAAAGACCAGGCTAACCGCATGCTGTTTTGGGACATCTCCAGGCCGGAAACGGCCACGCCGCCGGCATTGGCAGCTTTTGATGGCCCAAGATATACGCCGTTTTCGAGGAAGTACTCAATTGCTTCGTTGGTACAAGGCATATTTGCGCCTTCACAAACAAACTTAATTTCGTTCGCAACGATTTTCTTAGCATCTTCAATAAGAATCTCGTTTTGAGTAGCACAGGGGATGACGACATCAACTTTAACACCCCAAGGCTTCTCGCCCGGGAAGAATTTAACGCCATATTTGTCAGCATAATCTTGAACCCGGTCACGGCAGGACGCTCTCATTTCGAGCAAGAAATCAATTTTTTCGCCGCTAACGCCATCGGGATCGTACACATATCCGTCAGGACCTGAAAGAGTAACAACTTTGGCACCTAATTCAGTAGCTTTTTTAATTGTCCCCCAGGTAACATTACCGAAACCGGACACAGCAACTGTTTTGCCTTCGAAGGAAGTTCCTTTAGACTTTAACATTTCCTGGCAGAAATAAACGATACCGAAGCCGGTAGCTTCCGGGCGAGCCAAACTGCCACCATAGGTAAGGCCTTTACCGGTTAAAACACCATTTTCGTAACTGCCTCTTATTCTCTTATATTGTCCGAAGAGATAACCGATCTCCCTGCCACCAACACCAACGTCACCAGCCGGCACATCTGTATTAGGGCCAATATATCGATACAGCTCCGTCATGAAACTCTGGCAGAACCGCATAACCTCCGTGTCAGATTTGCCTTTTGGATCGAAATCGGAGCCGCCTTTGCCACCGCCCATCGGCAAACTGGTAAGTGAATTCTTGAAGGTCTGTTCGAAACCAAGGAACTTGATGATGCCGACGTTAACTGACGGGTGGAAACGTAAGCCACCTTTGTACGGTCCAATTGCACTGTTGAACTGAACACGGAATCCACGGTTTACTCTTACCTTACCCGTATCATCCATCCAAGGTACCCGGAATATAAATTGCCGCTCAGGCTCCACGATCCGTTCAACAATTCCCTGCTCTATATATTCGGGATTTTTCTCAAGGACAGGTACTAAAGAACCCAGCACTTCCTGGACAGTTTGGTGAAATTCCGGTTCATTCGCATTTCGCTCAACAACACGGCGATAAAGTTCGTCAATGTACTTCTTAGCATTTGTAGTCATGTCAAATCCCCCTCAATTGTTTGTTGCTCATACATCCAATCCACTTTAATTACATGAAAACATACTTTCACAAAAGTCACATCCTTACACCTGATACGGTCAATTGCAAACACAACACCTCTCTTTTTGCTAAATATAAATTCTATTATATTTTTTATAAACATGACACAGTATACAGAATTTAATATATTGTATTATATTTATAAGAAAAATTAGTCTCCCTCATTTACACTACTTATTACTCAATTGTTCCGAAGAGTTGTAATCCGGAATAATAAATTCCATTATTAAAAACTTTAGTAATATTTAGATATTTTAAAATAGACTCAAGCGTAATTGACAGCCTTTGTTGAATATTACTGCGCTACATCTGTTAATACCTATACTACCATTAATAGAGATATTGGTAAAATTGAAAAAACAAATACGCATATTCTATTTTATTGAAGACAGGAAAAGCGACTTAAAAATTGCTTTACATTCGCTTCTTTGAGACGAATCATAACACAAATAGTCCTTGCAGAAACGTTCACCTCTCTGCAAGGACTATTTTGTATGCGCATTTTGTGGGGGGGTGATTCGCTTTAGTATTTTTCCTGACTCTGAAATGGCTGGATTTTGAGTCTATTCATTTAGTGCTAAAAAATTATTTGAGTTATGGATTAAGTAATCACTTATTCCATCATAATGAATATTATGTTAATAAAGGAGGTGAAATTATTGAGTAACGAAGAGCAAAGACAGCAGCATTATGTGGTACCTGCCTACGAAACCACAGATCACAATCATGCGTTTATCACTATCGCTGATGTAGCTCAGGATCACCAGCATGGAATTTTGGGGACAACCGGTCCGGCAATCTATTCAGGCGGTAGTCATTTTCATGCTATATGCGTTCTAACTACTTCTGATCCGAAATGCGGGCCAATTCATTGGCATGTAGCTGATGCCGTTACAGGACCAGCTATTGAAGTAGGTGGAGGCGAGCATACCCATCAATTCTGCGGCGAAACCACTATTTCTCTTGGGCACGCCCACAAGTTTAACAGTATGACAGATACTACACCAAATCAAGAGAAAAATGATCACAATCATAAGGACTGTATGTGCAAAGATGATTAATGATGCCAATCCATGAGGATGAAATAGAAATTATTCATCCTGTAGGTTTATTAGATATTACCCAGCGAAAAAAGGAATGTTCTCTCAATATAAAGGAACATTCCTTCTTTTCTATTTTACCGTTAACTTTTTGCATTCAGGATGATTTATTGGCAGATTTTCCGCATCGTCATACCAGGCAAAGTACTTTTCAGTGCATTCCCGCCCCGCTTGGATCAAGGCTTGCCTTTTTTCGTTGTCGATGCCAAAATCCATTGTTCGAACTCCTAATGTATCAATATATATGGTTCGCGGCCAATCATAACTATTCAGGTGTTCATTAGTTTGACATTCCAGTACAGTTTCAACCAGACTCCAGGCAAAATCAAAAAAATTATTTATTTTGTAGCGGGGTGGATCTGTCTTATCCTTAAATACGGCTATTTCACTTTGGGAGTCGAGCCGGAAACCCAAAGTCTGTTTGTTATAAACATAGCGATTATTCTCCGGCCCATTGTCATCTCCCCTTAGATTACACATTTTGTAATAGTCAGGAATAATGTAATCTTTGTCAACATAACTCTGGCGATCAAACAAACGAATCGGGTAATTATCTAATACGCCACCATCTGTATAATATTCACTTTGACTATTTTGCGGCGCAGCAAAAAAAAGCGGAATGGACATAGAAATACGCACAGCATCGGCAAGACACATCTGTGGTGTTTTCTCATAGGAAAAAACTTCGGAAAATCGTGTAGATAAATTTGTCCCGATGATGTATATATCCTTAAACCCAAAGCGTTCTTGCAGATTTTTTATATCAGCAAAAGTTGTTCTAGGAATACCTGTTTTTTGTTGTATAAGGGTTTCCATCCAATTAAGAAAAAAATCCCCTTTAAACCAACCGTAATTAAGGATTAATCGATTGATATCATTAACAAGGCCCCATGAATCATCGAGAAAATTACGAAAGTCAAGCCCATTTAGAATATCACTTATTTCACTATGGCTATAATTCAAACCAACGAGCGTTGCTACAATTGCTCCGGTCGAAGCCCCGCCAACCCTTATAATGCAGTCCATTATTCCTTTTTCTTGCAGGATTCGCATAGCTCCGACGTATCCGATCCCCTTTACTCCTCCTCCCTCGAAAATCAGATTGCGAAAACAATACGCCACAACGCTGCCCTCCCCTTGTGTATAAAATAGACTTAGCCGGTCGCCTGTGCCCGTAGCGGTATAACTCTCCATAGCCCCTATTTCCAGTATTTTATGTAATATTGTATGTTAACACGAGCAATACGTAACGGCCAAAATTATACATCGTAAAAAACTAACATTCAGCGTCCCCCTTGCGTATTATGCAATATCCATTACCACATTAATTAGGCTATTAATAGTCCAATAAAAATTAAGGAGGAAAAACAAATGATTAGTTTTTTTACTGGAATTGGAGCAGGCATCGTAGGTGTTCTAATTCTTTTCATCATAGCGCGACGGGTTCTTAAGGTTGATTTTGTCCCGGGTAATTTATATAATTCGACAGTGGAAGTAATCCAACCACTACTTCTCCGCCAACCACTCATCGTCATATTTGAAGAGGTTGTTTTTCGTTGGGGCTTACTGAATCATATGCGGTTAAATCCCAATATTGGCCTGTTCGGTGCATATTTCTTTTCATCACTTATATTTGGGCTGGCGCACATTCCCCATTTCGGATACCGTTTTGCAGTTACGGCGGCACTTGCCGGATTTGTTTACGGAGGAAGCTATATTCTTTCCGATTTCAATATAGTCGTGCCAATAATAATCCATGCTTTGGTCAATGTAATTTGGCAGGGTTATTTTGAGAAAAAAAAGCAACGGCTGTATGTACGTGCAAAAACATACAATTAGGTAACGAGCCTAATCGACAAAGAAGGAATGTCCTGTTATAAAGGAGCATTCCTTCTTTGCTGTCCCTCCAGCGAGAAGCCTTATATATATTGCAAGGTTGAGGGCTTTTTCGTAGAACTTGTTATCACAATCTGTTGTCGATAACCCGTTTCGTTTTCTTTTCACTGCGCGGCAGCTCACCTATGCTAAGCGCCTGGACATTGATAGACAAACCAACTTTCGTTTTAAAATACTTTTTCACACGCGCCTCCAGGTTATTGCCATCAAAACCGGGCTGTTGTTCAAATCTCAACAGCAGGGTGTCCTTGCCGTTTTCCCGCTCTAGGACAATCTGGTACTCACTGCTTATACCTTCGACATGTTTGAGAACATCGTCCACTTGTCCTGGATAGATGTTCACTCCCTTGACTTTAACCATATCATCGGTTCTGCCTAAGATTACGTCGTGCCGCGGGTGAGTCATACCGCAGGGACATTCACCGGTTAAGAAGCGGGTAATATCTCTGGTTCTGTAGCGGATAAGCGGTGCCCCTTCTTTTATCAAAGTAGTAATAACCAATTCGCCGAATTCGCCGTCAGGAACGATTTGGCCTGTCTGGGGATTGATAATCTCAAACAGCAAATAATCATCCCAATAATGTAGTCCTCTCCCGGCACTGCAGCTTATCGAAATTCCTGGCCCATATATTTCAGTCAGTCCGTAAATGTCGTATAACTCTACCCCCAGTTCCTCGCTTATTCTGGTGCGCATCTTTTCTCCCCAGCGTTCAGAACCGATGATAGCTTTGCGTAGGCTAATATGCTCTTTCAAGCCACGTTTGTGAATTTCTTCTGCCAGTAACAGCGCATAGGATGAGGTTGCAATAATTGCCGTGGAATCTAAGTCCATCATCATCTGTAATTGTTTTTCGGTATTTCCCGGGCCCGTGGGAATGGCCATAGCGCCTACTCTTTCCACACCAGCCTGAAACCCAATACCTGCTGTCCATAGACCATATCCCGGAGTAACCTGCACCCTGTCTTTTGCTGTTACACCGGCAACAGTCAGACAGCGCCGCATAATTTCGGCCCAATCATGTACATCTTTGGCTGTGTAGGGAATAATGATCGGTTTGCCGGTCGTTCCCGAGGACGAATGTATTCTGATAATTTCTTCATCAGGAACAGCCTGGATATTGAGCGGATAGGCTTCCCGCAACTCTTCTTTGGTGGTAAACGGAATGTACG
>CAZCEN010000026.1:0-1516 GCA_964497205.1 uncultured Sporomusaceae bacterium
AATAAGAGTAGCCAACATCATTCCTAATGATACTGGCTACTCTTTTTTATATTAAAGCGAGCTGTGTTTTGCACAACCCACTTTGCTTTATATAGAAACCCTTTTAGTCACACTCACACTTATGCCCATGCCAAACATGCTTGGCCTTATGCATCCACTCCTGAACATCGTTCAAGGTCTCGCCAAACCGTTGGAAGTGAACAACTTCCCGCTGCCACAGGAACCGCAGGGTATCTTTTACACAAGGGTCATCCGTACAGGCGATAAGATGCTCGTAGGTAGTACGGGCTTTTTGCTCAGCT
Source organism: uncultured Sporomusaceae bacterium (assembly GCA_964497205.1). Lineage (GTDB taxonomy): Bacteria > Bacillota > Negativicutes > Sporomusales > Sporomusaceae > Sporomusa. Next base: position 303 of record CAZCEN010000026.1, read on the forward strand.
GCCATATCCTCGGTCAAATCTGTAATCGGATCGCCTAAAGCGGCGATATACTTTGCCGTCCAAGGTACACCATTGGCGTCAGTCCAGAATAATGCATGGTCATGTTGAGCAAACTGGCCTTCCCAGCCTGCTGCTTTGAAATCTTCACAGCTAGCGCCATCAACGAGTTTATATACCAAAGCGGCGATCATTTCCATATGTGCCAACTCTTCGGTTCCGATATCCGTCAGTATAGCTTTAGCCTTATCTGTCGGCATGCTGTATCTTTGGTTTAAATATCTTAAGGACGCAGATAATTCGCCATCCGGGCCGCCGTACTGAGTAATTACCATTTTGGCAAATTTTACGTCCGGGCAAGTGACACGCACGGGATGTTCAAGTTTCTTTTCATATATCCACATATTCACTGCTCCCTTTTTACAAAATTAAAGTTCCCACGGCCAAGGCCCTTGGATCCATTGCCAGGGTTCCCCTGACGTACCGCCAAACCCAAAATTTAACAGCGGCCCATATTCACATTGATATTTCTCTTTGTATTTTTTCAGTAACTCTACTGCACAATTAAAATCGTTTATGGCATCTTGATCGCAAGGGTGAGTATCCAAGTACAAATTAAGTTCAATAGCAACAAACTCCATCTCTTGGACTTTTCTAAGTAAGGCTAGTTGTTTTTCGCAATTCACTTATTTACACCTCCAAGTTCAATCTATTTCGGAATTCTATAGACGCCCCATAATTCTGGGAATAAGGTGCCTTTCATCAGGGCTTCGCACGGGGTAAAGGCCTTTTCATAACATTGCCACGGTACATAGGCGTGAGCTAACACTACGCACTTCGGAACCTTCCCGCACATATCCATATGCATGGGCTTTTCGTGGCAATGATGCTCTTCCATATCACACATATCTTCATGCATTTCATGCATCTTGTGCATTTTGTGCATCTTGTGCATTTTATGCATGTCTTCCATATCCTCCATGTCTTCCATGTCACACATGCCATCCATACACTCCATATCGTCCATGTCACACATATCGTCCATCTCGTCCATGTCACACATATCGCACATATCTTCCATCTCGTCCATGTTTTCTTCCATCTTCATCACTTTACTTTTCTTAGGTTTTGTACACATAGTGTGTCTGGTAGTTTTCTTCACAAAGAAGCCTCCTCTCATTGACTTACTGTATTTTATGTGAATAGACCGGCAAATG
>CAZCEN010000026.1:1616-21694 GCA_964497205.1 uncultured Sporomusaceae bacterium
GTAACATCAATTCCTGTATAGGTGCTAAAGCCGGCGCACACACCAAAAACCATTCCATGCGCCTGATCTAGCGCCAAATGCTTGTGAATTCCCGCCATATCCGGTGTTCCTGAACCTTGAATAAACTGCCAAACAGTCAGCCCACTAAACAAGTATGCGCCCGCTCGAATTAACCAAATCATAAGAGAAGGCCCCCTTTAGGCGAAATTGGCCACAAACCAACTTCCTATAATTAGTAGAAAACGAGTTCAATACTAATTATTGCCTAAAACGAGAGCCTTTAAACATGGCGTTATCTTATTAATACACCAGATGGCACTAGCCCCGACTACCATTAAATTAAGTTTATTAGCATGACGGCTTTCATTCCTTCTTTACCAGTCTAAGCCGGGATCGGTTATCACTCGGCCCCTTAGCGCCTGGCTGGAATATTTTAGCGGTACTTCGTCGTCCTACACTAATTAGAAGGCCAATAGCAGCACAATTAACAATAAGCGAAGTACCGCCGAAACTGATAAATGGCAGTGGTACACCGGTGACAGGTATAATTCCGGATACCATAGCAATATTGCCAACAGCCTGTCCGACAACTAATGTTGTTACTCCACCAGCTAGCATAAATCCATATCCATCCTGAGCACGGCTGGCAATCTGAATTCCATACCAAGCCAGTGCGCCAAGCAAAATCAACACTAGCAAAGCTCCGGCAAATCCCATCTCCTGGCACAGCACCGCAAAAGCAAAGTCGGTATGCGCTTCAGGCAAATAGTGAAACTTACTTGCTCCCATCCCCAGACCTGACCCAAACATCCCGCCTGAACCAATAGCCAGGAGTGACTGCACCGTTTGATAGCCTGTAGTCTGCTGATAAGCCCAAGGATCAAGCCAAGCCCATATCCGTTCCGCTCGGTACGCAGCGGCATATACTAGGTATACTGTCATACCCGCAGCTGCAAGTCCCAGGGAATACAGTTCTTGCTTGGGAATGCCTGCTAATACATACAAAACTAAGCTCAAGCCCACTATTACCGCGGCGGTTCCCATATCTGGCTGCTTAAGTACAAAAATCCCCATTACAACTGTCAGTCCTAATGGCCATGAATATAGCGTTATTCGTCTTCCCCGGTCTAATCTTGCTCCCAAGTAGTTGGCAGTAATGATTATGGCGATAAGCTTAGCAACTTCCGACGGCTGGAACTGAAAGCCACCCAGTTTTAGCCAGCGTCTGGCACCGTTAGCATCGACACCGGCAATCCAAACAGCCGCCAATAATCCGATTACTGCTATGATAGCTAAGAGCAGCCAGCCTCGCCGAATCTTACGATAGTCAATTATGGCGGCAGCAATTAACGCCACAAAACCTACAAGAAAAGACAGCAGGTGGCGGGTTAGAAAAAAGTAGCCGTCATGAAATAACTCCCCACCTAGGACGAAGCTAGCGCTAAAAACATTAACTGTACCAATCAAGAATAAAATAACTGCAATAAAAAATACTGCTTCAGCTGGACTCACCCATAGCTTAGGAAAGCCCCTGGTCTTTGTATTACTCACACGTGGACGCTCCCTTCAAAAGAAAACACTGTAAAGAATCATGGCTTACGCCGAGTCTTGACGAAAGCGGAAGCCGCTGCACCTATCTTCCAGGCGCAAGTTAAACTTTCGATCAGAAAGAACCAAAAAGCCTATAAGGCAATAGTATATATAAATTAGACTCAGATTCAGATGGGTTTTAACCCCGTCTGAAGGTTAGTCACAAGATTACATGTTTCTCGAAACTATAACCTTCGGGTAAAAGAGGTGATCGCATGGGGTAAAGCCATATAAGATATTGGCTATCGATGATTCTACCCATGCCATAATTATTGTCGATGGAATTAGCGGCGAAATTTTGACAGAGCTTAGTTTTAATCCGGAACTGACTCCTACGGAACTGGCCATAACCCCAGACCTTACCAAAGCGTATTTACCTTGTGTCAGTACCAATGGGCAAAACAGTATCCTAACTGTAAATTTGACTAGTCTGACTACATACACCCTGCCGCTAAGTATCCCTTATCCCGCACAATTTGCCTTATCGCCAGAAACCCCGTCCACAGCCTACCTTGCAGAACCTTGTGGGAACATACATTTGTTGGATTTAACCACCATGTCCAGCCAGCTATTGGGCGCCCCGGCAACAAAAGCCAGTTGTGTCGGTTTAGCCGTTGATTCGGAAAAGATTTATACAGCCTGGGAACACAGTGCTGGCGGTACGGTTATGGAACTTGATCTCACCGGCAGCCTCTCCTGGCAATATGATATCGGCGGAATTCCCACTAACGTTATCCTCGCTGGTACCCGGCTTATCGTGCCATTTACCAACACAGCCTTTACCGGTGAAGGGATAGCATTCTTTAATCTAAGTAAGAAACGCCCTTCCCCCACGGTTGTGACCATCCAATGCCCCATCTGCCCCAGCGGACTGGCAACCTATCCCTGCCATGCAGCTATTGCCGCCGATAACCAAACGGCTTATATTGTCAACGAAGATGGAGCTTCGATCTTCCGCATTGATCTTGAAAGCACCCAAATCACTGACAGGATGCTGATTGGCAGATCACTATCCCGGCTATACTTAATCCCTGACAGTGAACTGGCCATTGGCACCAGCAACTTGTTTGGTGATTTGAGTCTGATTGATTTAGCCGGTGGTTCTTTGCTGGCTGTCACAAATACTAAGCGGCAAATTCTCTCTACTATCGCTGTTCTGCCGTATTAATTCGCTATAAACATATGAAACCCCTCCCGCAGCCGCGAGAGGGGTTGTTTTTAATGTAACTTTCTAACTCACTTTATTTTTCTTCTTTAATTTTTCCTAATTGGCGTGGCCAATTTGCGGACCATTTATACTTATTTGGCTTTTTCGTTTTATCGCCGCCGACAGGCTTAGACGGCGGCACCACTTTTTCAGCAGCCACTACTTTAGCCTTAACTTCAAAGTCTTCTTCAAGATTGGAATCGGGGGTAAATTCAGCTTCATCAGGTATAATCGTAGCTTCTTCCCTTTCCTCACAAGTTGGCTCTTCTTCTATGTCAGCACTCTCTTCCGGAGGCGTTTCCTGCTCCCGTTCAGCACCAGGAGTACAATCCAAATCAATATCATCAATTATGTCCTGTTCAATCTCGTCACATTCATCCATCATTGGCAATTCTTCTTCACAAAAATCCTCTTCCAGATCCATGCCAAATGCAGGCTGATGCTTATGTTTGAAACAGTCGGCATCCGATTCGATCTTAATTACGCCTTTTTCCATCATGGCCAGTACTAGCAGAAAGTGCTCGGCTTCCCGGCGCACATGATCAGCCATAGTTGCCGGAATTGTACTCAGAATTTTACATTTGACTATCATCTCGTGGACTGCCTGTTTAAAGTCTCTTAGGCGCATGGTAGCTGACCGGCTATCCTGCAGGAATCGTCCAAATGCAGGTACTTCGTTATGGTGATGCTCAAAAAAGCTTACATAGTCCCGGGCCTGCATAGATAAATCGTCAAATTCTACTTCATATCCCCTGCCGACACCAATCAGGCTCCGTTCGGAAGGATCTATCCTGCTATCTATAAACTTAGTATGATCAGCCATAATCCGAAGCCAGAAGTCGACCTCTAATGCCTTGACAACAGCCAGTTTTTTCCCGGCACGAAGCTTCTCTAAAATTGCCATGAAATATTCGGCTTCGCGAATTAAGTGATCAAAAAACAAGGGTGGCAGCGCGCTGCCAAGTCGGTTGGTAAGCGACATACCTAATAAAAGTTTCTTGAATCTGATAAATTCTTTGAGGGTGCCAATAATATCAGCGACTAACTCGGCAAACTTCTTTTCACTTTGGAGCTTTTCGGCCCGTAAGCGAAAAGCCTTAAATTCCTTTTCAAAAGCAGCCGCTTCTTCAATTAAATCAGGTTTATCAAAGGGCAATCCGGTCTTAATGAAAAGCGCGTGTTCTTCCATAATCTGCAGCCAAAACTTGATTTCTTCACAATCAAGCGGCGGCACCGGCAGAACCTTGCCTGTACCAGACGAGTGACGCGGCATAGCAACACACTCCTATACACAAAAGGATTTTAGTGTATTGTATGCGCTGAATTGCAGCAATGACTCAAAAAGTTACTTCACACCGGTAAATTGACTGTCCCAAAGAGCTAAACTTAGTCTCATACTCAGTCATAACATTCGGGGCAAAACCACTATTATGCAAATCGTAGCTAATATTATTCAGCTTGAGCCCAAATTCTTGGAACTGCTCTAAAGAAAACTCAAACAACGGCTGGTTGTCGGTCTTAAACCATAACTGACCGCCCGGTTTTAATACAGTGCGATACTTTTCTAAGAAATTAGCATGTGTCAGCCGCCGTTTAGCATGGCGGTTTTTGGGCCAAGGGTCACAAAAGTTGACATACAATCTGTCGATTTCTCCTTGCGCAAAAATCGTTAAGATCTCATTTACGTCGAACACCAACAGACGGACATTTGGCAATTCCCGGTCCCGAACTTTTTGCGCAGCATAGTAAAGGACATCCTGCTGGGCCTCTATTCCCACAAAATTCAGCTGCCCTTGATAAAGTTCACCCATGCCGGCAATGAATTTGCCCTTACCGGTCCCCAGTTCGACATGCAGTGGCAGGTCGTTCCCGAGTACCTCCGCCCACTTACCTTTAAGATCTTCATTAGGATTCTGTAATACTATATTACTAAAGTCCGTCAATGCTTCAGCTACCCATGGCTTTTTCCGCAATCGCAACGGTTTTCCTCCTTAGTCCTTATCTAGGCCGTATTTTTTCAAATACCGATACAATGTCACACGGCTGACATCAAGCATGTTTGCCAAACGGCTAATGTTGCCGCCGGCAGCTTTCCAGGCCTCAATAAAGGCATCTTTATCCTCTTTCCAGGCCTTGGAGAGGCCTTGTTCCCCAGGCATTACAATATCGTCCTTGGTAATAGTCTCACCAACAGTACGGAAGAACGCCTGTTCAACAACGCCTTGCAGCTGCTTGATGTTTCCCGGCCAATCATAACTCATAATTAGCTCGCCGGCATCGGGCGCTAATTTTTTTGTAGGCAGGTTATGAAGGGCAGCCAGTTCATCAATAATATGATCGGCCAACAGAGGTACGTCGTCACGGCGGGCACGCAGAGACGGTACGCGGACAACGGCGCGGGAAATAATATCGTATAATCTCGCAGAAAATACGCCTTTTTCTACAAGTCGTTTTAAGTCGGTATCACTTGCAGCAATTACCCTGACATCAATCGTCCGGCAAACTGCTTCACCGGAACGCGACAGTTGGCTTTCCTGTAAAACATCAGCCAGCTTGTCCTGCAGCACGGCTGAAAGTTTCTCAATTTCATCGAGGAACAATGTACCACCGCTGGCCAGCTCCATTTTCCCCGGACGGCCTTCCCCTTCACCGCCGCCGCGTCCAAATAATTCGATTTCAAGAAGTTCCGGCGGCATATCACCGCATTTAACGGCAATCAATGGGCCGGCGGCCCGGCTGCTGGCCTGATGGATACCATGCGCCAATCGCTGTTTGCCAGTACCTGGCTCACCCTGAACTAGCAGAGGATAGTCGTGTCTGGCTGTGCGGCTGGCTTTATCCTGCATATTGGTAAAGGATTGACTGTTGCCTACCATACTCGATAAGCTGTAACGGGCTGTGTAGCCAGCGGTATGAGCCACAAGGGTACGCAGATCTTCAATCGGCAGCGATACAGCCACAATGCTCTCTACGTCGCCATCATCCCCACCCAGCGGCACAACAGTAGTAATATCCTCATATGTTTTACGGGGCGTTATCCAGGTTACCTCACGATTATAAGAAGGCACGCCTAGGAAGCCTTTATAGATAGGAGTATGGCGGTAGTTTAAGAGTACGTCACTGAGGTTAGGATTATCGCCCCGCTCTTCGCTGCCAGGCGGAATAATGCCTGATAAGCGGCTTTGTCCCAGCTTATTGGCATACCCGACTTCACCGCCGGGAAACACATGATAAACCGCGAGCGGCACAGCATCCAAAATGGTGTGCTTTGCCTTAAGACTGGAGACAAGCCGCAGGTGCTGTTCCATCGCATACTTGATGCTGAGTACCATAGCCACCATGGCACTATACGGCAGATCTTCCTGCTGAATGGATACTACGGTAATCATGAACTTTACCTGATTATCAATAATAACAGGGGCTGAGCAGGCATCCCCGCTCTGGCAGTCCCGTATCCACATTTCCGGCCCAAACATCAGGAAAGGTACTTTATGCCTGTAAGCGATACCAATACTGGAAGTACCAATATCCTCCTCCTGCATTCTGGCGCCTTCCAGTTCCCCTGCTGTTTTTTGATAGAAAGGCATAGCATAATTTTTTAATACATAAAGATCCTGGTCTAAAAGCAGCATACTAAGATTATATGTAGTAAAATGCTCTTTAATCTCCTCATATAATCCGTCTAGAAACGTTATAGCGGGACTATAGCGCTGGCTGCGTTTTTCCAGTTCTTGTCCGGATAACTTAACATCAAGGCAAAAACTGTCTTGACCTACCCCCATACTATGGCTGCGCTCCCAAGATTCCGCAATCCAGGGGTGAACATTGGGATCAACAACCCCTTCCTTGACGAATTTATCATAGTAGAGCTCTAATTTGGCCTTATTGCGGCGTTCGCGAATCATAGTATACCTCCTATACGTTTCTAACAATAATATCACAAATATATGAATGTTTCATTCCCACCAAAGGGAACGTGTCAATAGGCAAACGTAAGGCGGGGTTAACTCTCCCCGCCTTTGGTGCAAAAATCTTAGGTACGATACGTGCTAATATCTTCACTGAAATGCTGAATAACCGTCTTAAATTCAGTGATTTTTCCCATCATATCATGCAACTTCTCGTTGTAGACATGCACCGAAGCGCTGACTTCCTCACTGGCGGCCGAGTTTTCTTCTGAAATAGCTGCCAGAGATTCAATCTTGCCATATACCTCATTTAGACCGGTCATCTCGTGTTCCAGTTTGGTAATCATATCAACAATATTTTCAGCTACTAAATGAATATTATCCACATGGCGGGCATTTCCTGCCACTACCTCTTTCATCTGGCGGCTTTCCGCTGCCAGAATATCAAACTCGTCCTCGATCATTTTGACCACGTAACTGATAATATCCATAAGTATTCTTAAATCACCGGAGATACTTTCCGAATGATGGTGCGACTGTTCCGCCAATTTCCGAACTTCTTCCGCAACAACGGCAAACCCTCGTCCTTGTTCCCCGGCGCGGGCCGCCTCGATAGCGGCGTTAAGCGCCAATAAGTTGGTCTGACCGGCAATAGCTGCAACCATCCCGGTAATCTCGTTGATTTTCGTGGCCTGTTTCTGAAGATTTTCGGCTGATTTTTTTACTTCGGAAAACTTATTAAGGCTTTGTTCCAGTTTGGCGCTGGAAGTCTGCACTTCATCGAAGCCTTTGTTTATTTCGTCAACTGCGGCTTCCAGTTGTTCTTTGTTACGGCTTTGTTCAGTTACAACCAGCTGGAGGGTTTCAAGATTGCCATTTAGGATACCAACCGCGCTCTCGGTCTCCATCGCCTGATTAGTAGCGGCTGTCGCAACATCATGAACTACGCCGGAGATTTCGTCTGAAGTATCCTGCATCCTGGAAGCAAGCACATTGAAATCATCGCCATATTTATTCATTTCGTCGGTTATGCCTTTAAAGCCGATAAACTCACTTTTTACCCGTTGTTTATACTTAGACAGCATACCCATAATCTCCTCAAACTCATCGCTTGATTTGAGGGTAGTCTCAGTAAAATACTTCCGCTCCTGAATACCGGCAATTTCCTCTTTAATGGTGGTAAACGGCCGCAATAATAATGACGCTCCGGCCGCGGATACTGCACCACTGACTAGGGCTGTCCATAGCGGAATGCTAGCCCCGGCCATAACCAAAGCACCGTCAACAAGCAGGGACAGAACAGTTACGGCCACTCCAATCTTAGCCGGAATACTCTTAACCATCCCAAAGGACAAAAGCTGGTTTATCCGGTATACAGTGGTATGAGTAATCGGTTTAGGGAAGGTAATTAGCATTTTCAGGTGTTCGGAAGACGACTCCGTAATCTCTGTCTTGATGTCTTCCTTAAAACGCTCGGCAGCTCCGGCTAAGAGGCCCTTCATATAGCCAAACATGCCGCGCTTAGAACGATAGCTTAAGACAGCACCGTATTCGGAAACCGGTTCTATCAAAAGTTCCGGTGGTTTGGCTCCGGGTATCCGTTTGACCATAACAATGTGTACATCATACATAGAGCGTAGGAAAGAGTAGAGGCTTTCCTGACGAAAAAATGCCGGATACGCTTGCGCAAAGGTTTTAATATTATCTTTGCCGATGTTCAACCAGATTTCATCCTGCGTCTTGCCTGTGCGCTCAGCTAAGTAAGCAACAAATGCCTTGGGTTTGGCATCATCCACTTCTTCTGTCGGCAGAAACATTTTATCCTGTTCCCAACCAACATGGCGCATTGCCTCGTCTGTCAAGCTGTCGCCCCATACCTTGCGAGCCGTATTGACCCACGTTCCAACAACAGTCCCTTTCATATAATCAACCCCATACTTTTTAATATACTGTTTATAATCTTAAACCCCAGCTTCCACGTTCACAAAAGCCTGAGCACAAACCGTATTCTCTTTATTTCCTAACATAAATTCCAAATTATTAACTGTATTCTAGCTAGAGGTAAATTATCCTTTTTATTTTAACAAGGTTTGTTGTATTTTGCCAAATACATTTTAAAAACGTCGATTCTTAAAATCATAGCTAAGTGAATTAGCGCCGGTGCCATTCATAACCCTATTTTGTGCCAGGGTTTTTGACGCTTTATCATACTAAAACCAGAGACATTTGACATTACAAATTCCAATATTTCCGTGAGCAACATCACTGTACGAGCCGATAAAAACGGTTATACTAAACCTATCATTATTCGGGGACCAGGTTTCACTCCATTTAAAGCCTGACTTCCTATTTAAGGAGCAAGCACTATTAACATCCATCTGACAGAAATAAGTTCAGCCTGGCTGGTCAGCCGAAACAAGCTAAGGAGAATACCATGTCTAAGCAAAATAGAAACTTGCCACTGGCTCCGCATCTACCCGGAGGCTTCGTTTCACCGGCTTTGCTGCACCAGTTAGCAAGTATCGCAGAACAGTACGGCGGAACAATAAAAGTCACCGGTAATAGTCTCATCATCCTAGGGCTGAGCCCTAGTGAGCGCGCCCAGGCTTTACATGAGCTCGGATTAGAAAATCAGTCGCTATCCGCCAAAGCGATTCGCAGTGTTGCCGTATGTGCCGGTAAACCGCATTGCCTCCGGGCAATACAGGACAGTACAGCCCTTGGCTTGTTGCTGGAAAACAAGTTTTACGGTATCGATCTTCCAGCCAAACTGCGTATAGGAGTTAGCGGCTGCCCTAACTGCTGCTCTGAAACTTTTGTCAAAGATATTGGCCTATATGGTGTAGCCGGTGGGTATACTGTCGTCGTTGGCGGCAATTCTGGCCGTAAGGCCAAAGCCGGGCAAATTCTAGCCGCGAAGGTTGCCGAGGACGCGGTTATCCCCTTGCTGGAAAAAATAGTACGTTATTACCAAACGCAAGGACGTCCTGGTGAACGTTTAGGACAAATGATTGACAGGCTTGGCTTTGAGGATTTTGCTGCATACTTCGGGGTAAACTAACACTACCAGTAAACGGGAGGTGATAGTTTGTCAAGTAAAGAAGACTGCCTGATTTATAGTTTTTGGAATGGCAAGAACTTGAACGGCTGCAACAAATGCTTTGACTACCGCGGCAGCGGTGAAGGCTGCAGCCAGTGTGAATTCAAATGCGTAGAAAGCACCGAAACCGTTTGTGCCGACGAGCTGTAAGAAGGGATACTTTCGGCTAGGACAGGACAAAGGAGCTGCCTTAAAATAAGACAGCTCCTTTACTATGTCTGTTTAGAACGCCCACCAAGCAGCGATGTCGTGATAATAACCGGCTCAAGTGCCTGGAATCGTGTACTTTCTAGCGTCTGCAAATCGTTTGCCAGTTTGCCAAGCTCCTCTTGAAGCACTGTCTTAGTATAGCCGAATTCCTCCAACTTATGGACGGCCAAATCAAGCTCGTTGATTTTATCAACATATTCCTGATGCATCCGGACAATTTCTAAGCCTGTTTTTACATTCATTTCTTCATCACCATTGCCTAAAAATTCTGTAGCCTTAGTATACCCACAAAAAATACATCAACTCATTAACTTACCATCTTCCGTAATAGATTAAGTTCACTTGTAATTTTTTCGGCATAAACTCCGCAGATCAACCACTTTATCAACTGTAAAAACATCTGACGGTGCTTAATAAATTGAAAAAGAGCCCGCAGGCTCTATATTTTGTTAACCGGAGGCACATTCTTGCCGGCCATCTCCCGGGCGAAGATTTCTTTAAAGGAAACTTTTTTTTGGTATTTCTTTTTGGCACCTTCCGTAGCGCCGCGATGGTTTTTGTTTGCAATATCTACTCGTTGAATAGCCATTATTTTTGCTACCATCTCGTACGCCCTCCTTGTCTTGAAAAAAATTTATTCTATATTAGTTTTATCGAACTATTCCAGAAAAATATTAAGCGGTAAAAAAATTTTTATGGTTATCTATCCATTTCTTACTTCGTGTTGTGCTTATTTTGCTTGGTTACACTATTAAACGAGGAGGTGGTAATTATGTTTCATAGAAAGAAACGTAAATCGATGTTGGGCATGGATTGGGACATGGATATGGATATGGGATCAATGCTTAAAGCCGTAGCTTTAGGCGCTGTTATTTACCAGGCAGCCAAATTCATGTTGCATGATATGACTGACGACTAACCAACTCGCCTCCCAGCTTACTAGTAAAGGAGGTGACAATATGGCTAAAAAGCAAAAAGATTGTAATAAGGGCTGCAAAGGTAAGGGCAGCGTAGAGTTCGGGAAAGAAATCTGCCCTGAACCAAGGAAACAATCAAAGGAAGACTGCTGTAAATAGTTAGCAGGGTGGATTTTTCCACCCTTTTTTATATTTTTTAAAATTTTGTGGTATTTTTATCCAAAAAAGGGAATGCTAGTATTGGAGGTGAGCGGAATGGGATTTAAAGATCTTCCTGGCGGCTCTAACAGTAACCAAAGCCAGACTGCCGCGAAAAAAAACGCAGCGCAGCAAGCTCAGGCTACTAACGCTGCCCCTCAAAATCAAAATGCTCTTACCAATACCCAACCTTCCCAATAAACCCCCTTATTATGAACAAAGCGGCTTACAGCCGCTTTGTTCATTTTTTTGATTTTTTTATTGAAATAGATTAATTGGGAACACTATTAATAAATTGCGCACGAGGAGGGATTACATGAAAAAACTTATTTCGGGAATGTTTTCCAGTGTATCAGATGCCGAACTCTTCCTTGCCGCTCACGCTTATGATGACGACGCACCCGAAAGCGTAACAGAGGATAAGTTTGCGGATTACGACCAAGATGACCTGACCCGTGCCGAAATTGAATCTCCGAATGTTTCCCAAGCAACTGCGAACCAAGGACTTGAGGATTCTTTTAAATAGCACTAAACCAAAACCCCGCAATATTAAACCTGCGGGGTTTTGGGCATTAATAACTCATTTTTCCGGGATACGATTTCCTGGTAAACAGCAATGATATCGGGGTTAAGGTCTCCTCTATCATTAGGATCGGCCAGCGGCAGCTTGTACCTCTCCTCCATCATTTTTACAAGTTGGTTTAGCTGGTTTAAATCTTCATCGGCTCTTTCCATTTGTTCACGAAACCAATTCATTCCGCACATATCTCGGACTCCCTTCATTTATCCGGTGACTAACCCGCTCTGTTTCAGCAAGCGAGTTAAGAGCGGATAAGTCACAGGACAAGACTACTAACAAATCTAGTTTATTACTTCGTGAAAATACAAGATAATCCTTTTTATGACAACAAAATAACAAGGCTTAACTCCTACCTTTCCAGGAGCTAAGCCTTGTTATTTATTATCGTTTGCAACCTAACCCGGCGTCAAAATAGTAATCCCTGCCGTTCTTACCTGGAGGATACCGCCCTTCACATCAAATTGTACTTCCCCCTCGTCCTTAAGGATACGGACAGGCCTGGCATCAAGAACAGCAACTAACGGTGCATGGCCTGGTAATACACCCAATTCACCGGTTGCGGCCCGTACTATTACCATACCGGCCTCGCCGTCAAATACTTTTTTCTCCGGGTTGACAATCTGTACCCGCAGTTTGCCCACTACTCGTTCCCCCTCATGGCAGTGGCTTTCTCAATTACCTCATCAATAGTTCCCACCATGTAAAAGGCGTTTTCCGGCAGATCATCATACTTGCCGCTTAAGATTTCTTTGAAACCGCGCACGGTCTCTTTAAGAGGCACATATTTGCCTGCTGTTCCGGTAAAGGCCTCGGCTACAAAGAACGGCTGGCTTAAGAATCGCTGCACTTTACGGGCTCGCGCCACAACCACTTTATCTTCTTCAGATAATTCCTCCATTCCGAGGATAGCGATAATATCCTGTAGCTCTTTGTAACGTTGCAGGATTTCCTGAACGGCACGGGCTACATGATAATGGTCATCACCGATGATAAATGGATCCAGTATCCGCGAGGTAGAATCTAATGGATCCACTGCCGGATATATACCCAGTTCGACAATTTGCCTCGACAAAACTGTGGTCGCATCCAGATGAGCAAAGGTAGCCGCCGGGGCCGGATCTGTTAAGTCGTCGGCAGGCACGTATACTGCCTGAACCGATGTAACCGATCCGTTTTTGGTCGAGGTAATCCGTTCTTGCAGGGTACCTACATCCGTACCAAGGGTCGGCTGATAGCCAACTGCCGAAGGCATCCGCCCGAGCAGCGCCGATACCTCGGAGCCGGCCTGAATGAAACGGAAAATATTATCAATAAACAGCAGTACATCCTGACCTGCCATATCACGAAAATATTCAGCCATCGTTAAGCCGGTCAGGCCTACCCTCATTCTGGCGCCGGGCGGCTCGTTCATCTGCCCGTATACCAATGCGGTCTTATTGATAACGCCTGACTCCATCATTTCCCGCCAGAGTTCATTGCCCTCACGGGTTCTTTCACCAACACCGGCGAAAACAGAATACCCCCCATGTTCTGTGGCAATGTTCCGTATCAATTCCATAATTAATACTGTCTTTCCTACTCCGGCGCCCCCGAATAAGCCAATTTTGCCGCCACGGGCATATGGGGCGATAAGGTCAACAACCTTAATGCCGGTTTCCAATATTTCGGTGGAAGTCTCCTGTTCAACAAAAGGCGGTGCCGGCCGGTGAATAGGCCAATATTCGCTGGCTTCGACCGGAGCCGGATTATTATCAACTGTCTCACCTAATACATTAAATATCCGACCAAGCGTCCCCTGGCCAACCGGAACGGTAATTGGCGCCCCCGTATCAATTGCTGTCATTCCCCGTACCAGACCATCGGTAGATGACATCGCTACACAACGCACGACATTATCGCCTAAATGCTGCATAACCTCGACGGTCAGACTGATATCGTACCCAGCCGCCTGGCCGGTTATCTTTACCGCATTATTAACTGACGGCAAGTGTTCTTGCGGAAACTCAATGTCTACTACAGGCCCGATAACTTGTTTGACTAGCCCCTTAGCCATGGATTCCCCTCCTTTCACCGCAGCGCTTCCGCACCACCTACGATTTCGGATATTTCCCTGGTGATGTTGGCCTGACGGACTTTGTTGTATTCCAGCACCAATTGGCTGATAAGCTCTTGGGCATTGTCAGTAGCAAGACTCATAGCATTCAGCCGGGCTGCCACTTCACTTGCTGCCGCATTAACAAGCCCTCTATATACGGCTGCCTCCAGCCACTTTATCGCCACTTCATCCAGTATTTCGCTTAACGACGGCTCATAAATCTGCTGTACTGTCCGGCCCTGCGTGAGAGCTTCGGGTTTTATGATCAGCGGCAGAACAGGCTCTACGACGACTTGCTGCACAGCAGGCGAAAAGAACTTGGTGTAAACCAGATATACCCTGTCGTAACGGCCTGTTACAAATAATTCGGCTATATTCCGGGCAATATCGGCCGCGCAGCGGTATTCAGGTTTTTCCGAGATACCGACATACCATTTATCAATTTCCACCCGACGGCGCTGGAAATAATCTTTTACTTTTCGTCCAACAACCACTAAGCTTACACTGCCGGTATCACCGCTATGGCGTTGTACAGCTTTAACCAGGTTGCTCCCATATGACCCGGCGAGCCCTTTATCAGCACCGATTATCAGATAACCGGTATGGTTTATCTCCCGCTCTTCAAACAGTTTGCTATTAAGTTCCTCACCGCTTGCGACAATATCATGCAGAGTGACTTCCAAACCTTCATAGTAAGGCAGGCTGTCTTTAACCCGTTCCTGGGCTTTGCGCAAGCGCACAGCAGCCACCATTTTCATAGCCTGAGTTATCTTTTGAATGTTTTTTATGCCCTTAATGCGGCGACGTAAATCCAACGCATTTGGCATCGTATCACCTCGCCATGAAGGAATCTTTGAATTGCAGGATCGTTTTCTTGAGCAGCTCTTCCACAGCCGGTTCAATGCATTTCTTTTCTTTTATTCCATTGCCGATCTCGGGATACGCCCGCACAAACTGAAGAAACTCCTGTTCAAACTTATTTACCTGATTAACAGGCACAGCGTCCAGATAGCCGTTAACCCCCAGATAAATAGCGATAACTTGTTCTTCCACAGGCACCGGCTTATACTGCGGCTGTTTCAAGAGCTCAGTCATCCTTTTTCCTCTTTCCAAAAGGTCTTTGGTGCTTTTATCTAAATCAGAACCAAACTGAGCAAATGCCGCCAATTCCCGGTACTGCGCCAGATCCAAACGCAAGCGGCCTGCAACTTGTTTAGTGGCTTTGATCTGCGCCGAACCGCCTACCCGGGATACCGAGAGACCCACGTTAATAGCCGGACGTGTCCCGGCATAGAACAGCTCGCTCTCCAGGATGATCTGACCATCGGTAATGGAAATGACATTCGTGGGTATATAGGCCGCTACATCTCCCGCCAAAGTTTCAATAACCGGCAGTGCAGTTAGCGAGCCGCCGCCCAGTTCTTGCGAAAGTTTAGCCGCCCGTTCCAAAAGCCGCGAATGTAAGTAAAATACATCACCGGGATAAGCCTCACGACCGGGTGGACGCCTGAGCAAAAGCGACATAGCCCGGTAAGCTGCCGCATGTTTGGACAGATCATCGTACACGCAAAGCACATGCTTCCCCTGGTACATAAAGTGTTCGCCCATAGCTACACCAGTATAGGGCGCCATATACTGAAGTGGCGCACTGTCGGAAGCAGTAGCCACAACAACAATGGTATGATCCATAGCGCCGTGGTCTTCCAGTGTTTTTACAACCCGTGCCACAGTCGACGCTTTTTGCCCGATAGCAACATAGATGCAGATTACATCCTGTCCTTTTTGATTTAGGATAGTGTCAATGGCGATAGCCGTCTTGCCTGTGCCTCTATCACCAATAATGAGTTCCCGCTGCCCCCGCCCGATGGGCACCATGCAGTCAATCGCCTTAATCCCTGTCTGCAGGGGTTCTTTTACCGGCTGCCGGTCGGCAATCCCCGGCGCCCGCCACTCAATTGGCCTTGAAGCGATTATATTTATAGGTCCCCGCCCGTCAATCGGCCGGCCTAATGCATCAACTACCCGGCCAATAAGCGCCTCGCCGACAGGCACCTCCATAATCCTGTCTGTCCGTTTAACCGCGCAGCCTTCCTGAACACTAACTTCACCACCTAAGAGAACGGCACCAACGTTATCTTCTTCTAAATTCAACGCCATGCCATACACGCCATCGCCAAACTCCAGAAGTTCCCCCGCCATAGCCTTGTCCAAGCCATGTAAGCGGGCAATACCGTCACCAACTTCAATAACTATCCCGACTTCATCAACATTACTTTGAATTTGATATTGTTCAATTTGCTCCTGGATAATTGCCGATATTTCTTCCGGCCGTATTTTCACAGTGAGTTGGTCACCTCACTTTCCCCAAACGATTTTTCAAGAATATGTTTTTTCATTGCAGCCAGTTTGGCTGTCACACTGTTATCAATACGCTTGTCGCCGATTTGAATAATAAGCCCGCCCAGTAGCCGGGAATCTACCTTAGCGTGTAATTCGATGGTCTTTTCAGTCACAGCTGCCAGTTGCGCCGCCAGTTGCTCTTTGTCAGGTTCAGACAACGGCATCGCCGTAATGACCTCAACTTCAAGAATATTGCTTGCCTGTTTTACCAGGCTGCGGTAGACCTTGATTACATCCGGCAAAATGCTGGTTCGCCGCTTATCGGTCATATGATACAAAAAGTTTTGTACAAAACTAGAGGTGCCGGTCATAAACAGGCGGCCGATTGTATCCGTCTTACTGGCAGTTGCTATTCCTGGATTGTTAAAAAACTCTCTGACTTCCGGCTGAGAAAAAATCTGTTCTACCACCGTCAGTTCCTCAGCTACCTCGTGTAAAATCTGCCGCTCGGCCGCAATTCTAAACAGCGCCCGGGCATACCTTGCAGCTAATCGTGCCTTCATGCCAGTTCACCATACTTTTCCTTATTCAGGTTTTTGATAAATTTTTGCACCAACAGAGTGTTTGTTTCCGCATCAAGATTCTTTTCGATAATCTTTTCAGCGGCCGCCACGGCCATAATTGCTACTTCAGCCCTAAGTTTAAGCATGGCCTGCTGATAACAGCGTTCGATTTCCTCCTGTGTTTCTTTAAGCAGCCGTCCGCTTTCCTCATTCGCTGTATTAATAATGCTTTCCCGTGATTTTTCGCCAAGCGCTATGGCTTCATCTATAATGGTTCTGGCCTGGATACGAGCCTCCAGAATTTGGTTTTCACTTTCCTGCTTCAGTTTTTCAGCCAAACTCCGCTCATGCTCGGCTTCCAACAGACTTTTTTCTATACCATCCCGTCGTTCTTCCAAGGCCGCCATAATCGGTTTGTAAGCAATTTTGGTTAACAGGGCGACGAGAATGAGAAAGTTAATAATTTGAGCCACCAATGTAGCGTTAATATCGATCAAGTACATTCCCCCCTTCCATTCTGGGAGCAGGCGTCTGATAGAAAAATTCTACCAGGCGCCTTGTTTTTTTACTTCAAAAATGGATTGGTAAATACCAATACAATGGCTATAACTGCAGCGATAATGGGAATTGACTCAATCAAACCTACCGAGATCAACATTGTTACCATAATAGAGTTTTTCGCTTCCGGTTGACGGGCAATACTCTCAATGGCTTTGGCTGTCACTTGCCCATCGCCTGTTGCCGCACCGAAAGCGGCCAGCCCTACAACTAAGGCAGCAGCAATAACCGAAGCAGCAATGATAATCGCCTGTTCCACTGTCACCCCTCCTTTTCCTCGTTATGATGCGGTTCTAACGAATTACTTAGGTAAGACATCGAAAGCATAGTAAATATCAGTGCTTGGATGATACCAACAAATACGCTGAAAGCAAGCCATAAGGTCGGCGCAACATAAGGCACCAGGATACCCAGGATAATAATGAGAATTTCCCCGGCCAGAATGTTGCCAAAGAGACGAAACGAGAGTGTAACGGGTTTCGCCAATTCCTCGATGATGTTAATGGGCAAAAACAGGATATTAGGTTCAATAAAATGTTTAAAATGGGATAAGAGGCCTTTGTTTTTTATACCGAAACCATGAACAATGATAATAATCATCAAGGCCAGACCCAGTGTCGTATTAATGTCGTTGGTCGGTGACGTAAAGCCTGGCACTAAACCCAGCCAGTTGGCAATGAGCAAAAATAGAAACAGCGTAATGAGAAGCGGCGCGACTTTACGGCCAATTGGACCAATCGTCGAGTCAATCTGAGCCAGCAGCCCTTCCAGCACAAATTCCACAAAGTTCTGCCAGCCGCCTGGAACAAGCGTCCAGTTTAGCCGAACCAGCAGCGAGCCAAAGACGAGAATGGCCATTGTCAGCCACGTCATGTACAGTGTATCCAGATTAAACGTCAACCCTGCTAAAACTGCCAGTTTGTGTCCGCCTATCTCCGCTCCGCCGTGGCCCATGTGCCGATACACCTCCTTGTATTATCTTTTTTTGCTATCTCCTATTTGTCTAGCGACCAGCAGCATCCCGTTTAAAAACAGGAGTACCGGCATGACAAAGAAGCCTGCAACAAATGCCAGTGTACTGACTTTTAGATAGTGGGTAATAACTATAAGCACCAATACCATAACTCCCAGTCGGATAATCCAGCCGCCCCTGATGTGTTCTACCGCCTTTTGTTTGGGAAAAACCTGGACATTCTCTACTTGGCGGTAAAGATAGAGAAAGTAAACCGAGCCTGTCACTAGACCGATAATGAGCCCGATCATTACCTGCATTGTCGAATACAGATAAGCAAGCGTGCATAAGATCAATCCCAACAGCGCCATTTGTGCCAACATGTTTCTAACCCTAAGCTCATAGTTTTTCATACATGCGGCCTTAGCCATCCCACCTTTTGTTTTATTAACGTAGTGTATGACCAGAGTACCTCGCGCCGCTATTTCTTAGTTCATATATATGACTTTTTGTCATGTATATGCCTACTTTTTTGTCTCTTTCGGCCAACTATATGACAATAAGTCAGTAGAATATTTACCAATATTATGTAATAATGTATAAAGAAGATGTAGCTTCAGGTGGGTCTTAACCCCAGCTAAAACTCATCGCGGGCTAAAGACCACTTGTACCGGGGACAGGAGGATCTACCATGAGGTTTGGTGATAAAGTACGCTATGTACGGGAGAAGTTTACTTTAACTACAGAGCAGCTTGCAAGGCTCTTGAATGTAACCCAGTCCTATATATCCCATGTAGAAAACAATCGCCGCCGGCTAGGCCGGGACAAACTCGTCTTATTAGCCAGTAAACTGCAGCTACCTGTAGAATTTTTCCTGCGTGAAGATGTGACAACCCTAGAGGAACTAGAGTTAAATGCAAAACTAAAAGCCCTGGTTACCAACGAAAAGTATCTTAACTATTTTGTCGTAGTAGACAAGGCCGTTGAAGCCAGTATCAGCCCCGCCGAGCTGGAACAGGCCATAGAATTTATAAAAACGTACAAAAAAACACAGGGTTAACGAGCCCTGTGTTCTTTCATAAATTCCTGCTCATATTTAGGATCAACCAAATATACGCCGCAGAGGTAGCACCATCTAATTTTTCCCTGCCATTCATACAAGACATAGCTATGCTGGGTTTCTCCGGGTTTCCAGCCTGTCAGATAACCTGTATTACCGTTATTCATAACGGACACCTCCAACCCGTAAAGCTTACTGGAATTGAGGAATTAGGCACTTACAAGCACCAACCGTCACTAATCTATATTCAGCTTTCCCGGTTGTATGCCTGTTCCCCCTAATCAATAAAGAAAAACCCAAAAATAAATAATGACTTGTACTGACCCACTTTTTATGGAATAGCAGCAAATTAGTTTGCACATCATATATTTGGGAAGGTATCTACCATACGCATTTATTTTAAAGGGAGGTTTTGCTATGGGTGGCAGAACTCTTGACCAATTTCGCAGCATTCAGCGGTCTAAAGCCAAGAAATCAAAGGAAACAGACGCAAACAAGAACTCCGGACGAGAAGAATCCAAGGAAAATTATTCTACAGCAAATCCCCGCGATTAGGTAGCAGACACCACCTATTTTTTATCCAAAACAAAAATATAAGCCATCTACCAATAAGGCAGATGGCTTATATTATCGTTCAACTAAGCTGGACGGTACTCCCAAATTTTTGTGTGATATGCTAGCAGGTGCCAGTGTCATTCTCAAAGCAGAAAAATAGGATAATGATTATAATCACAATAATCATCCCACTGCCATTACCGCCAAAACTACCACCAAAGCGTCCCATAAGTATACCTCCTTTA
>CAZCEN010000027.1:0-11082 GCA_964497205.1 uncultured Sporomusaceae bacterium
CCGGCCTGAAGGAAGTTCAACCCGGCCAGCTTATAAAAGCCAAGCTTGACGTAGTGCTGGGCAATGATATTACTGCTCCGCCAGCCATTAAGGAATTTGAGCAGATTAGTGATACCGTGTTTGACAAAGATAAAATTGTTCTGGTGCCGGACCATTTTGCGCCGAACAAGGATATTAAGTCCGCTGAAATGGCCAAAAGTGTGCGTGAATTTGCCAGAAAGCACAATATAACCCACTATTTTGAAGTCGGACGCATGGGCATTGAGCATGTACTGCTGCCAGAGCAGGGATTGGTGGCTCCCGGTGAAGTTATTATCGGCGCCGATTCTCATACTTGTACTTATGGAGCAGTTGGTGCTTTTGCCACAGGTGTTGGATCTACGGATATGGCTTGCGCCATGGCGACAGGTGAGACTTGGTTCAAAGTGCCTGCCAGCATTAAGGTAGAACTCACCGGCAAACTGGCAAAATGGGTAACAGGCAAGGATGTAATCCTCAAACTTATTGGTCTCATCGGCGTTGACGGCGCCCGTTATCAGTCGCTGGAGTTTTGCGGCGAAGGTGTAGCTGAACTTACTATGACCGATAGGCTGACGATTGCCAATATGGCGATTGAGGCCGGGGCAAAAAACGGTATCTTTCCGGTAGACAGTGTTACTGAAAATTATCTGGCGGGCCGGGTTAAAAAAGCTTACACGACGGTGGCTGCAGATCCTGATGCCGAATATGTGCGTACGGTTACCCTTGATCTCAGTAAGCTGACACCGGTTGTGGCGTTACCGCATTTGCCGGAAAATATATGGCCGGTGAATGAAGTGGATCCTACTCCTATTAATCAAGTAGTCATTGGTTCCTGTACAAACGGCCGGATTGAGGACTTGGCGCAGGCCGCCGGTATTTTCGCAGGCCGCCAGGTTCACCAGGATGTCAGGGCAATCGTCATTCCCGGCAGCCAGGAAGTATACCTTGAGGCAGTAAAGCGGGGCTATGTTGAAACTTTTATTAAGGCGGGCGCTGTTGTCAGTACGCCGACTTGCGGGCCTTGCCTGGGCGGCCATATGGGGATTTTGGCCAAAGGCGAGCGGGCGGTAGCTACAACCAATCGTAATTTCCGCGGCCGTATGGGGCACGTAGACAGTGAAGTATATTTGGCCAGTCCGTTGGTGGCGGCGGCCAGCGCGGTATTAGGCCGAATTGCCGGGCCGGAGGAGGTAGGAGCATGAGATTTACCGGAAAAGTATGGCGCTATGGCGACAACGTAGATACAGATGTAATTATCCCAGCCAGGTATTTAAATACTGCCAATATGCAGGAACTGGCGGCGCATGCTATGGAAGATATTGATCCGACGTTTGCCGGCAAGGTCCAGCAAGGTGATATTATTGTGGCTGGTAAAAACTTTGGCTGTGGTTCCTCACGGGAACATGCACCGGGTGCACTTAAGGCGGCAGGTGTGGCCTGCGTCGTGGCCGAGAGTTTTGCCCGCATTTTTTATCGGAATGCCATAAATATCGGACTGCCGCTCATTGAGCTGGGTGAGGGTTCGATTGCCATTAAGGCCGGAGACAATTTGGCGGTTGACTTGGACGCCGGGATAGCTGAGAACCTTGCCACTGGCGAGAAGTTTGTCGTACCGTCGTTGCCGGGATTTATCCAGGAAATTGCAGAGGCCGGTGGTTTAGTCAACTATACACGCCAGCAACTGGCTTCCCGGAGTGAGGGTGGTCGATAACTGTGAATAATAAACATATCGTAATAATTCCCGGTGATGGAATTGGTGTTGAAATTACTGCCGCTGCCCTAAACGTGGCTAAAGCGGCTGCTAATAAATGCGGATTTAATTTTAGTTACGAAATCAGGCAGGCCGGTGGCGCCGCATTAGATAAATTTGGTGTGCCGCTGCCGGAAGCTACGATTGCGGCGTGCCGCCAGGCGGATGGTGTATTATTAGGAGCGGTTGGCGGCCCTCAGTGGGATCATGTGGCTCCTGAACTTAGAGCCGAAAAGGCAATTTTGGGGCTGCGCAAGGAGCTCGGCTTGTATGCCAATTTGCGGCCTATAAAAGTCTTTCCGGCATTAGCAGGGCAGTCGCCGTTAAAGGCCGAGCTAGTAAATTCTGTAGATATTCTTATTATGCGTGAACTGAACGGCGGCATCTACTATGGTGACAAAAAGGAAGCTGCCATAATTGACGGTGTAGAAAAAGCTTCTGACAGCGAGGTTTACAGCCGTCCGGAGATTGAACGTATTGTGCGCATGGCTTGCCGGGCAGCCGTCGGACGCCGTGGCAGGGTCATGTCGGTCGATAAAGCTAACGTGCTGGCTGCATCCCGCTTATGGCGGAAAGTAGCTGTTGAAGTTGCGCAAGAGTTTCCACAAATAGAATTAAACCATATGTATGTAGATAACTGTGCTATGCAACTGGTGCTTAATCCAGGTAGCTTTGACGTACTGGTTACAAGTAATCTATTCGGAGATATTTTAAGTGATGAGGCTGCCGTACTGTCAGGGTCTATCGGTCTTTTGCCTTCGGCCAGCCTGGGAGATGGAACCGGCCTGTATGAGCCGATTCACGGTTCGGCTCCCGATATTGCCGGCAAGGGGATTGCGAACCCACTGGGAACTATCTTATCAGCGGCCATGCTGTTTAGGTACTCTCTCGGCAATTCTCAGGCAGCAGCTATGATGGAACAGGCTGTAGAGCAAGTTTTGGCAGACGGATACCGTACTCAAGATATTTATCAGCAAGGCTTTACCAAGGTATCGACGGAAGAGATGGGGCAGGAGGTAATTGCCAGATTGGGGTGAATAGTATGCTCATGACAGGAGCACAAGCCATTGTTGAATGTTTGGCTAAAGAAGGCGTAGATACAGTTTTTGGGTATCCAGGCGGCACCATTCTCCCATTATATGATGCGCTGCTCGGTTCGCCTGTCCGCCATGTGCTGACTGTACATGAACAGGGGGCTGCCCATGCTGCTGACGGCTATGCCCGAGCCAGTGGGAAAGTAGGAGTTTGCATTGCTACCTCCGGGCCGGGAGCTACTAATCTAGTTACCGGTTTGGCTAACGCTTTTATGGATTCTATACCGGTTGTTGCCATAACCGGTCAAGTGCCGACAACCTTGATTGGTCGTGATGCCTTCCAGGAGATTGATATTTCCGGTATCACCATGCCTATTACTAAACACAATTTCATAATTAAAGATAGCAGCAAGCTAACCGAAATAATCCGCAGGGCATTTGCTATTGCCCGTTCTGGCAGGCCTGGCCCGGTACTTATCGATATACCGCGTGATATCCAGACCGATGTATATAACTTTACCGACCTAGAGTCAGGACATATTGGGCAAAGGCTTGTCAGGCAATCCCCCAATTTGCCCGAGCTGATCAAAAAAGCAGCTGCTGCTATCAGTGCTGCCGAGCGGCCTGTTATTATCGCCGGGGGCGGCTGTATTAATGCCAACGCCAGTCAAACGCTCACTGCGTTTGCCGAACGGTGCGGACTGCCTGTCGTTACAACTCTGATGGGTATTGGCGTTTTGCCGGGAAATCACCCCAATTTGTTGGGAATGACCGGGCTGCACGGGCTTAAGGCAGCCAATTACGCCGTATATGGTGCCGATGTGCTGATTGTTACCGGCAGCCGGTTTAATGATCGGGTGACCGGTGACCGGGCTCGCTATGCCGATGGCAAAACCATTATTCATATTGATATTGATCCGGCAGAAGTACACAAGAATGTAGCCGCCTCCGTGCCGCTCGTTGGTGAAATGAACACCATCCTGAGCGAATTGAGTCAAGCCGTTGTTTCTGGGAACATGGCGTCTTGGTGGGAAACGATCAGAGACTGGCAGGCAATGTACGGCATAGGTGCTGATAGCACCAAACTGGAAGCAGCCGGGGTTATGACCGAACTTAACCGGCAATTGGACGGACACGACATTATCTATGTTACCGATGTTGGCCAGCACCAGATGTGGGCGGCGCAGAATTTAAAGGTTAGCGGCCCGCGGGGATTTTTGACTTCCGGGGGATTAGGCACAATGGGGTTTGGTCTGCCGGCGGCTGTAGGCGCACAACTGGCCAGACCGGACAAACGGATTATTCATATTGTTGGTGACGGATCGCTTAAAATGACCGGTTGTGAACTGTATACCGTAGCTGCTGAAGGGCTGCCAATTATCTCCATTGTGATTAATAACAACAGTTTAGGTATGGTCAGGCAGCTGCAGCATTGTTTTTTTGACAAACGGTACTCCGCTTCTTTGCTGCCAACGCCTATGGACTTTTCAGCTTTCGCTGCCGCGTTTGGCATTCCGGCGGCGGTGGCAAATACCCCAGAGGAATTTAGTCAAGCGCTGGCGGCGGCAATAGAACGCCGAGGCGCGTCACTGCTTGTCGTCAATATCGATATGGAAGATTTAGTTACACCCATGATTGCTCCGGGCGGAGCTATGGACTGTTACATTGATTTAGAGTAAAAAACCTATAAAATAGAGAAAATTTGTTTATCTATGGGCAAAAAAGTATGCTTCTCTTATTTAGACAAAGACCGCTTTCAAGTCATGAGGCAAGAAAGCGGTCTTTTTGCTTTAACCAACAGAAAGAACAATCTTCTGTTAGGAAGGATAAGGGCAATAGCGGCTCTTACTGTAGCCAACAGACTCGCGAAAGCCATGTTTTCTTTACTGTGATGGGAAACCTAAAGACAAACCGTGTATGCAGTGGTATGATATATATAATTGCATATATTTGGAAAGGATGACACAATGAGTACCAACATAATCCGGGCGGAAAGCCTTGGTAAAAAATACGGCGATTTTCGGGCGCTAAAAGGTATTTCTTTTACGATTGAAGTCGGGCAGTGCTTTGGGTTTTTAGGTCATAACGGTGCAGGTAAAACAACTACTATGCGTATGATGTACGGAATGTCAACTGTAGAGGAAGGAAAGCTGTGGCTGTTTGATGAACCCATTAAACTAACGTCGCCTGCCCTGAAAGCGAGATTGGGAGTGGTGCCGCAGGAAGACAATCTGGATGTGGAACTGACTGTTATAGAAAACCTCGAGACTTTTGGCTGGATTTTTGGATTAAGCCGGGAAGAATCCCGGGTAAGGGCAAAAGAACTGCTGTCATTTATGGGGCTGGAGGATAAAGCGGATAACAATGTGGAAAGTCTTTCCGGCGGACTTAAACGGCGGTTGGTTATTGCCCGGGCGCTTATTAACCAGCCGGAACTGGTTATTTTGGACGAACCAACTACCGGACTTGACCCTCAGGCCAGACATTTGGTCTGGCAGAAGCTCAGAAGTCTCAAAGCCAATGGAGTTACGCTGGTTTTGACTACCCATTATATGGAGGAAGCCGTTCAGCTTTGTGACAAATTGGTTATTATGCATGAAGGAGTTATTCTGGCTGAAGGCAGTCCGCAGCAACTTATCGAGAAATACGTCCCGCCCTATGCTATTGAAGTCCATTTACCTTTGGCCGAACTGCCGGAGGGTTTAGAGGACAAGGTGACAGAGTGGGGCGGACAGGCTGTCCAGGTAGTAGACGGTTTATTTTTCTATGCTGCTGATGGTGAAGCGTTGTGGCAAAATCTTGATAGCTGGGGACTGCCGAGACATGCTTGTTTGTTAAGGCCGGCTAATTTGGAAGATGTGTTTTTAAAACTTACCGGTACAGGGGGCGAAAAGTAATGGCAGCCCTAAGACTTTTTTTTCGTCATATAGCGGTATTCAAAAAGACATGGTATACCAGTATTATGTTTAATTTCTTTGAGCCGATGTTTTACCTTACCGCCATGGGATATGGGTTAGGCACTTTCGTTCAGGATATTGACGGCTTGACGTATATTCAGTACATTGCGCCGGGGATGGTGGCTTCATCAGCGATGTTCGCCGCTTCCTTTGAATGTACTTACGGCAGTTTTGTCAGACTTTATTATCAAAAGTTATTTCAGGCCATGTTGGCAGGACCGACTACCGTACGGGATATTGTTGCCGGTGATATTTTGTATGCTACCTTTAAAAGTATGCTGTTTGGGGTTGTTATTCTTACGGTTATTACTACTTTGGGACAAGTGCAGTCCTGGTGGGCACTCTTGATTCCGTTGTTTCTTATTATTCCGGGGCTGGCATTTTCGCTCCTGGCGATATGCTGTACCGGCATTGCTCTTACTATTGACAATTTCAACTACTATGTAACTTTGTTTTTGACACCTTCCTATTTGTTTTCCGGTGTTTTTTTTCCGATACATTCTATGCCTAGCTGGGCCCAGGCTGCAGCGTGGATTAATCCCATTTATCATAGTGTGGAAGTGTGCCGGGCTTTGGCTCTGGGTAACATTGCCCCCGGCCTGATAGTGCATGCCGGGGTGCTCGGATTACTTGCGGTATTGTTAATGCCGTTAGCAGTTAAGCTGATGACAAAGCGGTTGGTTATGTGATACATTTTTTTGTCGGCGTAATATAAATACCGCCAACTTACAGATGTAAGCTGGCGGCTATGTGACGTTCCCGGCGAAGCCGGGGTTTATATTAACGGCTCATAAGGCGAAGGCGGCGGTTCGAAATTCTCAGACGGTTGATTTTAGGAAGCGTGTCTGAGACAAAGGTAACTCGGCCGCAGGTACGGCAATGAGTCGTGCCATACATCGTATGATCTAAATCGGTTTCAGGGCATCCGGTGATAGAATGCCAAAACCAACGTATAATAGCCATTGTCTCAACCCCTTTACTTTAGATTGCTTTCTTATTTTACTGTTTGTGGCCGTTAATAGCAAAGACCGGTTGGGACAACGGATTTGTACCAGGGCAGTTTGGGGGCATTTGTGTCGTTTTTAGTCGCTTATTCTTATGAATAGACCGGATAGGTAGATGATTTCAAAAAATGGATATTGAATTGGAACATACATCCAAATTTGCTCAGACCTAGACCAAGAAGGTGATAGTTTGCGTTCTAATAATTATAAAGCGTTGCTGGCGTTATCTACCGCTGCCGCCGGTTTCTTATTTAGCTATTCTCACCAGTACAGTTTTTGGGGCGGTTTGCTGCATAGCGGATTTGCTGCCGCCATGGTCGGTGGATTGGCTGACTGGTATGCAGTGACGGCGCTATTTCGTCAGCCATTTTCCTTATCTAATAAACCAGGAATTATTCCCAAAAATCGTGAGCGTATTTTTAAAGCTATTGTAACGATGGTTGAAGATGAGATTATGACTGCCGCGACGATTAAGGAGACTTTGACCAAAGCGGGAATGGTCCGGTTGGTGCTTGGTTACGCCGGCCGGGCTGAAGCCAGACAACAATTATATACGGTAGTAGGTAATTTAGCTAGAGAGACCGCCAGCACTATGGAGGCCGCGAGACTGTCAGCAGCACTGAAAATACTGCTAGCTGCCAATCAGGACAAAATAAAAATAGCACCGCTGGTTGGACAAGCTTTGGAGTGGGCGATAAAAAGCGGGTTTGCCGATAAAGTAATTGATTTGGTTATATCCGAGATAAGACGTATGGTTGGTGAAAAGTATATGTTACAGCTCATTGCTGAAATATACAGCCGCGCCCTTAGCGCTTACTCTGCCGGACAAAATCAACGTAAACTGGTAAGCTGGGTTATGGAAAACCTGCTTAATATTGATCCGCTGATGATTGCTGACAGTATCCGGGATAAGATTATTGTTAGTTTGGATGGGCTGTATAATACTAACCATCCATTGCGCCAGCGGTTGCTGGCCTGGGTAAGCCAGTTTGCCGAGTGTTTGAGTACAGATGCTGCTCTTGCTGCTAAGGCGGAAGCCGAGTTAAGTCCGCTGCTGGCTGTACTGGCTGAACGACTGGCGGAAGTGCCTCTCTCCCAGCCAGATATGATCGTAGGGGGTACAAAATGGGCTATTAAGCGCGTTATTAAGCTGGCGGATGAATTCGTCGAAGAGCCGGCCAGACAGGCTAAGATAGACGCTTATCTGACCGATAAACTGGCGAAATGGGTTAGTCGAAACCATAGTGAAATTGGCCGGATTGTTACAGAGTATCTGGAACGGTTTAGCAATGAGGAATTGGTAATCTACATAGAAGACAAGGTGAAAAACGATCTCCAGATGATTCGAATTAATGGTACCGTAGTCGGTGGCTTTGTGGGAATGATCTTGTTTTTAATTACCTGTCTAGCAGGGGGGAGACCATGAAAACTGCTATGAAACGGGCCAATATTGTGCTTAGTGTTGCGGCCGGTTTATTTGTGGCCGCCTTACTACTGAAGCAAATATATCCTAATCATTGGTTGGCATCTGCTTTTTTAACAGTGACCGAAGCTAGTCTGGCTGGTGGAGTTGCCGATTGGTTCGCCGTTACGGCGTTGTTTCGCCGCCCGCTGGGTTTTCCCTATCATACAGCGCTTATTCCGCGGAACCGGGAGCGGATTATACGGGCTTTGGCCCATGCTGTTGAGCAGGATTTTTTGAATAAACAAGCTATTAAGGAACGCCTTCACCAGGTGCAGTTTATAAATAAGCTGCTTGCCTATACCAAAGGTTATGAAATGAGCTCAATAATCCGGACGACGGTGGATAAATTGGTTACGGAAATTGCGGAAAATATCGAACCGGAAGTTGTCGGTCGTTATGGAGACAGGATACTCAAACTTGTACTCAAACGCCAGCCGGTAGCAGCCGAAGCAGCAGAAATGTTTCGCTGGCTTTTACAGCAAGGCCGGGCTGGTGAATTTTATACCGCAGTTCATCATGAAATTTCCGGTATAGTCCGGCAAGATAAGACCCGAAACGCCATCTTGTCCTATTTAGAACAGATAAAACAAAAGACAGCCCAAAAGAATTGGCTGTCTTCGCTCATCACCGGTTTTATGGAGACAATTGATGCGATTAACCTGGAAGACGCAGCTACGGCGTTGCACCAAGAATTAATTAAAACTGTGGATGATCTGGAGGCAACTGACAGCCCGCTAAGGTTGTGGTTTCAGGAAGAACTCCAGGCTGTCGCAGTGAAGCTTCAAACACCGGAATGGGAACAGAGCATCAATACTTGGAAAAACGGGTTACTTAATCGGATTGACCTTGTAGAGCCACTTACCCTGTTAGCGAACAACTTGCAAGAAACGCTTATAGAGCCTTCGGACTTCAGAAGCAATGCCGTGGAGTGGGTGGCCAAACAGGTAGAAAGCTATTGGTTGCGGTTCAAAGAAAGTGCTGAATTGCAAAACCAAGCCGAAGAATACATAAAAAACTTATTGGCTGTGATGCTTGACCAGGAACATCATCTTGTCGGCGATGTGGCCAGCCACGCGTTAAGTAAGCTTTCGGACGAAGATCTTAATACATTTATTGAAGATAAAGCAGGTTATGATCTTGACTGGATTCGCGTTAATGGTGTGGTTGTCGGCGGTTTAGCAGGAGTAGGGCTTGTAGCTATTCGTCTATTGTTTTAATAAATCTTTCAACAAGATGCGGGTCGAACTGGGTGCCCGCATTTTTCTTCAATTCAACGATGGCTTCCGCGGTCGGGAGGGCTTTGCGATAAGGGCGGTCACTAGTCATAGCGTCAAAGGCATCCACAATTGAGATAATCTGGCAAGCCAGCGGAATGTCTTTACCCCGGAGACCTAAAGGGTACCCCTTGCCATCCCAGCGTTCATGGTGTTTCAAAATCCAGTCGGCAATTGGGATAAGTTCAGGAACGTTCTCCGCAATGCTTTTGCCGATAACCGGATGGCGCTGCATTTCCAAATACTCTTCAGGCGTAAGTTTTTCAGGCTTGTTTAGTATTCTATCAGGTATTCCTACTTTGCCTAAATCGTGAAATCTTCCTAATAGTTTTAAATCATTAATGAGGTGTTCAGGCAGAGTAAGTGCTCTGGCCAGAGTAGCGGTTAACTTTTGCATCCTATAGGCATGATTGCCTGTGACCTTGTCACGCGCTTCAAGAGCCTTGATAAGGGCTTTGACCATTGCGCAGCGGATGCTTTGGTTGTGATGTAGTTTTTCACGAAACATATTATTTTCCGCTTCGGAAAGGACATCTTTAATTGAACTATTATTGCCGGTTACCGCAAATCCCGTGGAGAGACTGAGCGGCACGGCGGGGGATGATTTATTGAAGGCGGTAACTTGACTCGCGATGTTTTGGGCAATGGATGCCAAAACAACTGGTGATACAGTTTGGGCAATAATGGCAAATTCGTCGCCGCAAATACGAAAAACTTGGCAGTTCTCCCCTTTGAAAGCAGCGACACCCTGACAAATAGCAGTTGCAGCTGCCACCAGTATTTTATTGCCGACGTCATGGCCTAATGTATCGTTCACGAACTTAAGTCCGTCTATGTCGCAAATGACAATTCCGACTGTGGTAGAAAGGTTCCTAATAGTATCTTCAAAACTGGCTCGGTTGTATAAACCGGTAAGGGGATCGTGGCAGCTTAAAAACTGAAGAGCCTGAGTGGCTTCGTTAAGTTCGGTTGTGCTTTTTTTTACCTGGTGTTCAAGTTGGGTTTGGATTTGCCTGAGCAAGACCAGGAGTAAGCAGGTAAAAATAAAACTTGTAAAAAGAAGTGAAATTGCTAGATATAAGAGGGTTTTCTGACCTTGGTGATACAGGGTTCGCGGCGCGGTTATGGTAAATAGTACGGATGGTTTGCCGTGGATACCTTGAATAGTGTCAGACCCAGCGGACAATTGTTCGTCTAGAGTTTTTACGGTACTGCCGGGTGCGAGGTAGGAGTCGCCAGTTGCCTGACTAATCGGTGAAAAGCTTACTGGTAATTGGGTGAACTTTTGAACCCGCGCAAGACTGGCGGTGTCTAATTTGCGTCCGATAAGCAAAACTCCTCTGTTTTGGCCAGGTCCATTGCTGGGTATAACTGGTCTGGACGCTAACAAAGTTGGGCCCTCGGGTAGCCATACAGCGCCTTTTGTGCCCTGGTGGGGATCTGTGTAGTTAGTTAAGGAAGGGTTTTGGCGAATGAATTCAAGGATACTTGACGGCGTCGCTATTTCTTTATTTTTGGTTAGGTCGAAGGCTTTGGCGAATACAATTTTTCCGGTCGTGTCAGCATAGGCAATAAAA
>CAZCEN010000027.1:11182-21441 GCA_964497205.1 uncultured Sporomusaceae bacterium
TCATCTAGTTCAAGCATGAGTGCATTGGCCGTCCTGGCGACATTTTCTTTGACAAGACGTTCTTCGAGCGTAACGAAGCCGTCCAGCAAAATTTCCTTAGAAGTCAGGTATTGAATAAATAATAGTAATAGCATCGTTAAAATGCTAATAATTATTGCTTTAGTGCGTAGGCTCACTCTACTCCTCTCCTATAAAAAAATATGTATTATATCTTATGGAATGTAGACGTAAAGAGTTACAATTGCTAAGCCAAATTCAACATAAAAAGACAACTCCCGTGCCTCTTTTTGGCACGGGAGTTGTCGCTTTTATTATAAGCGCAAGGAGGCTTCGGCAGCCAGTGGTGAGCGTTCGCATTCATCATAATCGAGTGTTACCTGAAAACACAATTTACTGCCTTTCATTTTTTCGGCGGCGTAGACTAAACCATTCGTGCGGCTGTCAAGGAAGGGATGATCGATTTGTTCGGGGTCACCGAGCAAAATAATTTTGGTGCCTAGGCCCGGGCGGGTGATAACTCCTTTGGCTTGACGCGGAGTGGAATTTTGCATTTCATCGAGGATAATCCAATACTTCTGCAGAGATCGGCCGCGTTGATAGGCCAGGGCTTCGGTCTGAATAATGCGTTTATCAAATAGCATTTTCACGGTATCTTCGGCTTGTTCAATTTCTTTGGGCTCAGTCATATTGTGCCCTGACATGAGAGTAAACAAGTTGTCCCGGATGGCCCGCATATACGGGTCAATCTTGTCTTGTTCGGAGCCCGGTAAATAACCAAGGTCTTCATCCATGGGAACATTGGGTCGGCAGATGAGCAAATGATGGTAAGCGCGGGGGCGGCAGTCAAGGTGATTATAAAGGCCGACAGCCAGGGAATAGAAGGTTTTAGCCGTACCTGCCGGCCCCTTAATAATAACAAGCGGCGCTTCTTCCGCGCTGAGCATCAGGCATTCTTGCATAAAGACTTGCCCGACATTGCGTGGCGAAACGCCGAAGGGATTGCGGCTTCGGTATCTCAGGTGCACAACTTTTTGACCATCAAAGCGCCCGAGAGCGGTATGACGGTCTTTATCTGTGGAACGAATGACCAGAAATTGATTGGTTACTAACTCAAGGGGAACCATGCTATGGGTAGTTTCATCAAATACACGGAGGCTGTCGGGATCAAGATACTTGCTGTCGTCTTGGTGGAATGAATCAATTGTGCCTGACGAGGTGTATACTATGGCTCGCCCGGTATATTGTTCTTCTACGCAGGCAACTTTTTCGTTACGGAAATCTTCGGCTTGAATGCCTAAAATAGCGGCTTTTACCCGCATATTGGTATCACGGCTGACTAAAATAGTCTGCAGATTGTCCTCGGATAAGCCTTTGCACACTTGAAGAATGCGATTATCTGGTTTGATTTTGTCCCAGTATGGCGGCATCATCGTTTCCAAGTGATTAGCCTCGATGCGCACAAGGCCGCCATGGTCATTTAGCGGCACACCGGCTAAGAGATTGCCTTGTGCCCGGAAGTTGTCAATCATCCGGCTGACAAGACGGCTGTTGGCGCCGCGTTCACTGGTTTCAGATTTGAACCTGTCAAGCTCTTCCAAAACTACTTCGGGAATGATAACCGTGTGCTCGTTAAAAGCAGTAATTGCATAGGGAGAGTGTAACAACACGTTGGTGTCTAACACATAATACTTATTCAAAAAGCAATCCCCCTTTTAATAACTTATAGCCTTAAAAAACAGCGATAGATGGATTTTCGGTGTTGCCTATATAGTAAATTGTACTGGCGCTTGGGCGGGAGTATGTTATCAATTTATTAAATTGCGGTTAATTTATAAAACAAGCGGCGGGTCACCACCTGCTGCCCAGGGGCATATATTACAAAGAACTTACCGCATCCTGTGACTAACCTGCGCTAGGACTCCCAGCTTCTATCTGTACGCTTTAGGGTATAAGTGGAAGTTAAGAGCGGATAAGTCCCCGGATAAGGGTGGCTAACCTTCAGATGGGGTGAAACCCTGCCTGAAAGTTAAGTCTACTTTATTGTATGAATGCCAGTTAGGGAACGTAACCTAAGTAGATGAGGTGCTGAAACAAATGAAACAGGTGGGTTTGATAGGTGTAGGGAGAATGGGCGAGGTTTTATCAGAAAAACTCGCAGGCCATATTAACTTAAAAATTTTTGACAGAGATGAAAGCCATATGCAAGAGGTAGCAGACAGGCTGGGGGTTCAAACGGCAGCTAGTTTGGAAGAATTGGCTGACTGGGGACCTGTTATTTTAGTTGTCCCGGACAGAGAAGTGATAAATTTGATTAAAGATTTTAATCAGATGGGACGGCCGCTTAGTGTTATCAATGTTGCTACCAATGTCGCTCAGCCGGTATTGGAGATGACGGCTTCTCCACAGGTAAAATGTATTGGAGCTAAGTTTGTGGCCCAGGCCCGAGAAATTGCGTTAGGAGCCGAACCGGTCATTATTGTCAATGAGCGCCCGGCCGAACTTGTGGAAATAGCACAGGAAATATTAGCGCCGGTAGGTAAGATTTTTGTTGGCAGCGCCGACGTTGTTACATATATAAATACGCAAGCTGCGGAAAAGGCACTTACAGCAGCGGTATTGCTTGAAGAAACCCTGCGCTGTCAGCCTTATATCAATACCGATATGATTAAAAGCGCTATCCGGCAGGTGGCCGCCGGTGTATTGAAAGCGTATGCCGATGATGATCTTGGACCGTTTGCCCGGGAAATTGTGCGGGCAATAAAATCAAAGCTTAGGAAAGCTTAAGTGGTAAAGCAACAAGAACGCCGCTGAATTGAATTCAGTGGCGTTCTTGTCAAGCAAATAGGGATTTTTAATCAATGCGGGTTATACCCCACATTCCTCTAGGAGCTTTTTAGCTTCGATATACATGGAGATACCTTGTGCTGCTTTTTTAGCTTCTTTCATTGCCAGCACCACTGTAGCCGGTTCGTGTACCACGTCGCCGCCGGCAAAAACACCGCGCCGGGTTGTCATGCCGTAGGGTCGGTCTTTTGTGATGATATAGCCTCTTTCGTTGACAGAAATGCCGGTTGTTGTCGAAACAATTCTGGCGGCAGGCCTTTGACCAATGGCTAAAATCACCTTGTCAGCCGGAATAGTCTTCATTTGTCCTGTTCCATGGATGCTTTTGTCTTCATTAATTTCCATAACTTCATATTCCAGACCCGTTAGTTTATTTTGACCGAGAAACTGGCGGGTGCTGGCCAGCCATATAAACTCAACGCCTTCTGCGCGAGCCTGCTGGTACTCAGATGGCAAAGCTGTAATTTCGTTTTCCGTGCGGTGATAGACTACACTGGCCCTGGCCCCTAAGCGGACGGCGGTACGGGCAGCATCCATGCCCACGTTGCCGGCGCCGATGACAATGACTTTGTCGCCTAGTTCGACTGGAATTTCTCTGGGACTAACCTTGCCGCCTCTGGCCAGAGCTACCATTTGCAAGAAGTAACTGGCCTGCAATACTCCGGGAAGGTCTTTTCCGGGTACGTCCAGGGTTCGGGGGAGGGCCGTGCCTGTACCGATAAATACAGCATCATATCCTTCCTCGAAGAGTTCGTCAATTGTAATATCAGGACCTACAACCACTTCGGTATTGAACGTAACTCCCAATCGTTCAATGCGCTTAATTTCACGCCGGACAACCTCTTTTTGCAAACGAAAGTCCGGAATTCCATATATTAATACGCCGCCTGGCTCCGTTTGACTTTCAAATACGGTGACATTATAGCCCAATTTGGCTAAGTCGCCGGCTACGGTAAGACCGGCAGGGCCTGAACCGATTACAGCCACGCGACCAATATATTTTTCGGGCTGATCATGTGAAGTTAACTCCATTTCAGCATCAAAGTCGGCGATAAATCGTTCCAGTTTACCGATACGGATGCCCTGTCCCTTTTTAGATAATACGCAAGCCCCCTCGCATTGCTTTTCATGCGGGCATACCCGACCGCATACAGCAGGAAGATTGCTATGGCGGGAAATAATGTTACTAGCCTCTCCGACGTTGCCTTTGGCTAATGCGGCTATAAAATGCGGAATTTCGTTTTCAATAGGGCAGCCAGATCGGCAAAGCGGATTTTTGCAGTTTAAACAGCGTTTCGCTTCGGCAATAGCATCATAAGGGCTGAAGTTATCATGAGGTTCGTCGAAAGTAAGAGGGTTATGCGGTTTTGCGTTGTGATCGGACATGGGGAAGTACCTCCTGTTGGTAGTATATAGTATTACAAAGATTGGGAAAAAATCCATTATTTACAGAAACCAAGTCAAGAACTAATAATTGTCACTTAGGGAAAAATGTGCTAATATGTGCTTAATAGAAAATATGTCGAATTTTGTAGAAAGTAGCGATTCGTGGTTTTCCGCTGGCATTATTAATTGATTATAGGGAGATGAAAATTACATGAATCTAAGGGCCAAGTTGTTATCCGGATTTGCATTAATTACAGGGATAGCGCTTATTGCTGTTGCTACCATGGGCTACTTTTATGCCAGACAGCAGGTTATGAGTGGTGTTAACGAAGAAATGACCTCAACTATTAACGGCCACGTAACCGAATTCGAAGGTTGGCTTAGTGTGAAAGCCAACACCCTAGAGACATTGGCCTTTACTTCTCAAACTACTTTTGGTAATAGTGATGTTCCACCTACATATCTTGAAGCGTACAAAGCTGATAAGGAATTAATTAACGTTTTTGTAGGCTATGCCGATGGCCGCTTTATTGATGGTACAAAGTCGGTATTGCCTGCTGGCTATGACCCGCGGGTACGGAGCTGGTATAAGGATGCCCTGCAAAAAGGAAAGGTCAGTTTTACTGATCCATATGTTGATGCATTAACCAATAAATATGTAATATCAGCAGCTGTGCCGCTTAAAGCGGCAGACGGGTCAATTAAAGGTGTAATCGGTGAGGATGTCCAGATGGATAGTTTCACCGAAAATATCAAGAAAGTTAATTTGCATGGTATAGGTTACGCGTTTCTTACGGATAGCAAAGGAACCATTATAGCCCATCCTGACAGTAAGCTGGTAACTAAAAACGTTGTTGATATATCAGGGTTGAAAAACCTCGGACAAGAGATGCTGGCAAGTAAGCAAGGTTCTAAGGTTTATGAGGTTGATGGTGAAAAGAAATTAATTATCTATAGTAAAATTCCGTCAACAGGCTGGCTTATGGCGATTAGCGTTTCAGAGGCTGATGCCTATCGCCAGTTAGCAGAGCTTAGAACCAAATATATCATTGTAGTATTGTCTACATTGTTATTAGTAGCCGGTTTTGCTGTATGGTTTGCTAATAAATTGGCTAAACCCCTGGCGGAACTTACCGTTAATGCACAGAAAATGGCGGAAGGCGATTTGACTGTCAAGAGTGTTGTCGCCGGCAAAGATGAAGTTGCCTGCCTGGCTACCGCTTTTAACCAGATGAGCGGCAACTTGCGGGGATTAATTAAACAGATTGGCGTGTCTGCCCAGACTGTCGATAGTGCGGCCCAAGATATGCAGAGCTCTTCCCGGGAGGCCGGGCAGGTTACCGAGCAGATCGCGACGACGGTTAATGATCTTGCCCAAGGCGCCGGTGCGCAAGCTGAGTCCATGCAAAAGGGTGCGGGAATGGTTAGAGATATAAGTAATTCAGTGGAAATTATTTCACAGAATACCGATAACTCCGCCAAACGGGCTCAAGGTGCTCAGTCAGCCGTGGAGCAAGGTTATCAAGCAATTATGCATCAAAGCGAATTAATGATCAAAAGCCGTGAGGCTACTCGGAATGTCGGACAGGCCATTACCTCGCTTGCCGATAAATCCAAGATGATTGGGCAGATTGTTGAGGTGATAGGTAACATTGCCGGTCAAACCAACCTGCTAGCACTCAATGCCGCTATTGAAGCGGCACGGGCCGGCGAGCAAGGACGGGGATTTGCTGTTGTCGCCGACGAAGTGCGGAAACTGGCCGAACAAACCGCGCATTCCACCCAAGAGATTGCAAAATTGGTACAGGATATCCAGCAGGGAACCGATCAGGCCGTTAGAGAGATGCAGTCTTCCGAGGTCATTAGCGGCCAGCAGGAAACGGCAGTTGATCAGACCGAAACTAACTTTAACCAAATAAAAGATTATGTTGCTCAGATAGCCGGCCAAATTCAGCAAATTGCCACCGAAGTAACACAATTAAGCGATAAGGCAACAGAGGTTACTGGCGTCATTAACGATGTAGCGGCTGTGGCTGAAGAAAGCGCCGCTGCTACCGAAGAAGTGGCAGCGGCTACCGAGGAGCAGACAAGTGCGGTTGAGACAATTGCCCAGCAGGCAGATAAACTGGCTGCGGAAGCCAAAAGGTTAGAGCGCCAGATAGCAGGATTTAAAATTTAACAATTGGTACGAAAGGCCAGGAAGCAGGTTAATGCTTCCTGGCCTTTAATTTTGCAGTTTATGCCAAGTTTACTCATAATTTGTCTAATTTATTCGACAAATATCCTCTATAAGAACATAAAACAAAGTGCTATAATGAGAAAAAGTACAACTTAGGAAGAAAATCCTAGTTTTGGTAGTTTTATGATGAAAGAAGGAGGGAGAGATGGTGAATTTAAGAGCAAGGTTGTTACTGAGTTTTGCACTAATTACTGGTATAGCGCTAATAGCAGTTGCCTACATGGGGTACTTTTATACCAAAAAGCAGGTTGTAGATAATGTTAACGCCGAAATGGAAGTTATTCTGAAAAGTCATGTAACCGAGTTTGAAGGATGGTTGGCTGCCAAGGGGAAAATAGCTGAAACGTTGGCATATACAGCTGAAAATGTGTATAGCGACAGTGAACTTCCCATTTCTTATTTGCAAGTCTATAAAAACGATAAGGATATGACTGATGTTTATATTGGGTATGCCGCTGACGGCCGGTTTGTAGACGGAGCCCAAACTAAATTGCCGCCAGGCTACGACCCGCGGCAGCGGGGATGGTATAAGCTTGCAGTAGAAAAAGGAAAGCTTGTATTTACTGAACCGTACGTGGATGTGTTTACCGGAAAATATGTAATTACCGCAGCTATACCCGTCAAAACTCCGGCAGGAGCATCGAAAGGGGTATTTGGTGAAGATATTCTATTGACTGCCTTTACCGATAATATTAAAAATGTTAATTTGCGGGGCATGGGCTATGCCTTTGTTATCGATAATAAAGGGGTAGTGGTTGCCCATCCGGACAGTAACCTAATTACCAAAAATATTTTAGAAGATCCTTCGCTCAAGGCCTTGGGACAAGATATGCTGGCGAACGAAAAGGGTTCTAGAGTATATGATTATGAGGGGCAAAGTAAAATTACTATATTCCAGAAGGTTCCGTCCACAGGCTGGGTAATGGCCATCACGGTAACTGAAGCCGAAGCCTTTAGTCAATTGGCAGACCTTAGGACCAAATATATTATTGTAGTCACGGTGGCTATGATGGCGGTAGCCGGTTTTTCGTTATGGTTTGCTAACAGGATTGGGAAGCCGTTAGCCGGACTAACCGGTAATGCGCAAAAAATGGCTCAGGGTGATCTTACCACAAAAACGGCGGTAGAAGGCCGGGATGAAGTAGCCAAACTGTCTGAAGCCTTCAATCAAATGAGCGCCAGTTTACAGGATTTGATCAAACAAATCAGGCAATCGGCCCAGATGGTAGAACTGGCGGCTCGGGATATGCAGGGGTCGGCCCGGGAAGCCGGGCAAGTCACGGAACAGATTGCGACAACGGTAAATGATCTTGCGCAAGGATCGGGTGTGCAGGCTCAATCAATGCAAAACGGGGCAGCTATGGTTACAGCAATGAGTAATTCAGTTGGTATTATTTCGCGTAATACCGACAGTTCCGCCAAACGGGCGCTGGGAGCGCAACAGGCGGTGGAGCAAGGTTATCAAGCCATTGTCCATCAAAACCAGCTCATGATCAAGAGCAGGGATGCTACGCAGCATGTTGGGCAGGCTATCACAGCCCTTGCTGACAAATCCAAGCTGATTGGTCAGATTGTTGAAGTGATCGGTAACATTGCCGGTCAAACTAACCTGCTGGCTCTCAATGCCGCTATTGAGGCCGCTAGAGCCGGTGAGCAGGGACGGGGATTTGCCGTAGTCGCCGATGAAGTAAGGAAACTAGCCGAACAAACTGCCAACTCCACCCAGGAAATTGCGGCTCTGGTTCAGGATATTCAGCAAAGCACCGACCAAGCAGTTAAAGAAATGCACGCCTCTGAATCTATAATTGGTGATCAGGAACAGGCCGTCGGTCAAACTGAAAATAATTTTAATCAAATTAAAGAGTTTGTTGCCGATATATCGAGCCAGATTCAACAGATAGCAGCCGAGGTTACCCAACTAAGTATTAAAGCAAGGGAGGTTACCGGGGTAATTGATGATGTTGCGGCAGTAGCTGAAGAGAATGCTGCAGCTACTGAGGAAGTGGCTGCAGCCACTGAACAGCAGACAAGTGCTGTTGAAACCATTGCCCAGCAGGCAGATAGGCTGGCGGATGAGGCCAAAAAGCTGGAACAGCAGATCGCAGGATTTAAAGTTTAATATAGGTTATGAAAAGGCCAGGAAGCAAACCGACTGCTTCCTGGCCTTTTAAACTTATTTAATCATTGCATAATATGTTGTTTACATATTATCATTAAAAAATCATATACAAACGATATTTGTAACATGTATAATAGAAAAAAAGGTAAAAAAATGTATTAATTAGTAGAATTTTAGTAAAAAACGTAAATGGCTTTCGGTAGTAGGGCTGGTATAAGCTCACCGCAGAAAATGGAAAGCTTCATTTACGGAACCGCATATGGATGCATTTGTCGGAAAGTATGAATCGCTGTGGCGATTCATATCCAAGATGCGGAAGAAAATTTGGCAGGTGTATTTTGTAAAGTTAGTGCTGGCTTTGTAGAAAACGAGCCAGGAAGCATTTAGGATGCTTCCTGGCCTTCTTTGTCCTAATAAAGTATAGCTTTCGCCTGAATACAGGGCAACATCTTCTTCCTCTTTCGCTAAGGCTTGGCGCAAGTCGTGTTTTCTTTATGGTTATATTCCTTGTGTAGCCAATTTGTTAATGTGCCTGTTCCTAAGCTGACACCGAGCAGTACTAACACGAGCGCCACATAATGTTTCCATATCAACTGTTCATCTAAAAATACAGCTGATGCAAAAAGGCTGACAATAGGCGAACCATTAAGAAACAGCGAGGCTGTAGAAGCACCGATATGGTGAACGCCGGTATTCCAGAGCAGCGCGCCTAAAGCGGTGCTGAACCAACTGGAAAACAACAATATAGCAATAGGCAGCAGTGTAAAGGCGCCTTCATTTACCCATATTGGATTAATAGTGGCGTTGATGACTAATAATACGGGAGCGGCTATAAGGTGGCTATACGCGGTGATGACAAGCGGCGGAGTGTACTCTGTACCTTTTTTTACACATAGCGAGCCTGCGACATAAGTCAGCATGGCAATCAGCATTAAGCCGTCGCCGACCATAGTAGCCTGACCGGCAGCGGCTTTCCCGGTGACAATAAGTAGAACCCCACTAAGACCAAAGGCAACCCCGATTGACTTGCTCCAATTGAGCGGCTCATTAACAAGCAGGCTTGCAGCCAGGGTTGTTGTCAGTGGGTTAAGCGCCAAGATTAAGGCTGCGTGTGTGGCGCTGGTAGAGCTAACGCCTAACGATAAAGTGATTTGATGCATAATGATGCTAAACAGGGCGACGCCGCAGATGGGCAGCCAAGCTTCCCGCGGTACAGGCTGTCTGCCGTTAGGGTAGTACACGGTGGGCAATAGAAAAGCTGCAGCCAGTGTCATACGGATTCCGGCAAGAGCCAAGGGTGGAAAAAACTTGGTAAGGTACTTAAGCATAACAACATTAAGGCCCCATAACAAAATTACTGAAAGCATCATGACAGTAATTTGATTTGAAGATAAACATTTAGGGTGATTGAGTGATTGTTGAGTCATGGTAATCTCCTGGTAAGTGTAAAATCCGATACTAGGATAGTACCATGTGACAAGTGCATAAATCAATACATATATTTATAAAGAAATGGTAGTAAGGTTTAAAATATAAACATATTGGAACTGGTTTGGCCGCCTGCCCCGATGGGATAAGCGGTTTTATATTGGAAGTCTGAGATTAAAAGAAAAAGGCCTCCAGCCGGAGGCCTATATGTTATGTTACAGCGGAAAACATGGACGAGGAAAA
>CAZCEN010000028.1:0-6059 GCA_964497205.1 uncultured Sporomusaceae bacterium
AGAGCAAGTGTGTATTACTATCTACTGCGGAGGGATTGCCCATGCAGCAAGACTGTATATTTTGTAAGATTGCGAATAAAACCATTCCGGTAAATGTCATATATGAAGATGATCAGATTATTGCTTTTCCTGATATAAATCCGGCTGCGCCTGTACATTTGCTGGTTATACCGAAAAAGCATATTGCTAATATTC
Source organism: uncultured Sporomusaceae bacterium (assembly GCA_964497205.1). Lineage (GTDB taxonomy): Bacteria > Bacillota > Negativicutes > Sporomusales > Sporomusaceae > Sporomusa. The sequence goes on from CAZCEN010000028.1 coordinate 196, forward strand.
TAGAAGTATCGTCGGAAGATGCCGCTTTGTTAGGACAGATTATGACGACAATACCTAAAATTGCTGCAGTTGCCGGTTTAGCCGAAGATGGATTTCGTACAGTCATAAATACAAAAGAGAGTGGTGGACAAACCGTATACCATCTCCACTTTCACATTTTAGGTGGTCGTTTTATGACTTGGCCTCCAGGTTAATATTGACAGCATTTACGTGTTTAGTGTATAATAATTGGGTGTATGTTATTCAAGTACACTTCCTCGTAATGGTTCTAGTGGAGGGAGGGAGATCAGATGTCTGAAGTAAAAGTAGGCAAAAATGAAACGCTTGACAGCGCACTCCGTCGGTTCAAGCGCACCTGCCAAAAAGCCGGGGTTCTTGCGGAAGTTAGAAAACGCGAGCATTATGAGAAACCCAGCGTAAAGCGCAAGAAAAAATCCGAAGCAGCGCGTAAACGTAAGTTTAACTAGTTTCGGAGGTATCAAACTCAATGTCTATTAAAGACAGATTAACAGATGATATGAAGCAGGCTATGAAAGATAAAGAAGCTGGCAAATTGCGGCTTTCTGTTATTCGCATGGTTCGTGCTAATATCAAGTATGTTGAAATCGACAAAAAGAGAGAACTTTCTGAAGAAGAAGTTCTGGATGTATTGGCTAAAGAAGTCAAAATGCGCCGGGATTCGATGGAAGAGTTTAAAAAAGGTAATCGCCCTGATTTAGTGGAGACCCTTGAACAAGAAATCGACATTCTGATGCAATACCTTCCTCAACAATTAAATGAGCAAGAAGTGCGTATACTTGTAGCTGAAGCTGTTAAAGAGGCGCAAGCTATTAACGCCAAGGATATGGGCAAGGTTATGGCTGTATTGATGCCAAAAGTTAAAGGACGTGCTGACGGCAAGCTCGTAAACAACATTGTGCGCGAGTTCTTAAATCAGTAGAACAGATTTAAATCCGGCGTTTATAACGCCGGATTTTTAGTTTATTGACAATAAAAAAAAGACAAGCAATTAGCTTGTCTTTTGGTTAGTTAGTGAAGCATATAGTATTAAAATATTTACTGAAACTAATTAAGAATGATAGTGTAATGTAATCTTTAGTTACTATTTCGAAATGCTGCAATCATTACAAAAAAAGTACCGAAATGTTTGCTGTAAGTGAAGCGTGATTAAACTATATCGTTGCTGCAAATAGTATTGAAAGCTTCACAACTATATTAAGACAATAACATACGCCGTTCGACAAGTCAATACAAGATAGAGATGTAATAATTTTCAAACTTTCGACAACCCATATTCTCTTCAAAACAGGAATGATGGAATTTGTTGCCGAATAAACTAATAAGAGATTCTAAGAATTAAGTATTGCTTTTGAGGTGAGTAGATGCAGCATAAAATTTTTCATAAGAAAATATTCATATCAATTATGCTCTTATGTACCTTATTGATTTTGGACAGGCCAGTATATGCCGAAGCCGGCCCGGTTATCAGCATAGCGATAAGAGGGGAAATAAATGGTGGCCAGGCAGCTCTTGTTCATAAAGCTATGAACGATGCACGCAGCAAGCAGGCGCAAGCTGTATTAGTTGAAATTGACACTTTTGGCGGGCTGGTAGATGCAGCTGTTAGTATTCGCGATATGATTATTAACTCGCCTGTTCCAACAATCTGCTATATTAAAAACCGTGCATGGTCAGCCGGCGCGCTTATAGCTATATCTCATAAACATATTGCAATAGCGCCGGGAGGGAGCATAGGTGCGGCTGAACCTATCCCGACTACAGAGAAAACGGTAGCTGCCTTAAAAGCCGAGTTCGCAGCTACAGCCAATCAAACAGGTCGAAATCCGCAAGTTGCGGAATCCATGGTAGATAAATCGCTTGGATTCCCTGGCTACGCTGAACCGGGCCAGATTTTGGCACTTACCGATTATCAGGCGACTCAAGTTGGGTATGCTGATATTGTCGCACCAGACCGTGAAACTGTCTTAGCTCATTTCGGCTTATCAGGAAATACTGTGATAGAATATACACCAGGATGGCAGGAAAAAATGGCAGGCTGGTTGTCTGACTCTACTGTTAAGTCCTTTTTAATGTCGATAATCTTTTTGGCAGTATTAACTGAAATAAAAACAGCTGGCTTAGGGGTTGCAGCTTTTATTGGCTTAGTAGCAGCGCTACTGTTCTTTGGCGGTCAATGGATAACAGGTATTGCCGGCTGGCTAGAAATTATTTTATTTTTAGGCGGTATTCTACTTATTTTGTTTGAACTTTATACGCCAGGAGTGGGTATCTTTGGAATAAGTGGAATTATAGCTATCTTTGGCAGCCTATTTTTATCCTTAGGAGCCAACGCGGCTGCTGTGAATATGCTGGCAATTAGTTTGCTGATTGCGATTATTCTTTTTCTAGCAATTGCTAAAAGCTTGCCTTCAAGCAGGCTTTGGTCTCGGTTGATTTTAAAAGATGCCGAAACCAAAAATGCAGGGTTCAGCAGTAGCCAAGATTACAGCTCATATCTGGGTAAGACAGGAATAACACCAACTGGACTCAGGCCCGCTGGGGCTATGATAATTGATGGTGTGCAACTTGATGTAGTATCTGAAGGGCAATTTGTTGCACCTAAAGAATTAGTTAAGGTGGTGAGCATAACCGGAAACCGTATTGTTGTACGACCTGTAAATTCTAATAATATATAGGAGGTAGTATTGTGTCAGCTTTAATTGGTAGTGCTTTTTTTATCGTTCTCGTAATTGTAGGAATCAGTATATTCCTTCATTTCGTTCCTATTGGTTTATGGATTTCAGCTTTGGCAGCAGGAGTTAATGTCGGAATCTTTACGCTTGTTGGCATGAGACTCAGACGAGTTCCTCCCAGCCAAATTGTACTTCCTTTAATTAAAGCCAACAAAGCTGGTCTCGGTGTCAATGTTAATCAACTGGAAGCTCACTTTTTGGCAGGTGGTGACGTCGATAAAGTAATCGATGCCCTAATTGCCGCTCATCGTGCCGAAATTCCATTGCCTTTTGAACGCTCAGCTGCCATTGACCTAGCCGGACGGAATGTTCTTGAAGCCGTACAGATGAGTGTTAATCCAAAAGTCATCGAAACACCGTTTGTTTCAGCAGTAGCCAAAAACGGTATTGAGTTGAAAGTCAAAGCCCGGGTTACTGTAAGAGCAAATATTGATCGCCTGGTTGGCGGCGCTGGTGAAGCTACAATTTTAGCCCGTGTCGGCGAAGGAGTCGTTACAACTGTTGGCTCAACTGATGACCATAAAGAAGTTCTGGCTAATCCGGATCATATTTCGCGTACAGTATTAACCAAAGGTTTGGACTCAGGTACTGCCTTTGAGATTTTATCCATTGATATTGCGGACGTTGATGTAGGCCGCAATATCGGTGCTGAATTGATGACAGACCAAGCTGAGGCTGAAAAACGTATAGCGCAGGCCAAAGCAGAAGAACGCCGGGCTATGGCTGTTGCCCAAGAACAAGAAATGCGGGCTTTTACGCAAGAAATGCAAGCTAAAGTAGTAGAGGCTCAAGCTGACGTACCTAAAGCCCTTGCCGTTGCTCTCAAAGAGGGGAGAATTGGGGTTATGGATTATTACAATATGAACAATGTATTAGCAGATACCCAAATGCGCGAAACTATCGCTAAAACTGGACCGGTAGAAAATAATCCAAAAACTGATGAACCTAAGAAATAGGTTGGTGTGCTATGGATATATTAATACCGCTATTGATCATGTTCATAATGTATGTTATACCTGAACTGTTAAAACGGCGTAAGCAACCGAAAGAATATAAATATCCGGATATTCCGGCTAAAGTTCCTCAACCGGCTGAAATGAAACCCAAAAACGTAGAGATTAAGAAAAAACCACAATTTGTTTTTGATGAATTGCCAAAAAGTGCAGCAATTCACCAAAAACCCGCTGTAGCAATGCCGGCTCCGGTGGTTGTTCCTCATAGTGTCGAAACAGAGTCACCTTGGCAAGGTAAATTATCCCCTCAGATAGTGCAAAATGGATTGATTTTTGCAGAAATACTTCAGCCGCCTCGTGCTTATCGGCCTATTTGGCGGTCACGAAAATAAATATAGTAATTGTAGAATTTAGTGTAAAACAGGGAAAAATAACCCCTGTTTTTTTTTTTCTGTTCTACGCACACTAAAAACGGTAACAAATAATTTAAAAAAAGGGGGCAAAACATATGTCAGATTATAAGGGCCGCCTTACTTATGCAAAAGGGACCTATATGGAATTTGTCGTTGCTCCTAACCAGGACGTAGATTTTGGTGATATCTTAGTTGTTGAGGGTAAAAACGATGATAAGTTTTATATTCGTGCTTACGATTTTAAGATTAAATCCCGTTGGTCAGGAATGAATGGCGTCAGTTACTTGATGAGTAAACTTGACGAGAATGGTCAAGTAGCTAATCAAGAAGAACTGGATTTTTATTTAGGTGGTAATCACACTGTAAAAATGGGAATTGCTGAACAGCTTTGTTATGCTGATGCCCAAGGGCAGCTATTTAATCCTAAGACCTGTCCTGATTTCTTTTGCGAAGTGCGTGGGCTGACAGAAGGTGATACCGCTTTGTTGAATGAAATGAAAGGTGATTTAGAAATTGGTTATCTAAAGAGCGGTAGAGAAGTATTAAAATTACCTGTAGGCATTTTTGGCTCAAAAGCGATCACTGAACATATAGGCATTTTTGGAACAACTGGTTCAGGCAAAAGTAACTTGGTAAAAGTGCTTTCCAGTTCGATTATCGACAGTGAAAACTATGGTTTACTAATATTTGATGTTCATAATGAATATTATCGGGATTTATCAATGCATCCAGAGGTTAATCAAAGGCTAGTTGTATATAATACCAGTCCTGAAACGGAACGGGAAAATGTGCGTAAACTTGCACTTAACTATAATGAGGTCGATCCGGAAGATATTACTGCTTGTGCTACTTTTAGTGAACCCCAGCTTGACGCTATTTATAAATTGTCATCCGTTTGGCAAGATCGCTGGATGGATTATATTCTTAAGTATGATACGGAAGATATAATCGAAGAAATTGCCGGTTGTACCGGGCAAAAGTTCCAATCAAGGACGATTAGTAAAATAAAAAGTATCTGTTGGAATCTGGAACAGGAGCTTAATATTGGTGATGAAGTAAAAAGTTGTGCTGAAGTTACCGCAATTAGCCAAATGCTTAAAGATTTAGAACAGGGAAAGGTCGTTCTTGTTGAGTTGAAAAATATTTCACCTATTGGCGAACAGGCTTTATCGACCTTATTATCAAAAAAAATGCTGCTGCATTATGCCAATAAAACAGAAGCTGAACGTGCGCAAACTAAGCCTGTACTAATTGTATTGGAAGAAGCACATCGCTTTTTAGGTAAAAGAGAGCAAAGTTCACAAAATGTCTTTGCTCGTCTGGTCAGCGAAGCACGGAAATTTAATATAGGTTTATGTGTCGTAGATCAACAGCCTAGATTATTAGCTGATAAAGTATTATCGCAACTAAATACCCTGTTCATATTAGGATTAGCCTCAAAGGCTGATAGAGGAAAATTGGAAGCTATGTGCCGGAAAGATATTCTGCAGCAGCGTAATGAAATTAAAAATCTTGATTGTGGCGAAATGATCGTAGCTACTAACTATATGCGATTTGCGGCTCCGGTAAAAGTTCATAAATTTGATGAATATATAATGCGGAGCCATAATACAATTACTGAGCCTCTGAGCCCGTTAAATTGTTCAGCCATCTCTGGCTATATAAATTAATTTGTACTAAAGTCCCCCCTTTATCATGTACTAATAAGCCTATTAATTGGCATACATTTGTATATGAGGGGGGAT
>CAZCEN010000028.1:6159-10887 GCA_964497205.1 uncultured Sporomusaceae bacterium
TTATCATGTACTAATAAGCCTATTAATTGGCATACATTTGTATATGAGGGGGGATTTGTCATGTTACGCCGTAAAGGGAACTTACACTCTCTGGCAGGTTTTTTAGAAATACCACAAGATATAGTCCTAGATTTACCTAGAATAACCATGCTTGGCAACAAACAACTTTTAGTGGAAAATCACAAAGGGATTATTGAATATACCCCTTCACTAGTTCGTATAAAATTAACTCAGGGAGAACTATTTGTACATGGTGAAAATTTATCTCTAGGAAATTTGCAGGCAGAACAAATTCTTGTGGAAGGCGTTGTGCAGGAGGTTAAATATGATATTTAATACTAATTACCTGCGCGGCGCCGTCAAAATACGCGTTAGCGGTACAATGCCCGAACGATTTATAAATCTTTGTATAACAGAGAAAATATTATTATGGGGCATCAACAAAAACGGAGAAGATTTGATTGTATGGATAGGGCTAAATGATTTTTTTAAAATCCGCCCCTTGGTAAGGTGCAGCCGGACAAAAGTAAAAGTGTTAGCGTATCGCGGATTGCCTTTTGTTATAAAGCGTATGAAACATAGGAAAGTTCTAATGGCTGGTGTTATACTATTTATTATTTCGCTTAATGTACTTTCCTCCTATGTTTGGTTTGTAGAAATAAAAGGCTTGAAAAATGTACCTGAAACAGGAATACTCTATGTGGCTGAACAACATGGACTAAAACTTGGGGCAGTTAAAGATGGTCTCAATGTTAAAGCAATAGAGCGTGAGATCTTGCTTAATGTTCCTGAGGTAGCATGGGTTGGCATTAATTTTACGGGGACAAAAGCGGTTATTGAAATAGTAGAAAAAACAATGCCCAAGCAGGAAATCAAGACTCCAGCACATATTGTCGCTGCAAAAGATGGGGTAATTACTGAAATAATTGCATTGGCAGGTCAAACAGCAGTAAAAAAAGGTGATACTGTAAAGAAAGGAGATTTACTAATAAAAGGATTTGCACCACAACCTACGCCAGTTGTTGAAGAAGGTCAGCCACCCATAATAAATGTTCCCCAGGAACTTATTCGTGCAAAGGGAATAATTAAAGCACGTGTGTGGTATGAAAGTTATGCGGAAGCCGAGCTTAAACAGCTTGCTATAAATCGGACAGGTAATCGCCAAGTTGGTGTTGCTATTAAATTGGCGGGCAAAGAAGTGTCTTTTAATACAACCTCGATTAGGCCATTTCAGGAGTTTGAAACTGAGATTATACATAAACAGCTGCCTGTGTGGAGGAATAGTGACTTAATTGTCGAATCAACTATTACTGTGTATCATGAAATCAATTCGACATGGGCTGAAAAATCGTTTGAGGAAGCTAGAGAGCACGCATATACAAAAGCTATTCAATTAGTACAAAACGCTATTCCCGAGGCAGCTCAAATATTATCTCGCAATTATGAAGTGCTAAGAACGCCCGAAGAGAATATCGTTAGAGTAAAAGTCAATGTGGAAACAATTGAGGATATTGGGCAAACTATAAATATTTCCCAGTGAAATTTATGTAGGGGGCATTGTATATTTGGAGAAACGTATTAGCTTTGCAGACACTAAAGAAGCAATAGCAGTTCTTGGAAGAAATGATGAGTTTTTAGATTTAATTACACAACAGTTCTCCAGCAAAATAACCGCTAGAGGGCTTGAAGTAGTTTTTGATGGTGAACCCAGCGATATAGATAAACTTCAAAGATTATTTACTGAATTAATTTATCTGTACCGTCAAGGGAATCCGGTAACAAGTCATGATGTACGTTATAGCATACGTATGATTTTAGATGGTCAAGCCGATTTTCTTCATCAAATGTATTCTGATATCGTTATCGTTACTGCAAAAGGGCGTCATGTCAAACCAAAAACATTAGGGCAAAGCCGATATCTAGAAGCAATTCGACACAACCATATTACCTTTGGAATAGGACCAGCGGGAACAGGGAAGACTTATCTTGCTGTTGCTATGGCAGCATTTTCCTTAAAAAATAAGCAAGTTGAACGAATAATTCTCACGAGGCCAGCAGTAGAAGCCGGAGAAAAGCTCGGTTTTTTACCAGGAGATTTACAAGAAAAAGTAGATCCTTACTTACGACCGTTATATGATGCCATGAATGACATTATGGGGACAGATACAGTCCAAAAGTTCATGTCTAAAAATATTATAGAAGTGGCGCCTTTAGCTTACATGCGGGGGCGAACTCTGGAAGATTCCTTTATTATTCTCGATGAGGCACAAAATACCACTACAGAACAAATGAAAATGTTTCTGACAAGAATGGGATTTGGTTCAAAAATGGTTATAACTGGCGATATAACGCAAATCGATTTACCGCTAGGTATTAAATCCGGACTTAAGCATGCCCAAGCCGTACTAGGCAATGTTCCCGGAATTGGAGTGCTTAATTTAAATGAAAGTGATGTTGTAAGACATGAAATAGTCAGCCGAATCATCAAGGCTTACGAAGAGTACGGTCAAAAGTAAGAACAAATATCAAGCATTTGTAAAATGATTGATATTTAATGGAGTGAAGAAAAGATGATGTCGGTTAATAGTAAGCTTCGAGAACTGTTTGTTCAGCCAAACAGTTATGCTAGACCTTTAGTTCGCCGAATAGGCTTGTTTATAGTTTTTTTTGCTTTATACATGCTTTGTTTATCTGCCGATTTTATTCCGGAAAAAGTATCTTTGCAGATTGGTCAGGTAAGTGATAGAGACGTGGTCGCCCCAAGGACGGTATCCTATGTAGATGCCACCAAAACTAAAAAACTTGAGATGGAAGTAATGGCTAGTGTCGTTAATGTCTACGACATGGATATTTCTGTTATGGCTAAAGCTGAAGAAGAAGTCAGCGCCATCTTCCGGTCAACGCAAATGGTGCAGACCGATAAAACATTAAACACTGAACAAAAATTGCAAAAATTAACTCAGGATTTGCCAGCAACTCTTTCAAGTACAGTTGTTACTAGCTTACTACAGTTAGATGAACCCGAATTAATAAAGACAGAAGACTATACTAAGTCAATATTACGTAAGTATTTGCAACGTGGCATTCGCGATGACGATTTTGATATCGCCAGAAAACAGGTAGTGCTTGAAGCGGAAGAACTTGGATTGGGTAAAAATGCAGAAACCGTTGTGGCTGGTATTGCTCAAACTCTTATCAGACCAAATTTTATTCTGAATGTGCGTGAAACCGATAAACGTAAACAATCAGCATTAGCCAATATTGAGCCAGTTCGTGAAACCGTAAAAAAAGGCCAAGTTTTGGTACGGCGTGGAGATATAGTAACCGGAGAACAAATTCATGTGATGGAAGAACTTGGGCTATATGCCGGCAATGTTAGCGAAGTTAGGATTCTGGGACTTACCATTTTTGTGCTCCTTATAATGGGTATTTCGTTGGGTTACTTGTACAAATTTTCTTGTCAGGTATACGAAAACGATAGATATTTAGTTTTGCTGGGTCTTATTGTCCTGGTTACTATGCTAATTGCCAAAGTAGCTCATTATTATTCGGATTTTGCTGCACCAATTGCTGCTGGAGCATTATTAACCGCTATTCTCATAAATACGAGAGTAGGGCTTTTAATCAGTATAATCATGGCAATGTTTTTTGGCGTGATTGTTGAAAATGATTTAAGAGCTGTAGCTGCAGCTCTTGTTAGTGGCATGGCAGGTGTATATAGTGTCACTAAAATGGCTCACGGTTATAGTCTGACCAGAGCCGGGGTTTGGATTGCAATCGTTAATTTTTTAGCAATTGCTTCAACAGGCCTAATTGAACAACTTGATAGTGCAGAAGTACTTTTTCAATGCTTACTCGGTGCTTTTAGCGGAATTACCGCCGCTGTTATCACGACGGGTCTGCTGCCTTATCTTGAACATGCATTTAATATAACTACTCCAATTAAGCTGTTAGATATGGCAAAACCTAATCACCCTTTGTTGCAAAGACTGTTATTAAATGCACCAGGAACTTATCATCATAGTGTACTTGTCGGTAACCTAGCTGAAACTGCGGCCGTTACTGTTGGAGCCGATCCAGTAGTTGTTCGGGTAGGTGCCTATTATCATGACATTGGAAAAATTAAACGCCCCTACTTTTTTATCGAAAACCAAGTAGGCTGCGAAAACCCCCACGATAAGATTGCACCTTCGCTAAGCACGCTTATTGTTACGTCGCACATTAAAGACGGTCTTGATTTGTGCCGTGATTATAAACTGCCGCAAGTAATCACAGATATTGTTGAACAGCATCACGGTACTACCTTGGTATCCTTTTTTTATAAACGGGCTACCGAAAATGAACATGGCGAGTGCGTCATAGAGGCAGATTTCCGGTATGAAGGACCGACTCCTCAGACAAAAGAAGCGGCTTTGATAATGCTGGCTGATGCTTGTGAAGCAGCCGTGCGATCAATTAGTAAACCAAATGTCAATAGAATCGAAGCTACTGTTCGTAAAATAATTAGGGAACGGCTGCAAGACGGCCAGCTCGACGAATGTAACCTTACATTGAAGGATTTGAAGATAATCGGTGATGTGTTCATTAGGCTATTGTCTAGCATGTTCCACACCCGTATTGAATATCCTGAGGCCTTGAAAGAGCTTGAGAGGAGAAAAGTTAAATATGGAAATAATAATAAACAACCTGCAGGAAAAGATGAAGATAACTTCGGAAATGGAACAAACG
>CAZCEN010000028.1:10987-21282 GCA_964497205.1 uncultured Sporomusaceae bacterium
GAACTGGCATATTTAACTGTTCATGGCATGTTGCATCTTTTAGGTTATGATCATGAGGAAGAAGAAGATCGGGCTGAGATGCGTCAAGAAGAAGAAAATGTACTCTCGCTTCTTGGCATTACGCGAGAGTGAGTAATTTTAATGCGGAATTTTGCCGCTTTTAGATACGCTATTGCTGGGATTCTTTACTGTGTCCGGCAGGAACGGAACATGAAAATTCATGCAGTGGCTGCGTTAGCGGCAATTTTTGCTGCTTGGCAAATGGATCTCAGCAGTACAGAGTGGGCGATCTTACTAATCAGTATAGCGGGAGTAATTAGTGCAGAGTTATTTAATACTGCCATAGAATCCGTCGTAGATAAAGTTTCCCCAGAAATGCATCCACTTGCTAAAGCTGCCAAAGATGCCGCTGCCGGGGCCGTACTTGTTCAAGCTATGGCATCTTTAGGTATTGGCTATATTTTATTTTGGAACAAATTAATAAAATGGTGGGGATAATATGGGCGAGTTAGGAGAAGCTGCTCTTTTGGCAAGAGAGAAGGCATACGTGCCATATTCCAAGTTTAAGGTAGGAGCAGCGGTTAAAGGAAAAAGCGGCAAAGTATATACGGGCTGTAATATTGAAAATGCGTCCTATGGCCTAACCAATTGTGCTGAACGTACCGCAATTTTTAAAGCTATATCAGAAGGCGAACGGGAACTTACCGCAATAGCCGTAGTAGCCGATACACCCGCGCCATGTTCACCCTGCGGTGCCTGCCGTCAGGTTATGGCCGAGTTTGGTATTAACGAGATTACTCTAATGAATCTGAAAGGTGATATAAAAGTAGTTAATATGGAAGAGCTTTTGCCTTTTAGCTTTTCCAAAGGGGATTTTACAGGAGACGGTGATAAGAATGAATAAAGAAAACTACAAGTCCGGATTTGTGGCAGTTATTGGCCGCCCCAATGTCGGCAAATCCACATTAATGAATAATTTAATCGGTCAAAAAGTTGCTATTATGTCGGACAAGCCTCAAACGACCAGAAATAAAATTATGGGGGTTCTAACCCAGGATGATGCGCAAATTTTATTTATTGATACCCCTGGCATCCACAAACCTAAACACAAACTGGGTGAGTATATGGTTAAAGAGGCGGAAGGCTCATTACGCGAAGTTGACGTTATCTTATTTGTTGTTGACGTAACTGCCGAAATGGGACCTGGGGAACGTTACATTTTGGACAACTTAGTTAACGTCCGAACACCGGTAATTTTGATCGTGAATAAGATAGACAAAATAGAAAAGGCTAAACTCTTTCCTATTATTGAAAAATACACATCACAATTCAAATTTGCCGCGGTAGTACCAATCTCGGCGATTGACCATACTAATTTCGACGGATTAATAATGGAAATCAAGAATTATCTTGAACCAGGCCCGCAATATTACCCGGAAGATATGATCACTGACCAGCCTGAACGGTTAGTGATTGCGGAGCTTATCCGGGAAAAAGTTTTACATTTAACCAAAGAAGAGATTCCTCACGCTATTCTTGTTGACATAGAGGAAATTGCAACCAGACCAAATGACGACTTATATGTAAGGGCTGTTATTTATGTCGAGCGTGATTCACAAAAAGGAATTGTCATTGGGGCCGGTGGACGCCTGCTTAAAGATATAGGTCGCATGGCACGTGCTGATATTGAAAGTTTGTTAGGTTCTAAAGTATATCTTGACCTATGGGTAAAAGTAAAAAAAGATTGGCGTAATCGGCCAAATGTGTTAAAAAGCTTTGGTTTTGAGTAATTTAAAAAATAAGTTTGGGAGCTGCCGCTCAGCGGTGGCTTTTTTTATCCAATAGAAATGAAATTTTCTCATGATAAGCAAGATTGACTTCGCTGTCGTCAACAGGCCGTGGTTTTTTATAACATGAGATTAAGTCCGAAGCTTATTGACCAATACGGTGCTTAATGGTATCATTTGTAAGGAGAGGTGTATTAATGAAGTGGTCTTCTAAGTATTTTATTAACGGGTTAATTATAATTGTACCAATTGCAATTACTGCAGTTGTTATTATTAATATCTTTTCCTTTACTGAAAGTTTGTTAGGAAGATATTTACCGATTCATTTTCCAGGTCTAGCGTTTGTTGTGGTACTTGTTTTAATAGTAATTGTCGGCTGGTTATCTTCCCACTGGCTTTTAAAAAAAGTTATTGGTTATGGTGAACGCCTGCTTGGCTCAATCCCTATCGTAAAATTTATTTACAATAGCGTCAAGCAACTATCTACCGCTGTATTTGAATCACAGAAGTTATTAAAAAATGCAGTCTTGGTACCCTATCCGCATCCGGGAGTTAAAGCGCTGGGGTTTGTTATGCCGGAATTATCGGCACCATTAGCAGAAAAATTTGATGAAGAGCATGTTTGCGTCTTCGTCCCCATGAGCTTAAACTTGACTTCCGGGTTTAATATTATCTTACCTAGACGGGATATAATACCTTTAGATGTAACAAGCGAAAGCGCATTACAATATGTTATTACCGCCGGTGCAATTATGCCGCGCAGTAATGATTCCAATAACTAGGGAGAGATGCTTTATCGATTCGCCTTTACTCAGTTTATTAAAACTGACGGCTGCTTTATTGCTGGTCTTATTAAATGGTTTTTTTGTTGTAGCCGAATTCTCGTTGGTCAAAATCCGTAAAACTAGGCTAGAAGAGCTTGCCCATCAGGGAAATGGGCGTGCAAAGCAAGCTTTGAAAGTAGTATCATCGTTCGATACCTATTTAGGCGCAACCCAATTGGGTATTACGCTGGCCTCCCTGGCACTTGGTTGGTTAGGTGAACCGGCCGTTTCATCTTTATTGGAACCTGTTTTAATTGAGTATTTTCCGGATTCGGAATGGATGGTCACAACTATAAGTATTGCCTTAGGCTTTACCATTATAACTTTTTTGCATATTGTTATTGGAGAACTTGTTCCCAAATCAATGGCTATTCAACGAACAGAGAGCCTGGCAATGGCTTGCGTATGGCCACTCTATATTTTTCATAAACTTGGGTATCCTATTATCCTACTGTTTAATCGAACCGCTAGGGCAATTTTGGGTATGATGGGAATTGAGGCTGCTACTGAGGCTGATTTAACCCATTCTGAAGAAGAATTACGAATGATTGTGAGTGCCAGTCACCGTGGCGGAGTTCTCAACCAAATGGAAAGCGAACTCATTGATAATGTTTTTGATTTTGCTGATCGCTTGGCACGGGAAATTATGGTACCCCGTCAAGATATGATTTGCTTGTTTTCTGATGATTCTTTTGAAGAAAACATGAAAGTAGTAAAAGAAACCGGTCATACCCGGTACCCGTTATGTATCGAAGATAAAGACCATATTATCGGTATGGTCCATCTGCGGGATTTAATGGATTTTGATGTTTGTCCTGATGGTGAACGTGATTTGACTTCGATTGTTCGGGAGATATTAGTAGTACCGGAAGGTATGTCAGTCGCTCAGCTATTGCAGGTCATGCGTCGCAAACGTACGCATTTGGCTATTGTTGCGGATGAATACGGCGGCACTGCCGGATTAGTAGCCCTTGAGGATGTTATTGAGGAAATAGTTGGTGATATTCAAGACGAGCATGATGTTGTCGAGGATATTGAAATTCAACGGCTAGCAGATGGCAGTTACGAGTTTGATGGCAGAGTGCTTCTGGATGATGTCACAGAACTTTTAAATATCCGTCTGGATGAGCATGAAGAGGACACCCTCGGCGGTTATATCTTTGGAATGTTGGGACGTCGCCCGGAAACCGGTGACCAAGTAAGTATCGGTGATTACTCATTTGCAGTGCTTAGAGTTAACGGTTTTAGAATTGTAAGGGTTAAGGCTGTACCACTTCTTCCGCCACAGGTTGCGGAAGAAGAATAAAATAACTTAATAAGTTTTTGTGGCTAGTCCTGCTTGTTAATCTTAGTGTGAAGGGATGATGTCGAGTGTTATTACGGGAAACAATGTGGGAAATCTTTTTAAGTACCGGTAATATCGATGCTTACCTTGCCTATCGTGCGTGTTTAGATTGTCATACCGACCAAATTGAACCGGCGGATGAGTCCACAGAATCCGAGCTCGTCACAGAATTTTTTTCAAATAATTTAATGCGTGAGGTTAGATGGCAGTAGAGTATCAAATGGAAGCCATTCTGTTAGCAGTACGCGATTGGGGTGCTGCTGACAGAGTGGTCACTTTATTTTCACGTGAATATGGTATAGTTGTCGCTATGGCTTACGACGCACGTAAACCCAAGAGTAAGTTGGGAGGCTGTCTTCAGCCTTTTATCAAACTTAATATGTTAATGACTAGCGGAAAAGGAATGGATGTAGTAAAACAATGCGAGGTAAATACCTCTTTCCGCGAGATACGGGAAGATTTGACTCGATTAGCCTATGCCAATTTCATTGCTGAATTAACAACAGGACTATGGCCGGAACGCCAAAGTGAAGCGGCGGCGTATGATATGTTATCCGCGGTATTTCATTTACTTGCAGTTCGTAATCCACGCATTGCAGCCTTAGCAGGGGCGTGGCAATTATTGGCGCTCGCAGGTTTTCAGCCGGAGTATAAAGAGTGTACTCAGTGCGGGCGGGCTCTAGTTCTACCGGCCTCATTTAACTATAATACTGGTGGTGCTACTTGCAGCCAATGCAATAGTCCGGACTCAATTCCTTTTACTCAAGAAGATAAAGAGTTTTTAGATAAGCTATTTTCCTTAAATTTAAATGCCCCGGGGTCTTTTGTTATTACTAGCAGAATCCTGGTAAATGCTGAAAAAATACTTTATGGTTTTGTGCGCCATCAGTTAGAACGACCTTTAAAATCACTGGAATTTATTAAGCAAATTATTTCATTAGGATGAGAATAACTATTGGCTAAACTGAAAAAACTAACCCAAAAAATATTGGGGGTTTTTAAATGGACATTAATCTGGAAAAAATTGATTTGATTCGTGAGCGCACAGGTGTTTCGTACCGGGAAGCGAAAGAAGCGTTAGAACGTAATCAAGGTAATGTTATTGAAACTTTAATAGAGTTAGAGGATAAAGACAAAACCAATTGGACCGAAGAATTTTCAGTGCGCTCTACAGAAGTAATTGACAAAGTAAAAGAATTGGTTCGTGAAGGTAATGTCAACAAGATTCGAGTGAAGCATGATGGACGGGTATTGGTTGAAATCCCAGTTGCATTAGGTGCTATTGGTGCCGTAGTACTTCCTCAAATAGCTGCTTTAGGAGTCCTTGTAGCTGTCTTCAAACGCTGTACGATCGAGGTTGTCCGTAAGGAACCGGAACAAACTGATAGTAGCAAGGAAGCCGTTCAGTCGGAAATGGACAGCTATTCAAATGACGAGTTTTAGTAATTGACAAACCTAGGGACATTTGTTATATTTTAAATTAAAATATGGCAATGCGGGAATCAAGTAACCTTTTTTAATACAGCGAACCAAGGACAGTGTAAGCTTGGTACTTAAAAGGTGAAGGCCTTCCCAAGCCGCAGGAGGAAATCATAAGCCTGGTTAGCAAATGATTTACCAGTGCCGGAGAGTAAAACCTGTAATAATTAAAGAGGGTCGCAGTTTGCGATCAATCAGGGTGGAACCGCGGGAATAACATCTCGTCCCTGTAACTTAATTAAGTTACGTGGACAAGATGTTTTTATTTTTTAGTAGGAGGTTACAATTATGACATTTCAGGAGATAATCCTGACATTACAAAAATTCTGGGCTGAACAAAATTGTATTATTCAACAGCCTTATGATGTGGAAAAAGGCGCAGGTACTATGAATCCGGCGACCTTTTTGCGGGCACTCGGACCTGAACCTTGGAATGTAGCGTATGTTGAACCGTCACGCCGGCCTGCCGACGGACGATACGGTGATAATCCTAACCGTTTATTCCAGCATCATCAATACCAAGTAATAATGAAGCCTTCACCGGCAAACATTCAAGAATTGTATTTGGCCAGTTTGGCAAAATTGGGTATTGACCCAGCCAAACATGATATCCGTTTTGTTGAGGATAACTGGGAGTCACCTACTCTTGGTGCCTGGGGATTAGGTTGGGAAGTATGGCTTGACGGTATGGAAATTACCCAATTTACCTATTTTCAGCAAGTAGGCAGTATTGACGTCAAGCCGGTATCTGTTGAGATTACATACGGCTTAGAACGTTTAGCCATGTATATTCAAGGTGTGGAAAATGTATTTGATATTGAATGGGTAAATGGTATTACTTATGGCGACGTTTTTCATCGCAATGAAGTAGAACAGTCCTACTATAATTTTGAAATTGCCGATACAGACCTTTTATTCAAATTATTCGATATGTACGAAAAAGAAGCTATTCGCGTTGTTGAGCTAGGGTATGTGCTTCCTGCTTATGATTACGTTTTAAAATGCTCTCATAGCTTTAACCTGCTTGACGCCCGTGGTGCTATCAGCGTTAGTGAACGTACCGGTTTTATTGGCAGAGTTCGTAACCTGGCCCGGTTGTGTGCGCAAGGTTATTTAGAACAGCGTGAGAAACTGGGCTACCCGCTCCTAAAGGGAGGTAAGTAAGGTAATGACTAAAGATTTGTTATTGGAAATTGGAACAGAAGAAATTCCTGCAAAGTTTATACCTAATGCTTTAAAGCAGCTTGAAGCAACAGCTAAAACTAAACTAACTGACCTTAGGATTAGTCACGGCGAAATTAAAGTTGTTGGTACTCCGCGACGTCTGGCACTTATTATAAGGGAAGTTGCTGCCACGCAGGCAGACAAACATAGTGAAAATAAAGGACCTGCTGTTAAAATAGCGTTTGCCGAAGATGGTGCCCCTACTAAAGCGGCTTTAGGCTTTGCCCGCGGTCAAGGTGTTGAGGCTTCGAATTTGGTTGTTAAAGACGGCTACGTATATGCTATTGTGCAAGAAGTAGGCCGGCCTGTTGCCGAAATTCTTCCAGAATTGTTAAGCGATATTGTTACTCATTTATCTTTCCCTAAGAATATGCGCTGGGGCAATTTGGACATGAAGTTTGTTCGTCCTATCCGGTGGATAGTAGCTTTATTGGGCGGCCAGATTATACCATTTGCTTTACCTGGTGTTACTTCCGGAAAAATTACACGCGGACATCGCTTCTTAGGAAAAGCTGAGGTAGAAGTTAACTCTGTGGAAGATTATTTTGCTAAACTAGCCGACAACTTTGTTATGGTCGATCAGGATGTACGCCGTCGTGTGATTAAAGAACAGATTGAGAATTTGGCTGTAAGCCGGGGCGGAACAGCAACAATTGATGAAGAGTTACTTGAAGAGGTAGTTCATCTGGTTGAATACCCAACAGCGTTATGCGGTAGTTTTGAGGAAAAATACCTAAGCCTTCCGCCGGAAGCTATTATTACTCCGATGCGGGAGCATCAACGCTATTTTCCGGTCAAGGATAAATCAGGCAAGCTGCTCCCAATATTTATTACCGTACGGAACGGTGGGCCTGAACATATTGATACCGTACGCCATGGTAACGAACGGGTGCTAAAGGCGAGACTGGCAGATGCTAAGTTCTTTTTTGAAGAAGACAAAAAGGTGCCGCTGGCAGAGCGCGTGGAAAAGCTAAAAACAATTGTCTTCCAAGAAGGATTAGGCACACTTTTTGATAAAGTTCTGCGGTTAGAACGTTTAGCCATTGGCATTGCCAAAATGCAGAACGCTTCCCAACCAGAACTCGATACAATTAACCGCGCTGCCCATTTGGCAAAAGCAGATTTAGTGACTGGAATGGTCTTTGAATTTACCGAGCTGCAAGGTATAATGGGCCGTGAATATGCTCACATAAACGGCGAAAAACCAGAAGTTGCTGAAGCTATCTTTGAGCACTATCTGCCGAGATTCGCCGGCGATGCGTTGCCGCAGACAATAGCTGGTCGTATGATCAGCATAGCTGACAAAATGGATAATATTGTTGCGACTTTCAGCAGAGGTCTTATCCCCACAGGCTCGCAGGATCCCTATGCTCTAAGACGGCAGGCGCTTGGTATTGTAAATATTTTAATTGACGCAAAATACCATGTTTCATTAAATGCAATTGCCAACCAGGCTATGGATTTACTTGGTATAACCGATACCGAGCAGCGGGCAAAATTATTAGACGAAATTCAAGAATTTTTCCGTCTCCGTATTAAGAATATTTTAACTGACGAACAATTACGGTATGATATGATTGATGCTGTGCTGGCAACCGGCAGTGACGATATTTATGATACCTGGCTAAGAGCTAGGGCAATATCTGTCGAAGGTGGCACAATTGCGATGCAAAAAACGGTGCAAGCACTTACTCGTGTTGGTAATTTAGCAAAAAATGCTCAATCGGACAGCATTGATGCAAATTTATTCGAAACCGACGCAGAACATGCTTTATTTAAAGCTTATACAGAGGCCAAAGTTGCAATCGAAAAATACCAACAAGAAAAGAATTATCAAGGCATACTGACAATTTTAGCTTCATTATCGGCTCCGATCGATGCATTTTTTGGAGCTGTTATGGTTATGGTTGAAAATACCGCTGTCAAGAATAACCGGTTGGCTTTGCTAAAAGCGATATCTGGTTTAGCGGTAAATACGGCAGATTTAACTAAAATTGTTGTTATGTAGTTTTTTATTTATGCCTTTATGCACGAAAGGGGGGATAGTTATTGGGTTTAACGCCGCGGCAAGAAAAAATTGCTGAGATGGTTAAAACTTTAGGCCCGATTACAGGTGAACAGATTGCTGAGCGTCTTAATGTAACTCGAGCGGCACTCAGACCTGATTTAGCTATCCTGGTTATGTCCGGTATGGTAGAAGCCCGCCCTAAAGTAGGCTATTACTATACCGGCAAGAATGCGCTAAGCTTGTTTACCGAGCAAATAAGCAGGATAAAAGTTCAAGATGTTCAGTCCGTACCTGTTGTCGTAACAGTAGGAACAAGTGCGTATGATGCCGTTGTCACTATGTTCCTGGAGGATGTTGGTTCGGTGTTTGTAGTAGAACCGGGTGGAATTCTGGCCGGAGTTGTATCACGCAAGGATGCACTTAAA
Source organism: uncultured Sporomusaceae bacterium (assembly GCA_964497205.1). Classification (GTDB taxonomy): domain Bacteria; phylum Bacillota; class Negativicutes; order Sporomusales; family Sporomusaceae; genus Sporomusa. The sequence goes on from CAZCEN010000028.1 coordinate 20,080, forward strand.
GTAGCGATGGGTGGCAGTGACCTTCACAAGATGCCTGTTAAAGTGCTAATGACACCGGTGCCTAAAATAATTGTAACGTCTCCTGACGAATCTGTTTTAATGGCTGCAAAGAAGATTATTGAGAATGAAGTAGATAGTCTTCCTGTTGTTTCTCCAGTCAGTCAGGGGGGGAATAAAGCACAAGAAGTCGTCGGACGGCTTACCAAAACTAATATCGCCAGATTATTCGTTGAGCTTGGCGAAGGACGGGGAGGGAACACTTATAGCTAATTTACCAATTGTTTATGCACTGTCAGACTCTATCGGTGAAACTGCCGAAATGGTTGCTCGTGCAACAGCCAGCCAGTTTAGTTCAGCAGACTTTGATATTATTAGGATACCCTATATTAATTCTGCCGAGCAAATCGCCGAAACGGTACGGGAAGCAGCAAAACATACTTGCGTTATCTGCCATACCTTGGTTTCTCCAGATCTAAGAGAAGCACTCCAAAAGCAGGCTAAAGAATATAACATTCCCACAATTGACATTATGGGTCCGATGATTGATGCCGTACAAAGCGTTACGGGCGTAGTTCCACGACTTAAACCAGGTCTTGTTCATAAACTGGATCAGGAATATTTTAAAAGAGTGGAAGCAGTAGAATTTGCTGTTAAATACGACGATGGGAAAAATCCTTTAGGGCTGTTAAAAGCTGATATCGTTATAATTGGTGTGTCTCGTACGTCTAAAACTCCACTTAGTATGTATTTAGCCCATAAGAAAGTTAAAGTGGCAAATGTACCGCTTGTACCAGAAGCGCCATTACCGCAAGAGCTTTTCCAAGTACCATCACAACGTATTGTTGGACTGATTATTGATCAGTTTAAACTCAACGAAATTCGCAGCGAGCGCTTAAAAACAATGGGTTTAGCGCCTGATGCCAGTTATGCCAATATTGAGAGAATAAACGAAGAACTGGAGTATGCCAGATCCATAATGCGCCGCTTAGGCTGTCCAATCATTGATGTATCAAACAAAGCTATAGAAGAAACTGCAAACCGAATATTAGATGTAGTCCATAAAAATAAACTGGCCAATCAATAAGGATGAATTGTTTACACCCTTAGAGAAGTAATAGTTTTGTCCGGACAAAAAAATCCCTGGCGGCTTTTGATAAGTCGCCAGGGATTTTAATTTACTTATAAAAAATTATTTGAGTCTAC
>CAZCEN010000029.1:0-20773 GCA_964497205.1 uncultured Sporomusaceae bacterium
CACCTTTATACCAATCTATTATTATTAAGTTATCGATAACAATGCAAAATTCCTTCCATATAAGAGAAAAAAGGCATGAAACTCATTTTGACATTATTAGGCTGACCCAAAACAGATAAAAGAGTGTTTTATAAGGGAAGTCTTGAAAGAGAATAACCTAATATAGCTAATTGGTTGTCATACAGTTGCTAATAGGTTAACCCATTAGCAACTGTATGACTGGATATGTTACTGATAACTGTATTTGCTTAGTCTGCTTGTGTGTGTGGTGAATGTACAAAATGTTTAAAAAATGTTCATAAATAGATGTATGACAAAAAAATGCTGCAAAATTGTTCTGTTTGTAGTAGGATTAATCACAGATGTTGATAATTATTAAAATAAACATATGGGTCATACATGATTGTATTTGTCTCCACCCTCAGGATATACACAATATTAAAATGTAAAAAAAAATATCTTTTTCTTTATGTTATTCTGTTGGCATAAAATTTGCAATATATTCTCATTGTTATTTATCCGATGACTAGCCTGCTCTAAGATTCCCTCTTCTCCAAACGGAATTTAAGAGCGTTTGGTAACTGGATAAGGGGACTAAATTTCAGGTAGGATTAGTCTGTTTTATAATTGTTCCGTGATTAATATATAATCGGAACCTGACAAAGGAGGTATGTGCAAGTAAGCAGATAACCGCTTTTATATAATAGGCGGCCCCAATACGAAATCGGATTATGCTTAAGGATGTTGGGTAACTCAGCCTATGATACTTGCAGTATTTAGTACATAAGGAGGTAACAATTAAATGAAGCCATCAAAAATTCTTAGTCTGCTACTTGTTAGTATGTTAGCTATTGGTTTATTGCTGACAGGCTGTTCAAAGTCAAATCAAGCCAGCGGTGATAAAAAGCCAAATGAAATGGTGGTAGGGCAGGATGCCAATCCGACAACCCTAGATCCGCATGATACGCAAGATACATTAGCTTTTGGTATCCAAAAGACTATGTATGAGGGGCTCTTAGGCTTTGATAAAGATATGAAAGTTATACCTGTATTGGCGGAAGCTATGCCGGAAATGGCTACAGATGCTAAAAGTCTAACCTTTAAACTCAAAAAGGGTATCAAATTCCAAGACGGAACAGATTTTAATGCTGAAGCCGTTAAGCTTAATATTGAACGTCTAAAGGATCCTGCCAATAAACTAAAGCGTGCTTCTTTGTTGGCATCAGTAGATCGTGTAGAGGTTGTTGACCCCTATACTGTCAAAATAGTATTGAACAAGCCGTTTGCGCCTGTTCTTCAGGCATTTGCACATCCTGCTACAATGATGATCTCGCCAAAGGCTATTAAGGAAAAAGGTAAAGACCTCAATCGTAATCCTGTAGGTACAGGACCGTTCCAGTTTGTTGAGTGGAAAGATGGTCAATATGTAACTGTTAAGAAATTTGACGCTTATTGGGATAAGGCTAATGCTGCCAAAGTAGACAAAATTACTTTTAAACCTGTGCCGGAAGCCGGTTCTCGGGTAGCTATGCTAAAGACAGGCGAAGTACAGTTTATCTACCCGCTGCCGTCGGAGCAAGTAGACAATGTTAAAAGCGATAGTAATATTGTAGTTGATAAGTCTCAATCCATTATTGAACGTTATGTTGTCTTGAATGTGACCCAGAAACCATTTAATGACCAACGGGTTCGTCAGGCGCTGAACTATGCCGTAGATAAAGAGGCTTTGGCCAAAGTAGTATTCAAAGGATTTGCTACACCGCCGGAGTCGGTTATTTCTTCTAAAGTATGGGGCTTCCAAAAACAGCAGATGTATGCTTATGATGTAGAAAAAGCCAAAAAGTTATTAGCTGAAGCAGGCTTACCTAATGGCTTTGAAGTGACTCTCTGGACACCCAATGATCCTATGCGTGTAAAACTTGCTGAATTTGTTCAACAACAATGGCAAACAGTTGGCGTAAAGGTCAAAATTCAGCAAATGGAATTTGTTGCTGTGACCAATGCACTGTCAGTTAAACCTGAAGATAGTAAATTACAGGCTGCTATAAATGGGTGGTCGCCGTCAACCGGTGAAGCTGACTGGGGTATTCGGCCTTTGTTAACAAAAGCCATGTTCCCGACTGCCGGATTCAATACTGGTTTTTATGTTAATGAAAATCTAGAGAAATTTGTGGTTACAGGCTTGGAATCAGGTGATGAAAAAGAACGTCTACAGGCTTATGCCGATGCACAGAAAGTAATTGTTGAAGATGCTCCCTGGGTATTCTTGACTGTGCAGGATAACATAGCAGGCAAACGTAAAAATTTGTCTAGTGTTTATGTACTTCCGGATGGTATGCTGGACGTCAGAAACGCAGAGTTCAAGTAATTGGCCGCTGGTCCAAGAATATCTTGGACCAGCGTATTGTTTTGTATAGTAAGGGAGGAAGTAAGGTGCTGATCTATATTGCTAGACGTTTAGCTGCGATGATCCCAATTCTGCTGGTAGTATCTGTGGTCATTTTTATGTTTTTGCATATGATTCCAGGGGATCCGGCGCAGGTTGTAGCCGGCCCCGAAGCATCAGCACAAGATTTGGAAAACACACGGATTTTGCTTGGTCTGGATCGTCCCCTATATGAACAGTACTGGCGGTTTATATCAGGAGTTATTCAGGGTGACCTCGGAAATTCTTTCCGGACACGTGAACCGGTTTTGGATATGATTGCTGACAGGATTATGCCGACTATTACCTTGAGTCTTGCCAGTATGGTGTGGGCCATTGTCGCTGGTATGTTTTTCGGGGTGGTAGCGGCCACCAAGCGGGGTAAATGGCAAGACCAGATAACTATGTTTGGCGCTACTACGGGCATTTCAATGCCATCTTTTTGGCTGGGACTTATGCTGATTGAGCTATTTTCCGTGCAGCTAGGCTGGCTTCCCACCGGCGGTAATAATTCTATCGAGAATTATATACTGCCTGCAATCACCTTGGGTTCTCAAGTTGCTGCCATTATTGCCCGCTTTACACGTTCTAGCCTTTTGGAGACGTTGGGCGAAGATTATGTGCGTACGGCCAGAGCCAAAGGGGCTAAAGAGATGCGTGTTATTTGGCTGCATGCCTTGCGTAATGCGCTGTTGCCTGTTGTCACAATGACCGGCTTACAGTTCGGTTTTTTGCTTGGCGGCTCAGTGGTAGTGGAAGCCGTGTTTTCCTGGCCGGGTATGGGTGATATGTTGATTACCTCAGTCAGCATGCGGGACTATCCTGTTATTCAAGCCGAAATGCTGCTATTTGCCATCCAGTTTATGTTGATCAATCTGTTGGTTGACGTGCTCTATGCTGTTTTAAATCCACAGATTCGGCTAGATAGCTAAAGAGGAAAGTGAGGGAATTTAATGTCACAATCTGTTACTTCTGTAAGTACTGCTCAGGGTGCGCTAAGTCCGGCAGCAGGCGATTCACCTTTCCGTCAATTTGTCCGGAGATTTTTGCGTCAAAAGCTGGGTATTGCCGCTTTTGTTGTACTGATGATATTGTTCCTGTTATCCCTCATTGGGTCGGCAATTTCACCCTATGATCCAGTAAAGCCGGATTATAACGTATTGCTAATGCCACCTTCTGCTGAACATCTAATGGGGACTGACGAATTTGGAAGAGACGTATTAAGCAGGGTAATTAATGGGGCCAGAATTTCTCTGGCGGTAGGTATAGGCTCAGTTCTCATAGGCTCAGTGATTGGTGCTGTTATTGGTCTTACGGCCGGCTACTATGGCGGAAGATATGACTCGCTGGTTATGCGTAGTTGTGATGTTATGTTTGCATTTCCGGGTATACTGCAGGCTATTGCCATTATTGCTATCCTGGGGCCTGGACTGTCCAATGTGGTTTGGGCGGTGGCAATTTATACTATTCCGCAGTTCATTAGAATTATCCGGGGCAGTACTTTAGCGCTGAAAAATATGATGTACATTGAAGCCGCACGGGCTATGGGAATTCCAGACTGGTCAATTATCTGGAAACATATCTTCCCAGGTACCTTTTCTATTGCTATGGTATACTTTACCATGCGGATTGGGACGGCTATTCTGATTGCAGCCTCTTTGTCGTTCCTAGGGTTGGGCGCACAGCCGCCTATGCCGGAATGGGGAGCCATGCTTAGCGGCGGCAGGCAATATTTGATGTCGGCGCCTCATGTTGCGTTATTTCCGGGACTGGCTATTTTAATCACTTGTCTGGCGTTTAACTTATTTGGTGACGGTCTGAGAGATGCGCTAGACCGTAAGATTATTGACTAAGGGGGGAGAGAGGATGGCTACGCAAGCAAAATTGTTAGATGTTAAAGATTTGAAGATTACATTTCGCAGTCAGGATACAGTTGTTACTGCAGTGACCGGAGTATCCTTTCACCTGAACCAAGGAGAAACTCTTGGTATAGTAGGGGAATCCGGCTGCGGAAAGTCGGTTACATCACTTTCAGTTATGCGGCTGTTGCCACAAGCGACGGCTAATATTGAAGGCAGCATAAATTTTTGCGGACAGGATTTACTCACTCTGGCGGAGTCTGAGCTGTATAACATTCGTGGCAATCAGATTTCAATGATTTTTCAGGAACCGATGACCTCCCTAAATCCGGTATATACCATTGGGAAGCAAATTGATGAAGCTATTATGCTGCACCGCAAAATGAGTGCACGGGAAGCACGGGTTCTAACGATTGAAGTCCTGAAGAAGGTTGGTATTCCCCGAGCTGAAGATATTGCTAAAGAATATCCTTATCAATTGTCAGGAGGAATGCGTCAGCGGGTAATGATTGCCATGGCGCTTGTTTGCCAGCCTAAATTATTAATTGCTGATGAACCGACTACCGCACTTGATGTTACCATTCAGGCGCAGATTCTCAATTTGCTTCGTCAGCTACGGCAGGAAACAGGTACTTCTATTATTATGATAACCCATGACTTAGGTGTGGTAGCTGAAATGTGCGAACGCGTAGTGGTTATGTATGCGGGGCAGATTGTGGAAGAGGCTGATGTAGTTAGTCTGTTTCGTCAACCAAAACACCCCTATACCATAGGGCTCATGGAATCTATACCACAGTTAAATAAAAAAGTTGACAGGCTGGTGCCAATTCCGGGTCAGGTGCCGCCGCTTACCAATATGCCGCCAGGGTGCAGGTTCGCCCCCCGTTGCCAGCATGCTATGAAACAATGCCTGACAAATAATCCTTCGTTACTACCTGTGACAGAGGGGCGTAGCTGCCGTTGCTGGTTGTATGGGAAAGGGGGCGAAACAGATGGCGCAGAATAAATTGATGGAAGTAATGAATCTGAAAAAGTACTTTGAAATTCGCGGTGGTCTGTTAAAAAGAGTCACAGGCTATGTAAAAGCCGTTGATGATGTATCTTTTTCGGTTTATCAGGGTGAAACCTTAGGTATTGTCGGTGAATCCGGCTGCGGTAAATCTACGACTGGCAGAACCATTCTACGACTGCTGGAACCTACTGGGGGTCAAGTATGTTTTGATGGTGTTGCCGGAAGCGTAAAGACCTCCAGATGGTATTCCAGGATCCGTATGCTTCACTTAATCCCCGGATGACGGTGGCTGATATTATTGGTGAAGCTTTGCCGGCTCACGGGATATCAGACAAGCGGGAAATAAGCCACCGGGTACATGAGACACTGGAACTTTGTGGCTTGACAGCTGAGCAAGGGAGGCGTTATCCTCATGAGTTCTCCGGTGGTCAGCGGCAGCGGGTAGGAATAGCCCGTGCGCTTATTCTGCAGCCCAAGCTAATTATTGCCGATGAGCCAGTTTCTGCCCTGGACGTATCCATCCAGGCGCAAATCATAAATTTATTGCAGGACTTACAAGCAAAGTTGGGCCTTACCTATTTATTTATTTCTCACGACCTGTCGGTAGTGCGGCATATCAGCAACCGGGTTGGCGTTATGTATTTGGGAAGAATGATGGAACTTGGTTCGGCCGAGCAGCTATATGCAAATCCGCGTCATCCTTATACGCAGGCGCTATTGTCTGCTATACCGCTAGCCGATCCGCTTGCGAAACGTGAGCGCATTATTCTGGAAGGAGATGTACCTTCTCCGGCCAATCCGCCCCAAGGGTGCGTTTTCGCACCGCGTTGTCCCAAAGCTATGGATGTATGTAAGGCGGTTAGGCCGCAAATGACCAGTTTTACCAATGACTATCAAGTGGCTTGTCATCTTTATTCCAAGTAATAGGATTCAATCGCTACGATAAGCAACTTTTTCATAATCGGGGGAGTTTAGTCTATGAACAAAAATAAAATTACCATTATTACCCGGCATGACCATACTCTCCAGTCTATTATTGATCAGTGCTATGAGCTTGATATGATGGAAGATTTTAATATTGAAGGCCGTATCATTAGTCAACTTGCCTATCTACCTATTGCACAAGATTCGTTGATTGTAACTACCAGTGATCTTTTTATTCCGGCGATTAAGCCCTATCTTGCCGAAAATGCCAAAATAATTGTGGCACAACGTTGTATCAACCATACTAATATTCGTAATATGTTAGAAATCCCCCGAGGGATGAAAGTATTGCTTGTAAACGATGGTAAGGAGCGAGCCCTTGAGACCATCGCCATGTTAAAAGAAATGGGTATTGAACTGGAGTTTTATCCCTATTATCCAGGTGAGACAACTTACCCTCAAGACATTACCATAGCTATTACACCTGGTGAAGCTAAGCTTGTGCCGTCATCTATTCCCAAGGTAATCGATATTGGCTCCCGTGTAATCGATTTAGCCACATGGATTGAGATTTATGCACATTTTAATTACGGAATGCTTGATTTGCGTAAATTAACTTCACGTTTTGTCAAATCTGTTTTTTATATTACCCAAGAACTGAGTGTTGAAATTCAAAAAGCAAATCTTCTTTCCATGCAATTAGAAGTCATTGTTGACAGGATTGAAGACGGTGTGCTGGCTATTGATGAAGAGGACATTATTCGCAGTATCAATCACAAGGCGTTGGATGTTTTGCACCTGCAAGGCCGAAATGTTATCAATCAAAAGGCTTCAGCATGTATACCTGCACACTTTTATCAAATTATCTGGCAATTGCCTTATGAGCGAGAAGAAGTTATGAACTGGGAGGGGCAAACCTTCTTTTTCCGCAAAACTCATATTACCATTGAGGGAAGAACCTTCGGCTATCTCATTCTTTTTCGCAGAGCATCGGAAATTAATAAATTGGAGCATGATTATCGCCGCAAGCTGACCAACAAGGGGCTTTTTGCTAAATATACCTTCAATGACCTTACCGGTAGAAGCAGTTCATTCAAAAAGTTGACAGGCATTGCTGAAAAGATGGCTAAAAGTAATACCACCGTTTTATTATTAGGTGAGACGGGAACAGGAAAAGAACTGCTTGCGCAGGCTATTCATAATGCCTCTCCACGGCGGTGGGAGGCATTTGTCGGAGTCAATTTTGCAGCCATAGCTGAATCGTTACTTGAAAGCGAACTATTTGGATATGAAGAAGGGGCATTTACCGGCGCAAAAAAAGGTGGTCACATAGGATTGTTTGAGCAAGCTCATAAAGGCACCCTTTTTCTGGATGAAATTGGCGATGCATCGCCGCTTATTCAAAACCGGTTATTGAGAGTGTTGCAGGAACGGGAGATCATGAAGGTTGGCGGTAACCGTGTCATTCCCATTGATATTAGAGTAATTGCCGCTACCAACCGTAATTTGGAGCAAATGGTCGGAGACGGATTGTTTCGGGCTGATCTTTATTACCGTCTAAATGTTCTTCCCCTATATATACCGCCTTTGCGAAAGCGGAAAGAAGATATTCCTTTGTTGATACAGGAGTTCATAAAACGGGTATGTCATGAGCTTAAACGACCGGCTTTTCAGTTTTCGCAGGGCGCCATCGAAATTATGCTGCAATATGGCTGGCCTGGTAATATTCGAGAACTTGAAAATGTCATACAGTACTTGGGCCACATTGTCGATGATGTTGTGTTGACTGAACATTTGTTGTTTAACAGAGAGGAAAAGTATAGTCAGGTGGCTACAGATGCTTATAATCATGAATTTGAAACAATGTACCAGTCGTATGTAAGTAAGGGGTTTATTCATGAAATGCAAGGGATTCTGCAGACTATAAAAAAAGCCAATTATGCTGTCGGTAGAAACTATATAATTAGCCAAATGAAAAACCAGGGGTGGGATATAACCGAACAACAGCTTCGCTACCGTTTGCACTTGTTAAAGCAAGATAACTTACTGGAAGTCGGGCGGGGACGGCAAGGCAGCAGCCTGACAAAAAAAGGAGAGGAATTCATATGTTGGATGAAAGAATAAAAAAACTGGCGGTTAATCTTATTAATTATTCGGTTCGTCTGCAAAAGGGAGAAAAACTGCTTATTGAAGTTTTTGACGGCGGGCAAGATCTTGCCCGGGCATTAATATCTGAAGCCTATAAGGCAGGCGGTATGCCGTTTGTAACTTTCAAGAGCCAGGCTTTACAGCGGGCATTATTATTTGAATGTGATAAAGAGCAAATAGACTTAATCGCTGGTTGGGAAGCTGTGCGAATGCAGAACATGGACGCGTATATTGCTATTCGTGCCTATGACAATGTAAATGAGCTGTCTGACATTCCAACTGCAAAATCCCTGATATACCAACAAAACTGGTGGAAGCCGGTGCATACAGATGTTCGCATTGCTAAAACCAAGTGGTGTGTATTGCGGTACCCCGGACCTGCCATGGCACAGATGGCGGGCATGAGCACCGAAGCATTTGCCGATTTTTATTTTAAAGTCAGCAATATGGATTATGCCAAACTGGCAGCAGCTGAGGAACCGTTGGTGAAACTTATGGAACAAACCGATCAGGTGCGAATAACCGGTCCAGGGACCGATGTGGAGTTTTCCATCAGTGGAATCCCTGTTATGAAATCCTGTGGACTGAGAAATATCCCGTGTGGAGAAGTATTTACCGCCCCGGTCAAAGATTCGGTGAACGGTGTTTTAACCTATAATTGCCCGACTATTACTCAGGGAAAGGCCTTTGATAATATTTGTCTCCGGTTTGAGAAGGGGAAAATTGTTGAGGCTACTGCCAATCATACCGCAACTTTGAATCAGATTTTGGATACTGATGAGGGAGCACGTTATATTGGCGAATTTTCCTTAGGGGTAAACCCCTATATTCATCACCCAATGCGGGATATATTATTTGATGAAAAGATTAGCGGCAGCTTTCATTTTACTCCCGGTAATGCCTATGCTACTGCTTTTAACGGCAATAAATCGGCTATTCATTGGGATTTGGTGTGCATTCAGACCCCAGCTTACGGCGGTGGAGAAATCTGGTTTGACGGCAAGCTGGTTCGCAAAGACGGAAAGTTTGTATTGCCTGAACTGGCAGGACTTAATCCGGAAAATTGGGAGTAGAGAGAAAGCGGAAGTTGTTTTGTGATAGACTTTAGTCTAGTTGGATAATAACTCAGCCTCTTCTATAAATAGATAATAAAACAGGCTTGCTCCTTTTTATAAGAAAGGTGCAAGCCTGTTGCAATTAGAACGCGGGTACTACTGCGCCCTGATATTTGTCATTGATAAACTTCTTAACTTCCGGTGAAGTCAGAGCTTTAGTCAGCTTCTGGATTTCAGGGCGATTTTCATCACCTTTGCGTACGGTAAGGATATTAACATACGGGGAGTCGTTTTGTTCAATAAACAGAGCGTCTTTGGTAGGAACAAGTTTGGCTTCCAGTGCATAGTTAGTATTGATTACTGCTAAAGCAACATCGTCAAGAGAGCGGGGCAGTTGGGGAGCTTCGAGTTCGCGGATTTTTACGTTTTTAGGATTTTCAGTAATATCTTTTATGGTAGCGTTAACACCGGCACCATCCTTTAACTTAATAATTCCGGCTTTGGCTAGCAATGCTAATGCGCGTCCACCATTGGTAGGGTCGTTAGGGATACCGATTTGAGCGCCATTTTGCAGATCGTTAAGGTTTTTAAATTTCTTGGAGTAAATACCCATTGGTTCGATGTGTACTGCAGCAGTGTAAGTGAGGTCCAGTTTGCGTTCGGCGCTAAACTTGGTCAGGTAAGGAATGTGCTGGAAGAAGTTAGCGTCAAGTTCTTTTTCAGCTACGGCGATATTGGGACGTACATAGTCGGTCATCTCAACGATAACCAAATTGATGCCTTCTTTTTCTAAAATTGGTTTAACTACATTAAGAATTTCGGCATGTGGTACAGCGGTTGCACCCACTTTGATTGTTGTTTTATCTGAAGCAGCAGGAGCGGCTGATTGTTTGCTGCCACAACCGGCAACAAAAGCGGACAAAGCCAATATGGCGGCAATTAATAGTAAAGTAAACTTTTTCATTAAAAATTAATCCTCCTTAAAAATGCTATTACATGTAAATTACTTTATAATACGACGGATAATAGCGGCAGATATCCAATGAACGGATGGGTTCCTCCTTTCAGAAATAAGTAAAGCCTCTTCGGCAGTCCGAAGAGGCTTTGTTGTCCAGTTCTTCATCTGCCAGGAATTAATCCTGTGGAATTGGCACCGTTCGCGTTTGCGATGGTTGCCGCGGCGTCATTGGGCCATTCCCTCAGCCAGCTCTTGATGAACAATATGTAATTTACTTGAGCTTTATATTAACATGGCGCTCAGAGACCTGTCAACAAAAAAATAAATAGTATTATTTGCCAAATAAGTGGGAATGTTTATTTTAGGGTATTTTAATCAAATAAAGAAGAAAAGAAATAAAGAAGGAAAAATTCTGCAAACAGCGAATAAGCTATGTAATAACAAGTATGTACAGGGAGGCGTAGCTGTATGACAGCAAACCCTAAGTTAAAAGACGATATTACCGACCAACTGTTCCGCGCTATTTTATCATTGAAAACCGAAGAAGAGTGCTACCAATTCTTTGAGGATGTATCTACCATTGGCGAGCTAAAATCGATGGCACAGCGGCTGGAAGTTGCCCGGCTGTTGAAAGCAGGGGTAATTTATGATGACATTGTTGCCTCAACCGGTGCCAGCACGGCAACGATCAGCCGAGTTAAACGCTGCCTGTATTACGGGGCAGATGGCTATAAGACAGTTTTGGCGCGCCTGGAAGAAGACCAGGCAGATCAGAATGGAGTGTAATTATGAATAATAATAATTTCGTGCCTCAGATTCCGTATGGTACACGGGATTTATTACCGCGTGAAGCCAAGCAAAAACGGATTGTCGAAGGCGCGTTGGCGGAACTCTTTACCCGCTGGGGTTATGCAGAAGTAGTAACTCCGACCTTTGAGTATATGGAAACCCTGACGGTAGGTACGGGGAGTGATATCCAACAACATGTTTTTAAGTTTTTCGATAAAAACAACCGGACTTTGGCGCTTAGGCCGGATATGACAACTCCTATTGCCCGGGTAGCGGCCACCAGGTTGAAAGAAACTCCTCTGCCAATCAGGCTGTTTTACCTCAATAACGTCTTTAGACATGAACAGGCGCAGGCTGGCAGGCAGTGCGAGTTTTATCAGGCCGGCGTTGAACTTTTGGGAGCGCCTGACCCGGCTGCGGATGCTGAAGTTGTGGCGCTGGCTGTAGAAGCTATGCTGGAATCCGGGCTGACTAATTTTCAAATCAGTTTGGGCCAAGTTGATTTTATCAACGGCCTTATGGAAGAAAGCGGCCTGAGTCCGAAATATCAGCAAAAAGTAAAGTATGCCATGGTTAGCCGCGATTTGGTAGGGCTGGGCGAGCTCTTAGACCAAAGTGGTCTTAGTCCGGCAGCCCAGGAATTGCTAAAACAGATTCCGGTATTGCATGGGCGGGACGAAATGCTGAATAAAGCATACCAGCTAATAAATAATGAACTTAGCCGGGCGGCACTTGATAACCTTGCCGATATCCGCAAGCTCTTAACTGCCTATGGTGTGGATAGCTATGTAAATTTTGATTTAGGTATTATTCGTGATTTTGATTACTATACAGGAATGGTATTTGAAGGTTATACGCCAGGTTTGGGCTTCCCGCTGTGTGGCGGCGGACGGTATGACAACATGCTGTCGGCATTCGGTGTTGATAGCCCGGCAACTGGCTTTGCCCTTGGCATTGAACGGGTGCTGCTGGCACTGGAACGCCAAGGAATTAGCGCTAGTGTTCGCAGTAAAGATGTCTATATCGCCTGGGCCGAAAATAAGCTGACTGAAGCCATTGCCACTGCTAATCGCTGCCGGAAAGAGGGGCGGCAGGCTGAACTGTCATTGTCTGCAGTTCCCAAGGAAAAGGCGGAAGCTGCTGCCCGTGAGCAAGGCTATGAGGAATTGATCTATATTGAGTAAACGTGTAAAACAATTTATTTCGGCAATCACTGCCCGGATTACGGAAGCAGATAGGTCTTTCGTTAAAAAGTATTTAAATAACGAACAGGCCGCTTTCTTTTGGCGGATGAACCTGCCTGATCAGCGGCATGCTTTGAATGTGGCCTTTACGGCGCTTGAACTGGCCGCCGGGCGCAGGGATATTGACCGTCAATTGTTGATTACTTGTGCGCTATTACATGATGTTGGCAAAATAAAAGGCGATGTCAGTACAGCGGATAAAGTTCTTACCGTTATTTTTGATAAGTTTTCACCCGACTGGGCAAAACAATGGGGGCGACTGGGACGCGGCAGCAAAATAGATAATCTGCGGCACGCCGTCTATATCTACTACAATCACGCGGCACGCGGGGCGGCTATGCTTCGAGCCGCCGGCGTGCCGGAAAAAATAACAGAGATGATAGCCAAACATCACGAGGCGCCTGCAGCCGGAGAGCCGGCTGAGCTACACCTTTTAAAAACTGCCGACAGCCTTAATTAATAGCCTTTGTTTTTGTCAATAATATTTATCATATCCCGACCCTGAATGAACCGAGCGAGATTATCGGCAAACAGTTTTATGGCCCGGTCCAAATAAGCGGGTGACAGAGCGGCAACATGGGGTGTAATAATAACATTCGACATTTCCCAAAGGGGGCTTGTTTCCGGCAGCGGTTCCTGTTCGAACACGTCCAGACCGGCGCCTTGGATTAGTTTTTGATTTAAGGCCGTTACGAGGTCAGCTTCATTAATAATATTTCCCCGGGCAATGTTAAAAACATAAGCGGTGCGCTTCATGGCGGCAAAGTGTTCAAGCCGGATTCTATTCTTGGTTTCTTCCGTGAGCGGTAAAGAAATTACCACATAATCCGCCAAGGACAGCATTTCTAGCAAGCTGTCATCATCGGCGGGATAAAGTTTATCGACAAAGATTTCAGTAGTTGCCTCTCGTTTGCTGGCTAGGACGTTCATACCCAGTGATTTGGCCTTTTTGGCAATTTCACGGCCAATGGCACCTAATCCGACAATAGCGATGGTATGCTCGTGTAATTCATCTGTGGGCATCCTTTTCCATAGTTTGGCCCCTTGCTGGCGGATGCTTATGTTTAGACCACGGCTGAAGGCCAACATCATGGCAAGGATGTGTTCTGATACAGGAATTCCGTGAATACCTTTGGAGTTTGTTAAAATGGTGTCGGCGGCTTGAATTTCGGGGAAAATAAGCTTTTCGACACCGGCACTTAGCGCATGTATCCACTCTAAATGAGGGGCGGCTAAGTACAATGGTTGGGTTTCCGCCCAGCCCCAGGTTACTAAGATGTGACAACCAGGCATATGTTCCATGGCATTTTTTTGGTCGGTGACAATTATATTGACATTAGGGTCGGCGGTTGTAATGACTTCTTTATGACGGTCGGCTAATTGATTGAGTACAACAATATTAAGTACAGCCATATGAAACCTCCTTATCAAGCTTATCCGTTGACGATTCGCCTTAAGACTCACATGGATGAGCGAATTAAAAAGCGGGTCTTGGATAAGGGCGGGCTCACCTTCAGAAGGTATACACCCCTACTTGAAGCTGAGTCTACTTTATTATCCTGCCATTTACTTCTACATATGCAATTGGTTTTCCTACTGTGCAGGAAAAGATTGATAGTTTGAGTTAAAGTTTTACATGGATAAAAAATAGTAACACAGTATTGACGATAGTGTCAGGGGGTGTTACTATATTATAATATTAATACTTTAACTAATTAAAGAGAGAAAATAACGGGAGGGTATCATGACCTCAAATGATATGGATTATCTAACAATTGCTTTGCCGAAAGGCAAGCTTTTCGATATGTCAGCTAATATGTTGGCGAAAATCGGTTATACGGCCGAAGGACTTAGCGAGAATTCCCGCAAACTGGTAATCGCTAACGAAGAACAGAAAATCCGTTTTATTATTACCAAAACTGCCGACCTTCCTACCTATGTCGAGTACGGAGCGGCTGATATCGGGATTATCGGCAAAGACGTGCTGTTAGAAGAAAACAAAGACGTTTACGAACTGCTGGATATGAAATTTGGTTTTTGCCGGATGATGGTGGCCGTACCGCAGGCTCTTAAACAAGAAAAACTGAGTGACTATGCTCATATGCGGGTAGCAACCAAATATCCCCGGGTGGCGGAAAGCTTTTTTCACAGCATTGGCATTCAGGTGGAAATTATCAAGTTGAACGGTTCAATAGAGTTAGCGCCAATGGTTGGGCTTGCAGAAATTATTGTCGACTTGGTGGAGACCGGCCGCACGCTTAGGGAAAATAATTTAGTTGAGGTTGCCCAGATTCATCCGGCCACTGCCCGGTTTATTGCTAATAGGGTAAGTTTTAAGATGAAGTTTGAGCGTATTAATAAAATGGTAGACGGGCTAAAAGCTCTGGTTGAGAGTGAGGGGTAAGAATGAAGCGGATACACAGCAGTTTTCTAAGCAAAGAAGAAATGGCGGAAATTTTGATAAAGCCGCCATTTGATAAAGTGACGCTTGGCGCGGGTGCACGTGCTAAAACCAAGGAGCTGTTTGGTGAAGAACTTACTGCCCGCCAGGTTGTTGAGCGAATTGTCGAGGAGGTACGGCAGCAAGGCAACGGCGGTGTGTTCAAATACACAAAGTACTTTGACGGAGCCGAACTTTCCGCTGAGACCCTGGAAGTTACTGCGGCAGAGATTGACAGCGCGATGGCCGCGGTAGACGCGGCGGTATTGGAGGCTTTAGAACTGGCTGTTGCCAATGTTAAGAAGTTTCATGCCGAGCAACTGCCCTCATCGTGGCTTACTGAACGTGAGCATGGTGCTATGTTGGGTCAAAAATGTACGCCGCTCGACCGGGTGGGAATTTACGTACCGGGAGGAACAGCCGTATATCCGTCCTCGGTTATTATGAACGCTGTACCGGCGGCGGTAGCCGGGGTAAAAGAGATTATTATGGTGGTGCCGCCGGACCGGGAAGGCAAAGTGAATCCCAATGTATTGGCAGCGGCGAAACTAGCCGGTGTTACCAGGATATTCAAAGTCGGCGGAGCGCAGGCCGTGGCGGCGCTGGCGTTCGGGACAGAGACCATTCCGAAGGTGGACAAAATCACGGGACCTGGCAATATATTTGTAACACTTGCGAAAAAGGCCGTTTATGGCTATGCCGATATCGATATGCTGGCAGGCCCCAGTGAAATTCTGATTGTAGCCGACAACACGGCGGATCCGGAATATGTGGCAGCTGATATGTTAAGCCAGGCCGAACATGATGTATTAGCGTCAAGCATTCTTATAACTGACAGCTCTGAACTGGCCGGTAAAGTAGATAAGGCTGTCACCAGGCAGTTGGCCGCTTTGCCGCGCCAAGAGATTGCTGCTCAGTCTCTGGAAGACAACGGTCTAATCATTATCACTCCGACAATCAAGGACGCTGTGGAATTAGCTAATCTGTCGGCACCGGAACACTTGGAGCTGTTAACTTTAGATCCGTTTTCGCTATTGCCCTATGTGAAACATGCCGGTGCAGTATTTATGGGAGCGTATTCGCCCGAGCCGCTTGGCGATTATTTGGCAGGTCCTAACCATGTACTGCCAACAGGCGGCACAGCCCGCTTTTATTCAGTGCTGAACGTAGAAACCTTTATGAAAAAAACCAGTATAATTGCTTATACCCAGGAGGCGCTGGCGGCGGTAAGCAAGCACGTAATCCGGCTGGCTCAGGCCGAGGGACTTGATGCTCACGCTAACGCCGTCAGAATAAGGGGGAATTGAGAATGTTTTTACCACGGATTGGACTCGAAACTTTAAAACCTTATTCGGTAGAAGAAATAAATTGGCCGATTAAGATTGATGCCAACGAACGGCCAACCGATTTGCCGACTGCTGTTAAAACTAAAGTTATGGAAAAATTAGCGGCATTAGCCTTTAACCGGTATCCCGAAATTAGTGCGCAGTCGTTAAAGACGTCTATTGGCGCAGCGTATGGTTTAACAGCAGCTAATGTGCTTATCGGCAATGGCTCCAGTGAAGTCTTAGAAGCCTTATGTTTCGCCTTTAGCGGTGCCGGGCGCAGTATTGTGTATCCCACTCCGTCGTTCTCTATGTACGGCATTTATGCCAAACTGGCTGACAGCCGGCCTGTACCGGTGGAATTGAATGCTGATTTTAGTTTGGATGCGGATAAATTACTGGCGACCGCTGCCCAGACCCAAGCCGGCGTTGTTCTTCTTTGCAATCCTAACAATCCCACAGGGACTGTGATGCCGGAGGACCAAGTGGAATACATTGTGGCCAACACCAAAAGTCTGGTTGTGGTTGACGAAGCCTATCATGAGTTTTATGGGAGCACTTCAGTAGGTTTGCTGAAAAAGTACCCTAATGTTGCTATTACCCGTACTTTTTCCAAAGCCTATGGCCTGGCGTCTGCCCGTGTGGGTTATCTCTTGGCCGGCGAGGAAATTGCGAAAACCGCCGGCAAAGTACTTTTGCCCTATAACGTAAATGCATTGACCTTGGCTACCGCTGAAATCGTATTCAGCATGCGTCCGGGTTTTGCTGACAGTATTGCGGAAAACAGCCGTGAGCGCACGCGGATGGCTGCGGCTTTAGGTGCTATTTCCGGCATCACCGTATATCCTTCGCAAACCAACTTCCTGCTGATCAAGAGTGAAAACGCGGCAGTTATTGTTTCCCGGCTAAGCGAGCGCGGCATTGGCGTTCGTGATTTTAGCACAGCTCCCGGACTTCGCGGCTGTATCCGGATAGGTATTGGTACCCCTGCGGAAAATAACGCGGTACTGGAGGCTATCACGTCATGAGCCGTACAGCCTATATTGAACGCGTAACCGGAGAAACAGCCATAAAAGTAACATTAACTATTGATGGCAGCGGGCAGACCCAAGTAAGCACCGGCATTGGCTTTTTTGACCACATGTTAACCTTGCTGGGAAAACACGGGTTATTTGACCTTATGGCGGAAGCCGAAGGGGATTTAGCGGTTGACGGGCACCATACGGTAGAAGATATGGGAATTGTCCTGGGGCAAGCTTTGGCGAAGGCATTAGGCGACAAAGCTGGAATCAAACGCTACGGCACAGCCTTTGTGCCCATGGATGAAGCCTTAGCGATGGTATCGCTGGATATCAGCGGTCGCCCGTATTTAGTATTTGAGGCTATGCTGCCAAGTGAACGTGTCGGTCAGTTTGACAGTGAACTTACCGAAGAATTTTTCCGGGCGATGTCAATTCATGCCGGACTTACGCTGCATGTCCGACTGCTGTCAGGCAAGAACACCCATCATATCATTGAAGCCATTTTTAAAGCATTTGGGCGGGCGCTGGATGAAGCCACCCGGCAGGACGAAAGGATTAAAGGTGTTATGTCCACTAAAGGAATATTGTAAGGAGGCTGGCTATGGCGCAGGAAATTTTAGCAATTATTGATTATGGTATGGGCAATCTGCATAGCGTAGCCAAAGCGTTTGCCAAATTGAATAACGAAGCCGGAAGTCATTACGAAATTGTTGTTACGAGTGACCCGGCGGTGATCAGACAGGCGGCAAAAGTCGTGCTACCAGGGGTAGGGGCTTTTGGCGACTGCATGGCTAACCTTGCTGATTATGGCCTTATTGATTGTATTAAAGAAGTGGCCGGACGCGGCACGCCTTTCCTTGGCATTTGTCTTGGGTTGCAATTGTTATTCGATGGCAGCGAAGAAGCTCCGGGGGTTGCGGGTTTGGGAATTTTGCCGGGAAAGGTATGTAAGATTATTGCTCCTGGTCTAAAAATCCCGCATATGGGTTGGAATAGTCTTGAACTGCGCACAGCCAGCAAGTTGTTTACTGGACTGGCGCCGGCGCCTTATGTGTATTTTGTGCATAGCTATCACGCCGTACCCGAGGATGCCGGTGTAGTTACCGCAGTTACCGATTATGGGGGCGCAGTAACAGCCGCTGTTGGCTGCGGCAATGTGCAGGCCGTGCAATTCCATCCCGAAAAATCCAGTGCGGCAGGACTAACCATTTTGGCTAACTTTCTTGTACGGTAGGAGTTGAACATATGATTATTTTTCCGGCAATTGATATTCGGGGCGGGCGTTGTGTTCGGCTTACCGAAGGTCGTTTTGATAAAGAAACAGTTTTTGCCGATAACCCGGCGGAAATGGCAGAAAAATGGGTGGCTGCCGGGGCGGAGTATCTGCACGTGGTTGATCTGGATGGTGCGATAGCCGGTAAGCCGGTCAACCTGGAGGTAGTCGGTGCCATCGTAAAGACCGCAGCAATCCCGGTCCAACTGGGCGGTGGTATTAGGACAATCGATACCATTGAACAAGTGCTGGCAGTGGGTGTCAGCCGGGTAATTTTAGGTTCTGTTGCTGTCCGTAACCCGGAATTGGTACGGGAAGCCTGCCGGCAGTTCGGCAGCCGGATTGTTGTTGGTATTGACGCCCGGGACGGTCAGGCGGCGGTTGAGGGCTGGGGAACAGCCGGCGGAATTGGTGCGGAAGAATTGGCCAAAAAGATGGCGGCAGCCGGGGTTGCCCGGATTATTTACACAGACATATCCCGTGACGGTACCTTGCAAGGCGTTAATGTAACAGCAACCGCAGCACTTGCCAAGGCCGCCGGAATTCCGGTCATTGCCTCCGGCGGCGTTAAAAGCCTGGACGATATCACTGCGCTTACTGCGGCTAACGCCGACGGCGGTATCGAAGGCGTAATCGTTGGTAAAGCCATTTATACAGGAGCCGTTGACCTGACGGCCGCCATTCGTCTAGCTAAGGAGGGAACACTCTAATGTACACGAAGCGGATTATTCCCTGTCTTGACGTCAAAGACGGGCGGGTGGTAAAAGGGACTAATTTTGTTGGCTTACGTGATGCCGGTGACCCGGTGGAACTGACTAAAGTATATGATAGTAAGCTTGCCGATGAGTTGGTTTTCTTAGACATTACTGCTTCTTCCGACGGGCGTAAGACTATGGTCGATGTAGTTGAACGAGTGGCATCCGAGGTGTTCATCCCGTTTACGGTAGGCGGCGGCATTCGTACGGTTGACGATATCCGGGTAATGCTCAAAGCCGGCGCGGACAAAGTTTCGCTGAATACGGCAGCCGTCAAAAATCCGGAGCTTTTAGCCGAAGGCGCCAAACGGTTTGGCCGCCAGTGCATTGTATTGGCAGTAGATGCCCGCCGCTCGGGAGACAGTACCTGGGAAGTCTATATTAACGGTGGTCGTACCCCGACAGGTATGGATGTAATCGAATGGATCAAACGCGGCGTCGAACTAGGAGCCGGGGAAATTCTTCTTACCAGTATGGATAAGGACGGAACCAAGGACGGCTACGATATACCGTTAACTAAGGCGGTATCAGAGGCTGTCAATGTGCCTGTCATTGCTTCCGGCGGAGCCGGTGAACTCGAACATTTTGGTCAAGTTTTGACAGAAGGCAAAGCCGATGCCGTGTTGGCTGCGTCGGTATTTCACTATGGGCAGTTTACTGTTGGTCAGGTTAAGGAATACCTGAAAACCTGTGGGGTTGAGGTGAGATTATGAATTTGGATAAGATAAAATATGATGCCGGCGGCTTAGTGCCGGCGATTATTCAGGATGAGGCGTCAGGAACAGTGCTCATGCTGGCCTACATGAACGCCGAAGCGGTAGCCAAAACACTGGCTACCGGAGTGACTTGGTTTTACAGTCGCAGCCGTCAAGCACTGTGGCAAAAAGGGGAAACCTCCGGACATGTGCAGGCAGTCAAAGAAATTTATTATGATTGTGATGCCGATACTCTCTTGGTTAAGGTAGTGCAAACAGGTGCTGCCTGTCATGAAGGTACCTTCTCCTGCTTTAGCCGCAGGCTGGATACCGAAGCGGAACAGGCAGCCAGACTGGTTGATCCGGATAAAGTGTATAAAGAGCCCTTAGCCAGCGTGCTGTATGAACTCTATCATGTAATCAATGACCGTAAGCATAACCCCCAAGAGGGTTCTTATACCAATTACCTGTTTGAAAAAGGGCAGGACAAAATCCTGAAAAAAGTTGGCGAAGAAGCGGCTGAAACCATTATCGCTTCAAAAAATAATGACAAAGCCGAAATACTCTACGAGATGGCCGACCTCTGGTATCATTGTCTGGTACTTCTGGCTAACCACAACATTACACCAAGCGAATTGTTTGAAGAATTGAAGAAACGCCGGAAGTAGAGATCAATTAATTTTCCAAGGTCCCCGGATATAAAAGGATAATACTAACTTTATAAGTGAATAAAAAAGCAAGCGAACGTTGTAAGTTCGCTTGCTTTTTGCATTATTTTTTTATGACTTGAAATTTAAAGTATGAATAATATATAAGGATTATGCATATAATAATAGTTTATAATTTCTT
>CAZCEN010000030.1:0-12043 GCA_964497205.1 uncultured Sporomusaceae bacterium
TGTGTGATAACACCGAAAAGTAGTATAGCATAACTTTTCCTAGATAACAAGTAAATTTCTATTATTAATTCTATTTTTCGCTTTTTAGTATGCCAACTGACTTATTTTTTATTCAGTTGTAACAGTAACATTACTTCGCCCTTCCCCATACCGGTTGCCTTTGCAATATCAGTTACACTATATCCTTGATCGTACATCCCAATAACAAGGCGGTGTTTCTCAAGGTTAGGTTCTCTATCTATAAAATCAGCTTCATCGAATTTGTCCGCAACCTCATCATCAACCGCAGATACATCCATTCTTTGCGAAGGAACAAGGTTCTCTGCATTATCAATTTCCATTATTTCGTTTGTATCCCGGCTATTGCTTTTCTCAGGCTCATCCTTTTCTTTTGGTAAATCTGTTAGTTGTTCTATAATCTTATTGGCATGCTCAACCTGTTGGCTAAGCATGCCAATTTTTTCTTCAGCTTCTTCTAGTAATAATTCAAGTTGCGCCGCTTCAGTTTCAAGTCGTCTAATAATAGAATCTGCTGTTAATTCAAGCTGCTGATTAAATTCACTCGTTGAAGTAGAGACATTTAAAGTAAACATTTTTATTATCATTTCTTTTTTGTATATGAATAAAAAAGCTAATACCATCACAGTTAGTAATAAAATAATAACACCCGTAAGCAAAACTATCACCTCAGTAAACTAGGTTTTTATATCAATAATATGTCCAAGTATAGGATCTCGACCTACTGAATTTTCTGTGTTTTCTTGCTCTAACAGTTCTGTAGCTGCAGCTTTGTTATTTTCCTCCGGATTATCTTGTCGCTGACTATTAGACTTATCCTTTTGCTCATCCCGTTCGACTTTGCCGCCTTGACTTTTTGTCAGTCCCTGAACTTGATGCTGACGCATTTCGGCCGTTTTTTGCATCTGTTCAGCAAATTGTTGCTGTTGGACCGTACTTTGTTGGGCAAGAGAATTTTGTTGCTTTCCTACCTCTGTCGCCTTAGGGATGAGCACTTGCATGTCGATTGATCTGATACTCATTTATAAATCACCACCCAATCAAAGATTAACTGATTGGAGTTTTACTTGTAAGATCCTGTTTTAATTTCACCATCTTCAGCATAGAAGTTCGCAAATTTAACAGAATCCCGAATCGGTCTAACCAAAGTTCCTACTACTAATTTTACTCCGGGATGAACGGTATCTGCTACTTTAATATGTCCATAACGCATCTCTTCCAGAGCTAATTCTATTTCGGCCAGTCGATTTCGCAAAGTCTCGATTTGACCGATAAGATGAAATTGTGCTTTGGTTAGTTTTAACAATGTTTCCCGTTTATCGGCAGGCATCGTCCGTTGGTCCATAGCTCTGAGTATATTTAGTGCTTTTTGGGTTTGGTCTAAGCTAAACTCAAGCTTTTTAATTTCTTTACGTGACTCTTGGTATTCTTCCCGTAACTTAGGATTCACGCCAACTTCTATATCTGTGCTTGTTGCTGAACTAGTGCCGATAACTTTTGCTCTAATTTCTTCACCCGCTGATATGTGTCCGCCTACAATAAGACCACGACGCTCTTCAACTATTACCCGTTTCGCGGCACTTACTTTGCTATGTAAAATAACGTCACTGACCTTAACGTCTTTTGCCGCATAAACAGTAGCATTTTCAATATATTTTGCGATTACATCTTCAGTTGCCTTGATGTAGCCCCGATGCATTCCTTGAATTCCCATGCGGACGACAACATTTTTTCCTTCTACTGTACCGCCGCTAACATTACCGGCAATTTCAACATTTCCCTCTGCTTTAACAGTAAAACCTGTCTGTACAGATCCTTTAACAACTACGCTGCCGACAAATTCAACATTACCCGTAGATAAATCAACGTCTCCCTTAATCTCGATAAGCGGTATTACATTTACCTTATTGTTGGCAACAAGAAGTTGCCCAGCCTGAGCAGCAAGTACCTTTAATCCCTCTGCGGCGTAAACATTTTTTCCCAGAGGCAAAACTACATCTCTACCCGGTTTGGCCGGGACTTCATTTCCTAAGATATCCATTCCGGTTGTTCCAGACGTCGCAGGTATTTTCTCAGCCAATAATTCATCATTTTGCACAGTAGTAAACATATTAAGGTTTTTAAAATCGACTCGACCATCCTCTAATTCTACAGGCCGTCCCTTGCTTTCTAAATCGATTAAATAGGTAATACTAGCATTAGTACCATCAACCGGACGTAAGCCCTTGGCAATAACCACTTCAATGCCGGGTTTCTCAAGTGCCAGTTGCACTGCTTCACTATCAAGGCCATAAACAATACCAGCTTTACTTATTTTTTCAGTAACATCCTCAATAGTAACTGGTTTACAGCCTTTGGGCGCAATAATTTCCAGTGTTGCCTCCATTCTGTCTTTAGAGACTGTAACATGAATCTCAGACTCCGGCTGAACGGGTTTATCTGCAACCTTGACAGGAGTACCTAAAGCTTCCTTAACTACTCTTACAAGCAATACATTATCGACCTTGCTAATACCCCGACTTTCCAAGGCCTCTAGCAATTGGGGTATCTTTACTGGATTTCCAGTCCCTTGTGGAGGATAAACGACTAAAAAAACACCATCTTCATCAATAGAAATGTTAAAATATCCATCCAGTGAACTAATCTTACCCTCTGTTTCTTCTAAAAAACGCTCATTTTCACTCATACGTTTGTCCCCCATCAATTTACAAGAATCATAAAACTCAAATCATTTTAAATAAAACTTGATTTTAATTTTGATAAAGCACCACGCAACCGAAAAATAGCTTTAGTATGCAGTTGCGAAATACGAGCTTCAGAAAGTTTTAGTATTAAACTAATTTCTTTTAGTGTTAGTCCATCATAATAGTAAAGACTAACTACCAAGCGTTCCTTTTCTGGCAGCTTGTCGATACTTTTAGCTAACATATCTTTTACTTCTTGTTCTTCGATGTGTTGGGAAGGATTCGGCGTATGTTGCGAAGCTATCTCTGTTCTAGCAAACTCTTCTAATGGAATAAGAGTACTGGCATTGAGATGATTAATAAGCGTATAGAGTTCATTGAGTGGAATTTTCATTGCCATTGCAATCTCTTCGTCTTTTACCGAACGACCAAGAGCACTTTCTAACTTTGCAACAGTTTGTTCATATTGCTTAGCCTTTTGACGAATTGCTGCAGGAATCCAATCCTGGGCCCTAAGTGAATCGAGAATGGATCCTCTAATTCTAACTACTGCATATGTCTCAAACTTAACCCCTCTGTCTGTATCAAAGCGTTCAATAGCTTCCATAAGACCAAAAAAACCATTACTAATTAAATCGTCTTTATCTACATGCTGGGGCAGACTGACTGCAATACGGCCTGCCACTATTTTGACTAACGGCAGATAATTCTCAATAAGCTTCTCCCGTATTTCTAAGCTTCTGTTACTATGATACTCCCGCCAAAGTTTGAGTGTATTGGCAGCCTTCTCATCAGCATTGTTACCTGCCATTGGCGCTTACCCCTCCAATCTTACTTTTGCGTTAGCGTTATATTTTCAAAATTATCAGGACTTAGGGGTTTGAATTCTGAAACAGGCAATTCAGCTTCCTGGTCAACATTCGCTATAATGTCAAGATTTTGTCCCGTCATTTCTGGTTTATCTACTTCTTGCTGTAAAAAGCGTTCTGCAAACTGCCCACATATATAACCTAAAACTGAGAAAAGAACCAGTGAAACCAACGTCCGGTATACTATGGCAGTAGTTGCAATACCATTGGAAAAACCGACCAATATAGTTAAAATACTGGTGGCAAACGCTAAAACTAAACTAACTCGCAACTTTAGTGCCATAATTACTCCTCCAAATTATAGTTCTTTTTCACCTTTATCAATAGTTTTCACCCTAAAAATACCCGTATCTAACTTAAGTTCTACAGTTCGTCCATAGTTTCCGCCTGTGTCTTCTGCTAATAAACGTATTTCAAGCTTTTTTAGAATCAATCGCACTGCCTCTGAGTTGCGTTCACCCACACGCATAATATCAGTGGTGTTAGTAAAAGTAAACATTTGGGCTCCACCAGCAATTTTGGCAGTAACACGTGATTTAACGGCTCCTAATTTAATAATTTCATTCAGCATTAAAGGCAACGCAGTATCTGCAAACTTGGCAGGATTATCGCTAGCCCGAGCCTGAGTGCTGTCGGGTAACATAATATGTGCTAACCCACCTACTTTAGCAACCGGATCAAATAGAGCAATTCCCACACAGGATCCTAATCCATAACTAATTAAACTAGCAGGATTACGCCCCACCTTGTAATCAGCCATTCCGACTTTAATGAGTTCCGCCATTATTCCTTCACCCCGATTGCCGCCAAAATTGTATTGAGGGAGCCGGGATCAGGAATAAGGAAAAAATGTCCTTTTACACCATCATTATCTGTTGTAAACTCAGTCTCTATTACCAACGCATGATCACCCATTTGTCCTAATTGAATCAGAATAACACTTAATATAGCTCCTGCCATATCAATAGCTAAAGCCGGAATAGATGGTAATAAAGTTAATTTAGTAAAGTGAGATAACGCATTTAAATAGGCTCCTGCTAAAATATTACCAATCTCCATTAAGGCTGATTCATCCATTGAATTAAGAAGCTGAGTCTCACCTTGGGCACGCCCCATTAGCATATCTACCAAATAGAAAGCACTTTCACGGGGAAGGAGAAATAAGATGCTACCAGGTGCCGGACCAAAAACTCTAAGATAAACACCTGCAACCATTGCATCAGGCCCACCAACTACCTCAGGCACTTCGCCTAATGGAAGAATAGAGACCTCAGGTACGGTCATGTCAATTTTGTGGTTAATGATTTGAGATAGTGCAGTTGCTGCGTTACCAGCACCAACGTTACCAATTTCCCTTAAAGCATCAAGCTGCAACGGGGAAAGTTTTAATATATCTTCAGACAAATTTCGCCCCCCCTTTGATAACTGAACCTAGTTAGCTTGCTTTAATTTCCTGACCAATGCCAATAATTGCGTCAGCATTAAGTAAAATTAAAAGTCGGTTTTCCATCTTTCCAACGCCACTTAAATAATCAGCTGCAATTCCACCGACTACGTCTTGTGGCGGCTCAATACTCGCCTGATCGATGGTAGTCACTTCTGAGACTGCGTCGACAATCATACCAACAGTTATATCTTCTACCTTTATAATGACTATTCTTGTATCTTCGGTATAATCTTGTGGTGGCAAATTTAGCCTTTTCTTTAAATCAATAACAGGCAAAACACTGCCGCGCAAGTTCATAACTCCCTTAATATAATCAGGCGAATGAGGTACACGCGTAATTTCTGTTATCCGTTTGATTTCCTGAACCTGCAAAATGCTAATACCATATTCTTCTCTACCTAGCTTGAAAACTACTAACTGAATTTCGTTCCCGGAATACGTTAGTTCAGACATGATTTTCCCTCCCGCTTATTGCTTCAATGCGCCGACATCCAGGATAAGTGCTACCTGGCCGTTGCCTAAGATAGTAGCACCAGCAATAACTTTAATACCAGCCAACAGTTTGCCCATAGATTTTATTACTATTTCTTGCTGTCCAATAAGTGTATCAACGATAATTCCGGCACGATGTTCGCCCATATGTACGATAACTACAAATAACTCGTCCTGAGTATCGCTAGAAATTTCTGGGACATTAAGCACATTTGCCAAACGAACTATAGGAATAATCTGCCCTCTAAGAAGAATTACCTCTTGATTTTGGATAGTTTTAATATCTTGCGGAGTAATATTAATAGTACTATCAATGGTACCAAGCGGAATAGCGTAAATCTCTTCACAGACTTTTACTAATAACGCCTGGATAATTGCCAGGGTTAGCGGTAACCTGATCTTAAATTTACTACCTTCATTAATTTTTGTCTCAACGTCCACCATGCCGCCCAAAGATTCAATTTTAGTTTTTACGGCATCCATTCCTACCCCGCGTCCAGATACATCTGTCACTGTTTCTGCAGTAGAAAATCCTGGTAAGAAAACAAGTCTGATCGCTTCAGAAGGTTCAAGTTTCTCAGCTTCCGCTTGAGTAATAAGTCCCTTTTCTACGGCTTTCTGTTTAATGATATCAGCATTAATACCTTTACCGTCATCTTCAACCATAATAATGACGTTGTTGCCTTCATGCCGGGCAATCAGTCGAATCTCTCCGACTGGGTTTTTACCTTTCGCTTGTCGCTCTGCCGGATGTTCAACGCCATGGTCAATGGAGTTTCTCAATAGATGAACTAAAGGATCACCAATCTCGTCTATTACAGTACGATCAAGTTCAGTTTCCTCACCTTGGATAATAAGATTTACTTCTTTATTCAATTCCCGGGATAAATCGCGTACCATACGGGGAAAACGATTAAATACTTGTCCGACTGGTACCATACGAACTTTCATAACTACTGCCTGTAAATCAGTAGTTACTCGATCCATCTGTTCAATAGTCTCAACAAGTTCTGTTAGCCGGTGTGTTAATCCGATTTGTTCCAGTCTGGTTTTATTAATAACCAACTCGCCTACAAGATTTAACAAGCTATCAAGTTTATCAATATCAACCCTTACAGATTGACCACTCTTAAGTTTTTTATCAGAAGTCGAAGCCGTGTTTTCATTTGAAGATTTTTCAACCTTATTTACAGTAGGTTTTTTATCTGCTTTATTAGCAGGTGCAGGTTCAGGCTGAGAGACCGAAACTGTAGTCTTTTTAGGAACAGTTTCTAAAACAGAAGACGGAACAACAACCACTTCTTCAACTTCTGAAATATTGGTAACGGTAGCTTCAATTTTTTCAGAGTCGACAGCAGTTAAGAGAACAACTTGGAAACTATAATCAAAGTTTTCCTTCTCTAGTTCCTCAACAGCGGGTATGCTTTTAATGACTTCACCGAGTTCTTCTAAAGCATTCATTACCATGTAGGCTCTTGCGGATCTTAGTAAGCAGCCGTTCCGAAGCTTTACATGAATTTCATAGCATTCAATCCCCTGCTTTTTAGCAGCTTTAACAACATTAACTTCAGTATCATCTAATTTTATAGTTTCAACCGAATTGGATTCTATTACTTCTTCTTGCTCTAATTCAGGTTGGGCATGTTGAACCTTAGGTTCTGCCGAAAATTCACCTTTAGCAATAGCTGAAAGCTTAGAAATTAATGGTTTAATTTCAATCGTTGCATCAGAATTTGAAGCTACACTCTCAACCAGCTGTTCTAATGTATCAACACACTTAAATAAAACATCGGTAATATCGTCGTTGGCAAGAAGCGCGCCTTTACGTAGCAAATCGAGAACATTTTCCATTTCATGCGTTAGCTCGGCTATGGTCGTAAATCCCATAGTAGCAGACATGCCTTTTATGGTATGAGCACTTCTAAATATTTCGTCAAGTACAGCCAAACTACCGGGGTCGTTTTCGAGATCGAGCAAACAATTGTTCAAAGTCTGCAAATGCTCACGTGATTCTTCCAAAAACATTCCCATGTACTGATTAATGTCCATTCCTCTACACCCCCGTATACATCTTATGGTTATTGCTTAGATAAGGCTCTAAGTATTTCAGCGGCTATACCAGTAATAGGCGCAGTTTTGTCCACTACCCCCATTTCAATAGCAGACTTAGGCATTCCGTATACAACTGCTGTTGATTGATCCTCGGCTATAGTCTGACCATTTTGCTGCTTAATTGCTTGGATACCTTTAGCCCCGTCATGGCCCATACCAGTCAAAATGACGCCTATTGTTTTGCTGCCAAAGACCCGGGCTACTGATTCCATCATGGGATCTACCGCTGGTCTGTGACCTCCAATTGGCGGATTCTGGTTAAGCTTAACAACAGCTTTTCCACCTTCCCTCTCAATCAGCATATGATAATCCCCCGGCGCAATCAGAACAAGTCCTGGGCGAATAACATCATTGTGTTCTGCCTCTTTAACCGTCACTGAAGACAAGGAATTTAATCTGTCCGCAAGCGATTTTGTAAATCCAGGCGGCATATGTTGTACAACAAGAACTCCACAAGGAATATTGCCCGGAAGCTTAGTTATCACTTCTTGCAACGCTCTAGGCCCGCCTGTAGACGTTCCAATAGCAACAATGCGTTCATCTTGCAGTCCCATAGGTGTTGAATGGGTTTTCTGAAGTAAAGATACTGTACTGGTAGCCCGGACTCTTGTAAGTTGAAGAACATTAGCGCGAGCTGCAGCCCGGCACTTGTTTACTATTTCACTTTTTATCCCCGATACACTAGAAATAGGTCCTGCCGTCTTGGCAACAAAGTCGACGGCTCCTAATTCCAGTGCCTGAAGCGTAGCTACAGCACCAGCTTGCGTTAAGCTGCTTATCATAACTACTGGCGTAGGACATTCTTTCATAATCAATTCTAACGCCTTAAGGCCATCCATAATTGGCATTTCAACGTCCATTGTAACTATATCTGGTTTAAACTTTTTTACCTTATCAACCGCTTCTTTACCATTTCGGGCAGTATCGATCACAGTAAAATCAGCTTCACCAGCAAATAAGTCACTTAAAAGCTTACGCATAAATACAGAGTCGTCAACAACAAGTAATCTTATCATAAATTCACCACCACACTCTGTAGTTATTCTAGACCTTTGCGGCGTTGCTCGAGCTGCTTTTTAAATATAAACTTAATAATATTGCCACGGTCTCTCTCACCAATTTCAAGAAATTTAATGCCCACCCAAAATAATACACGGTCAGGTTGTGGCTGCTGTACTCTAACAACTTCGCCATTCAGAGTGATTGGTCCAATATCAGGGTAATTAACGGTTACCAATAAGTTAGTTCCAATCTTCCATTCATTGGTAGTGGCAATTTGAATTCCGCCACCACTAATATCTTTGGTAACAGCATTAATTACTGGTTCATCAATGACTTGACCATCTTCCATCTTAGCAATTTGCACAGGCAGTGCTACATCAAGCCTTACAAAGGCTCTTTGTTGGATCTTTTTTATATTATAGGGTACAGCAACAATCCAAATAGGTAATGGATTTATTTGTTTAGCAAGTAAAACACTAGTAAATTCAAATGCCAAACTGTTTATCACCGTACGACCGAAAAAGATCTCACCCCGGCGCATCAATACCGGTAGGCCTTTGCTCATCGGCATAGCAATAGTCATATTTTCGGTAGTAACATCTTCAATACGACTACGATATTGTTCAGCAAGACCATCTCGTCCAGGAACTATAATTTCAATTCGCTGATTGACTTTAAAAATTTCTTCCAACTTAATACTAATGTTAACCCCCCCTCATTTTGAGGATCTAATACATATATTCTAAAAATTTATGGAAAAATCCTCTCATACCACGTGGCTGCTGAATATTTTCACCATAAAGCATCCGTTGAGCAATACTTTCAATACACCGGGACGATATTGCGTCCGGAAAGGATACTAGCAGTGGTATTTGATTCTTAACGGCTTTTACCATATTTCTATCTTCATAAACATAGCCTAGGCTATTGATTGATAAATCGAGAAACCGTTGCGAAACTCGCATTAATTTATCAACAACCAGTTGTCCTTCATCCCTATCCAAAATGCGATTAACTACTAGCCTAAGTGGTGCCTCGCCACTTTGCCCGGCATAAGCTTTCATCATTGCATAAGCGTCAGTTATAGCTGTAGGCTCAGGCGTTGTAATAATAATAACTTCATCAGCAGCCATCACAAAATTTAATACATTGCGGCTCAAGCCAGCTCCTGTATCAATAAGAATAAAGTCAGCCCAATTATCAAATAACGATATTTGTGCTATTATATGCTTCAAGTTAGCATCACTCAGGTTAGCTAATTGATAGATTCCTGAACCGCCGGCCATAAACTTAATACCGCGTGGACCCTCGGTAACAACATCCGCGATATTTAGTCCATCTTCTAATAAATTGAGAATATTATAAGGCGCGGAACAGCCTAAAATAACTTCCACATTGGCCATCCCCAAGTCAGCATCAATAACTAATACCTTTTGTTCAAGAGCGGCTAAGGCCAACGCTAAATTTACGGTAAAATTAGTTTTTCCTACGCCACCTTTTCCACTAGTAACTGTAATTACCCGGCTTTTAGGCATTTGTTTTATAATTGGACTTTTCGGGATTGAAGGTTTTAGTGTCATTTGACGTAATTTCTCAGCTTGATCACACATAGTTAATCCCTCAAAATCATATTTGCTAATTTTGCAGAGCTAGCCAACTCTATATCATCGGGAACGCTTTGTCCTGTGGTAATATATGATAACGCGGTGGGAAAGTGGTATAACAAGTTGAAAACTGTTCCCAAATTGCTGGCTTCATCAACTTTTGTAAATAAAAATTTTTGCGGAGAACAAACCATAAATTTGTTTACTATCTCTAATGCATCTCTGTATTTCGTCGTCGTGCTTAGCACAAGGTGTATCTCAATCTCAGAATCGACTGCTAAAAGTGCCTGAAGTTCAGCCAGTTGATCCTGATTACTGGGACTTCGTCCTGCAGTATCGATCAAAACTAAATGCTTGTCATTATGACGATAAAGAGCCGCCTTTAGTTCATCCGAAGAGTATACTATATCAATAGGCACACCAATTATATCACCATAGATTTTTAGCTGCTCAACTGCTGCGATACGGTAAGTATCAGCAGTAATTAAAGCTACTTTATACCCTTCTTTTAATGCAAAGTTCGCAGCCAACTTGGCAATGGTTGTTGTTTTACCGACACCAGTCGGCCCAATTAAGGCAACAGTCTTGCGTCTTGACGGCGAAATTTTAATACCATCAACCTTTTTTAAATAATTAATTATGCGATCAGCTAAAAGTTTGCGAGCTGTACTTTTCTCGTTACCGACATTTGTTTTTTCATCAGGCAGTCCTTTAATAAGATTGGACGCAATAACTGGATCAATATCATTTTTAATTAATAAATCCATGAGTGGAGATGACTGTTCATCATTTTTGGGGATTTTGCATAATATTTGTTCCATCATTTTCCGCATATTAGACATTTCAAACTGCAATGCAGTCATTTTTGTATCGTTGGTATTTATAGCGAAAGAATTGACTTGGTGCTTATTTTGTGAGATAGAAGCAGCCGCAGAATCCACAGCAGCCATAACCTCTACCATATCTTTGCCAAAAAAACCCAGGAATCCACCTTTTTTAAAACGGCGGGTATGCAAGATAACAGCATCGCGCCCTAAGTCTTGCTTAACTTGTGCCATAGCTTCAGCCATATTTTGTGCTTTAAACAATTTAACTTTCAAACTAAATCTTCACCATCCCTAGTGCTTGCACTTCAATTTTGGAATCCAATTCGGCATAAGATAAAACTGTCAAGTTTGGTGCTACTCGTTCTGTTAACTTGCGGAAATACAATCTTGCCCCTGGACTTGTAAGCACTATTGGCTGATAACCCATGTTGGTAAGTTTCGGTAATTCATTTGTAAGACAGGTAATTACAGACTGCACTGTTTGCGGATCTAATGCCACATACGAACCTTGTTCTGTACGCTGCACAGAATTAATAATTGTATTTTCTAATTCCGGATCAACAGTGAGACAGGTTAAACTATTATTATTGACAAATTGACGAGAGATTTGTCGAGCTAATGCATGGCGAACATATTCAGTTAGAATCTCAGTGTCTTTTGTTAATTGCGCATAGTCAGCT
The DNA here is from genome assembly GCA_964497205.1 of uncultured Sporomusaceae bacterium. GTDB lineage: Bacteria > Bacillota > Negativicutes > Sporomusales > Sporomusaceae > Sporomusa. Next base: position 11,736 of record CAZCEN010000030.1, read on the forward strand.
AGTGTTTCAAAAATTGTTACTAAATCTCGAATAGAGATTTTCTCCCGTAACAAATTGCCTAATACTTTTTGAATTTCACCTAAACCGAGAAGATTTGGCGTCAACTCGTCGACAACTGCAGCATTGTTTTGTTTGGCAGATTCAATCAATGTTTGAACCTCTTGACGTCCCAAAATTTCCGCGGCATGAGATTTTATAATCTCAGTTAGATGTGTAGCCAATACAGATACTGGATCAACAACTGTATAACCCGATAATTCCGCTTGTTCGCGATAAGATTCCTGAATCCAAAGAGCAGGAAGTCCAAA
>CAZCEN010000030.1:12143-15794 GCA_964497205.1 uncultured Sporomusaceae bacterium
CCTAAATTAGACTCGGAAGCGGCGCGTGTTACAACAATACCAGTAGCAGTAGAAATCAATAATGCTGGTATTTGATTTACTAACCCTTCACCAACAGTTAGCAGTGTGTAGGTTTGTAAAGCCTGTAAAACATCTAAATTACGCTGCAACATCCCAATAACAAAGCCACCAACGATATTAATTACGATAATTATAATAGCAGCAATCGCATCGCCTTTAACAAATTTACTCGCACCATCCATAGCGCCATAAAAATCTGCTTCGCGCTGAATGTTCTTCCGGCGGTCACGAGCTTCTTTATCAGTTATAAGTCCAGCATTGAGGTCAGCATCGATACTCATCTGTTTTCCTGGCATTGCATCTAAAGTAAACCGTGCCGCTACTTCAGCAACACGCTCAGCACCTTTGGTAATTACAATAAATTGAATAATAATCAAGATAACAAAAACAATAAAACCAACTACCGCGTTACCACCAACTACAAAATTACCAAATGCAGCAATAACTTCTCCAGCATGACCATCTAGCAAGATAAGCCGAGTTGATGACACGTTAAGCGCTAAACGAAATAACGTAGTTATTAAGAGCAGTGATGGAAATACCGAAAAATCTAATGGCTCAATATTATAGATAGCAACCATTACAATAACTAAAGCCAATGTTATATTAAGCGTCAATAGTAAATCTAGAAGCATTGTTGGTAGTGGTATAATCATCATTACGACAATCGTAATAATCGCTACCGCTATCATAACGTCACTATATTTTGTTAATTTAGTAAGTACTGCAGATTGTTGAGCCGCCATTTATAAATCGCTCCTTCTATTAGGACAAGCGTTTTTTCAAACGGTATACGTAAGCTAATACTTCTGCTACCGCTTGATATAACTCCGGTGGGACGACGTCACCAATTTCTACTATCGGGTATAACGCACGTGCCAGCGGTTTATTTTCTACAACAGCCACCCTATTCTCTCTTGCTACTTGTTTGATACGTTCAGCTACAAGGTCTTGACCTTTAGCTAGAACCACAGGTGCCGCCATATTTTTTTCATATTTTAAAGCGATTGCTAAGTGAGTAGGGTTGGTTACAACAACATCGGCTTTAGGAATTTCTTGCATCATTCGCCGCATAGCAATTGCCCTTTGTTTTTCCTTGATTTTACTTTTAATTTGCGGATTACCTTCAGTTTGTTTAAATTCTTCTTTTACTTCTTGTTTAGACATTTTTAAACTTTGGTTATGTTCCCACCACTGATAAAAGTAATCAAAGGCAGCTAAAACCATCATAACGGCAATGATTTGAAAAGCCAAATCGATAACTAAAGATCCGGCAAGTTTAAGGGAATCTATTAACTCCATACTAATTAGCCTTGGAATATCATCTGTTTTTACAACAGCAAATCGATAAATGAAATAACCTATAATAGATACTTTAAAAAGAGCCTTGAAAAGTTCAACAAGTGAACGTTTTGAAAATAGCCGTTGAAATCCTGATAGCGGATTAATCTTATTAAAATCCGGCATCAAAACTTCAGTTGAAAACATAAATCCTACCTGCATATAATTTACAGCCATTGATATTATCATAATCACTAAGAGAATTGGCAATATAGTCTTTAATAATACTATAATTACATTTAAAAATAATAGCTGCACAGAATTAATAGTAAAATCTGTTGTATATATACTGGAAAAAATGCCTATCATATAACGGGATAACTCATCATATATGCTGACACCTAACAATTTTAGTGAGTAGAAAGAAGCCATTATTACAAATACCGAACTAATTTCAGTGCTTTTGGCTACCTGGCCTTTTTTCTTGGCTTCTTCTTTGCGTTTGGGAGTTGCTTCCTCGGTTTTTTCGCCATTAAACAACTGCAAATCAAAACTATTTAACTTATACTTACTATCATTATTTTGGCGCAAAGCTTTCAAGGAGGCGGTACATGTTATGGAAGATATCATTAAAAATTACCTCCAGAAAAACTATATAAAATGGTAAAGCCAAAGATAGTACAAAAATGCCGACAATGATCTTGCCCGGCACACCAACAACGAAAATATTCATTTGCGGCATGGTTCGGGCTAAAATACCTAATGCAACATCAGTGAGAAGTAACGCCACTAATATAGGTAAACTAATTTTAAGAGCGATAACAAAAATAGAAACTACCATATCTACTACAATATTAGCCGCCATTTCTGGCCTAAATATCCCATGAGTTACAGGAATGCTTTTAAAACTATAGACTATTGCTGATAGAAAAAGATGGTGACTATTGCTAGCAAAAAAAACTAACATGGCCAAAATATATTTGAAATTACCAACAAGCGGAACTTGCTGGCCAAACTGCGGATCCAAGACGTTTACAATTCCAAACCCAATTTGTGTATCCAATAATGAACCAGCCATCTGTATTCCATAAAAAATAAATGAGCAAGCGTAGCCCATAATCAGACCGATTAAAAATTCGCCAATTACTACAGCAACATACGCTAGTATCGATTCCGGAACAATAATATCATTTCGAAACAACAAAGGTAGCAAAATGAAAGAAATTAATAATGACAATCCCGCTTTGACTATTAAAGGAACATTGCGGGAACCAAATACAGGCGCTACAGAAAATATTCCACTTATTCGTACAAAGATCAATAAAAAAAATCCTAACTGGCTTTGTAGCAAAGCAAACAAATCCAAATTGCTTACCACCTATCTATTATAAAGAAAACATGGCTTGCGCCGACCCTTAATCAACTAACATAAGTCATATTGTAATCGCCTGTCCATAAAAAGAGCCATACTATCTGTAGGGTAAATTGCTTTGCATTCCAGTTACCGTATCAGATTAGGCAAACTCATAAAAAGATTTCTAGTGTAATCCACAATTAAACTTAACATCCATGGACCAAAAACAAGTATGGCAACAAAAACAGCAATTATTTTGGGAATAAACGCAAGGGATTGTTCTTGTATTTGTGTAGTCGCTTGAAAGATACTTACCATAATACCAACAATCAAACCAAGAATCAGCATAGGGGCCGACACCAGCATGACCATGGCTAAAGCATCACGACCAATCTGGATAGCCATATCTCCTGACATAAAAGCCCCCCTTAACTAAAGGTGCTGACTAATGAACGAACAATTAAATGCCATCCATCCACCAGTATAAATAGTAGAATTTTAAATGGTAAAGAAATCATTACCGGCGGCACCATCATCATTCCCATAGCCATAAGGGTGCTGGCCACCACCATATCAATTACAATAAAAGGAATATAAATCAAAAAACCAATCTGAAAAGCGGTCTTAAGTTCACTAATAATAAATGACGGAATTAAAACAGATGTGGGAACATCTTCCGGTGAATTAGGGCGCGGCATCTCAGATAAATTCACAAATAAAGCCAAATCGTTTTCACGGGTTTGCTTAAACATAAACTCGCGCAGGGGTTTCATCGCAGCAGTTAATGCAGTTTCCTGATCCATCGTGCCTGCAATCATTGGTTGCAAAGCAGTTGCATTTACCTGATCAATGTATGGAGACATTGTGTAAAAAGTTAAAAACAAAGCAAGTCCAACTAAAATCTGATTCGGAGGCATCTGTTGAGTACCTAAAGCACTTCGTAAAAAAGAGAGTAC
>CAZCEN010000030.1:15894-17157 GCA_964497205.1 uncultured Sporomusaceae bacterium
CTATTTACCTCTTCCTACTATCGTTCTGAAACTCCTTCTCGCGTATTTCGGGAGTGTCTAAACCGAAAACAAGGGGAAAGCTATTTTGCATATTTTTCAGCGAAACAATCTGACGTTGAAAAATATTACTAAACGGTTCAGGTGATACAGAAGCATCATTCATAGATTTAAGTTGCTCAATCTCGGATAGAGAAGTGATTTCGTTGAGCAACGTTATATTCTGTTCGGTAACTCCCAACACTAGAAACTTTCCTGCAATCTCAACAACATAAATAGCACGATTAGGCCCCAAAGGCAAAGTAGTGTATATTTTGCTGTTGGGGTTTTCTCTGATCCCTGTCATTTTTTTTGCCAAAAATCGAGAGGTAAGATAAGCCAGTCCCAGAACAACTGCAAAGGTTATTAATAGCGATATAATGTAACTAGTAGTTGAAAGCCAAGATGACGTCGTCGGTTGAGGTTCCTGATACTTTAAGTATTCACCTGCTTCCGCCGCTGCCAACCCTTGGCCTGCGACTAGTACTAAAACCAGAATCAGTAAAATACTGCCTCTAAAGCGAACATAATTAAACATTTACTAGCTAGTCCCGTCTAGCCAACAGCTTTGCGGACAGCTTCAAGAACCCGGTCAGGCTGAAAAGGTTTAACAATAAAATCTCTAGCACCTGATTGAATTGCTTCAATAACCATAGCCTGCTGACCCATAGCACTACACATAATAATTTTCGCATTAGGATCAATTTTCTTGATCTCTTTAACGGCAGTGATTCCATCCATTTCCGGCATAGTAATATCCATAGTCGTTAAATCCGGTTTAAGTTCCTGATATTTTTCCAAAGCTTTAAGACCGTTTTCAGCTTCTCCAACTACATCATAGCCGTTTTTGGACAAAATATCTTTAACCATCATTCTCATAAAAGCGGCATCATCCACAACTAGAACTTTAATGGCCATTTAACTTATCTCTCCTATCTCAAATAAAATTTAGAATTATTACTGTAGGTTATTAGCACGTTCCAAAGGACTAATTATATCGGTAATCCTTACACCAAAGTTTTCATCAATAACTACAACCTCTCCTTTAGCGATGAGCTTACCATTAACTAGAATATCCACAGGTTCACCAGCCAGTTTATCCAATTCAACAACAGAACCTGGTGTCAACTCTAGAATGTCGCGAATTAATTTGCGAGTACGTCCTAATTCTACAGTAATCTGTAGTGGAACATCCATGATTAGGCCAATATTTGTATCTGCACCAGG
>CAZCEN010000030.1:17257-19662 GCA_964497205.1 uncultured Sporomusaceae bacterium
AGATCTTCCACTTCCATTCGGAAAGATACCCGTACCAAAGGTTCATCACCGGGAACCACATTGGTGATATCAGTATCTACAGCAAAATCTAATAAGTTCACTTTTGGCGGTGCAATATCTACTTTCTTCTTGAAAATTGTAGATATTGATGTAGCTGTTGATCCCATCATCTGATTCATAGATTCACTAACAGCACTCATATACAGTTCATTTAATTCAGACGGAGGATTAGTACCATCCCCACCCATCATCAAATCAGCAATGATTAAAGCATCTTGTTCACGTATTGCTAAAATATTTGTTCCTAAGAGCCCCTGGGTATATCCAACTTCAATAACCAGGTAGGGTAAAGGATATTGCCGTTTTATTTCGTTTAAAGTGGATATCGAAACCTTTGGAGTAGTAATTGATACCCTTCTGCCTAAAAGTACAGATAACGTAGTGGCAGCGGTACCCATTGATATATTACCAATTTCACCCAAAGCGTCTTTTTCAATATCTGACAAATCTTGCCCAGCCGGAGATGGGGAGGCCGCAACTGGTTCGCCTCTTAGTAAAGCGTCTATTTCTTCCTGGGACAGAAATCCGTCACTCATCATTATCATCTCCTTGGGAAATTACTTGAGTAATTTGTATCGCAGTTCTATGGCCAACCAGACCGGGTTTACACTTAAACTTTTCTCTGTTACCAATAAGTATGTTTAAGTCCTCTTCAGCTTTAGTTTCAAGTTGCAGCACATCACCTACACCTAAATCCAATAGTTCATGGACAGTAACTGTGGCTCGCCCCAATTCAACGATAACCGGAATCAGAGTTCTTTCCAGTTTACGTTGCAAAACATTCATAATTTCCGGCGAGGATTGCTTAGCTGCAGCGGAAGACACCCAAAAAGTTGTTGTTAATTTAGACATTATAGGTTCAAGCACTAAATAAGGTATACAAATATTCATTAGTCCTTCAGCCTGACCTATTTTTGCTTGAAGTGTAATAAGTACCACCATATCATTTGGGGGAACAATTTGGGTAAATTGAGGATTGGTTTCCAACGCCTCCATCCGTGGTTCAATTGCCACTACTTGCTTCCATGCTTCTTGCATACTCTCTAAAGCTTTATTAATTACTCGGCGGATAATAGTTTCTTCGATATCAGTTAAGGATCGTGCCTTAGCCGGCGGTAATCCCGGCCCACCAAACAATCTGTCAATAATCGCCAAAACAATATTAGGATTTATCTCTAATATTGCGTTCCCTTTGAGTGGCTTCATCTGGAAAATACTAATAACACTGGGGTTTGGCATTGACCGGATAAATTCTTCATAGGTAAGTTGGTCAACAGAAGCAACATCAATATGAATAAGCGTCCGAAGATGCGCCGATAGGTAAGTATTAATCAGGCGCGCAAAGTTTTCGTGCAACATATAAATTGTGCGAATTTGATCTTTTGAAAATTTGTCAGGACGTTTGAAATCATAGATTTTAATCTTGCGCTGTTTCTCTTCTGTTTTTATCTCTTCAGCAGTAACGACACCAGTAGACAAAGCGGATAGTAATTCGTCGATTTCCGATTGTGATAAAACATCAGACCCTGCCAATCCTCCCCCTCCTTTCACCCCAAAAGAATTTTAAATAGCAAATTAGTCATCATATTATACCATTTTTTCTCGCTAATCTACTGAAGAACAAAATTAGTTATGTAGATGTCATATACTCGTTCTACACCAAGAGTCTTATTAATTTCGTTCTTCAATAATTCCTTAAGTTGATCTTGTTTACTAGGATCAAAATCTTCAATTTTTTGCGATCTTAAAACGTAAACTGCAGTATCCAATATCTTTATTTCCTCAGGTGACATCGTTTTTCCTTCTTTTTGCGTTTTGCTATCATTTTTTAATTCGACAATCAACCCAATTTTTAGATACCGGCCGCTGTTTACACCACCAATATTGAGGACAAGCCCATCTTTGGCATCGCCAAGTTTAATGAATTGGCCTGGCTCGTGTGTTGAAGCCCTTTTTTCAACTGTTTTATCAGAAACAACCCTGGTAGCAATTAAGTACGAAATACCACCGGCTAAAATTAAGCCCAGCACTATTAAAATGATAATTACCATCATCGACATTTTCTTGGGTTTTTCCTCTTCAGCCACTGGTGCACCTCCTTATAATAATTATTATAATTAATGCATGCTAACGCAAACATTAATAATTATCTCATGTTTCTAAACAAAGCTCTGCGATAATCCATTACTTTTCTTACAATCTCATCCATAGACTCTTCTACAATTAATTTTTTACCACTTGTTAAAGTAATAACAGTATCCGGCGTCTCTTCGATCGTTTCGATCAATTCGGCATTAACTACAAAATCACGATCTTGGGATTTAAGTTTTGTAACCTTTATCACG
>CAZCEN010000031.1:0-10253 GCA_964497205.1 uncultured Sporomusaceae bacterium
GAATTGGGGATTCGGTCATTTTAGCGCCTCTCTTCCGCCACGGCTTACATTTACATTTTAAAATCAAGGGGCAAGAGTTCCCCCTGCCCCTATATTACTTTATCCGACAACTAACCCGCTGTAAGACTCCCGCTTCTCCAAACGAGAGTATACCCCTACAGGTACATTCGAGCGACTAAGTCTACTATTTCAAAAAGTCTTATTTTGCGTCGTTCATATTTTGTTTGGTAATTTTCTTGTAAGCAATCCAAACATACTTACCATCAACTATGTCGAAACCGGTGTTCTCTTTGTTCGGGGTAAGGCCTTGGGCTAAAGCACTCGCAATATTTAAGGTCGCTTTACCTTGGTTATTGGCATCATTTAGAACGGTGCCCAATAAAGTACCATCTTCCAGGGCCTTAAGAGCCGGAGCAGTAGCATCAACGCCAACTACAGGAATATATTTGCCATCTTTGAAGTAGCCTTTCGCCTTAAGAGCTTCAATAGCACCTAAAGCCATATCATCGTTATTGGCAAACACAGCTTCGATCTTATCTCCATTAGCGGCCAGGAAAGCAGCCATTTTTTCCTGACCTTTGACCCGATCCCACATACCTGTGTCTTCAGCCAGCTTTTCCACCTTAATTCCCGCATCTTCTACAGCTTTTACCGAAAACTTGGTACGAAGCTCGGCATCTTGGTGGCCCGGCTCACCTTTGAGCATTACATACTGCAGCACACCATCCTTGTTTTTATCCATTTCAGGGTGGGCTTTCCAATAGTCAACAATAAGCTGACCGGAGATAGTACCGGACTCTTCTGCTCTGGCGCCTACATAATAGACTTTATCCCATTTTTTCATGTCCTCGGGCAGTGGTTCACGGTTTAAAAATACTACAGGAATATTAGCCTTTTTAGCTTTATCAATAATAACACTGGCGGCGGTGCGGTCGACAGGGTTAACAGCAAGTGCATTTACTTTCTTGGTAATAAACAGGTCTACTTTGTCATTTTGGGTAGGTTGAGAATTTTGGCTGTCCACGATATCAACTTGTACTTTACCTTCCGCAGCTTTAGAAATGGCATTCCGAACACCGGTCATAAACGTGTCGTCAAATTTGTAAATAGCAACACCTATAACCGCTTTAGCCTTGTCCGCAACAGAGGCAGACTGTTGAGAGCCGCCGCAACCAGCTACCGCTAAACTAGCAAGCAGCGTGGAAGCAATAAGTCCCTTCATGTACCGTTTCACTTAATAACCCCCTTATTTGTTTTTAGCAAAATTCTATTATAAAGTAGCGATATCGGCCGATTATCTCTACTCCATAATCCCCCAAATTATTAGTATTTGTTTATTACCCAATTTATATGTAATCATAAAGCATAATAGTATAAGCATCTACCAGCAAAGATACTAATTAAAATCAACGATTTTTCCGGCTAATTCTGAAAATACCATATCGGCGGCGCCTTTCATGGTATTTTCATTGGTCTCAGTTGAATATTTGATATTAAGTACACTGCTGCAGCTTTCAAACGACCGGCAGGAAACCGTGTCCCAAACCGTCTTCTCAATATATTTACTGGCCTTGGCTAACCCACCGCCAATAACCACAAGTTCGGGATTAAAAATATTTACTAAGTTGGCAATGCCAATCCCCAGATAACCGGCCGCCTGCCCTAGCATTTTTATGGACAACGTATCACCGGCATCTGCGGCCTGGTAAATATCTTCCGGCGCAATGTTTGATACATCCCCTTTGACAATGTCTGTAACCAGTGAAGACTGACCCGCCCGTATTCCTGCTGCCACTAAATTAACCAGAGCAGTTTCAGACGCCATTGCTTCCATACAGCCGGTATTACCGCAACTGCATATCGGCCCGGCGACATCGATGACGGTATGGCCGACTTCCCCGGCGCTGCCGTTAATTCCCCTGTACAGAGAACCATTAAACATAATACCGCTGCCAATTCCGAAACCAACTTTCAGCAGAATCATATTAACAGCATCTTGTGCAACACCAAAGAAGTATTCGCCATAGGCAAGGACATGGCTGTCATTTTCAACAAAGGTTGGAATACGGTTCTTCTCTTCAATAATGTACTTTAAAGGGACGTTTTTCCAACCGATATTAGGAGCAAAGACGGAAATTCCTTCCTGCGTTCTGACCGGACCGCGGATGACAACACCAATAGCCAAAGGCTGCTTTGCCGCTGCTTTACAGCAACTATCAATTACTTCTTGTATTAGTTCCAGGATTGTTGAATGTTCCAGACCTCTAATACTTACTGTCTGCTCAAAATGTACCTGAAGAGCAGCATCTACTACATACCCAATCATTTTAAATGATCGAATATGAATAATAATTACTTGTCCGGAATCCGGATTAACCTTTAAAAGCACCGGCCGGCGTCCACCGCTTGACACGCCTATCATATAGTCAATAATAATCCCCGCATCTAGTAGTTTATTAGTAATATTGGTCACTGTTGGCGGAGTCAGTCCGGTAAGTCGTGCTATATCAGCTCTTGAAACCGGCCCGTGGCGCCTGATTATATTAAAAATCTGCCCTTCATTAGGGCTCAGTACAGGCATATTACCCTCGACTGGCAAAGCCATCAGGATTATTTTGATGCCAATGCCATGCTGTTTCGATTATTTTGTTAATATCGGTATATTCAGGCTGCCACCCCAATTCCTGACGGATTTGCTGTGACCCTGCCACCAAAATTGCGGGATCACCAGCACGGCGGGAAACGATTTCTTTTGGTACAGTAAGACCGGTGACCGCTTCGGCGGCTTCAATTACTTCCTTTACCGTGAATCCATTGCCATTACCAAGATTATATACGGCAGATCCATGACCGTTATACAAGGCTTTAAGTGCTAAAACATGGGCTTGCCCCAAATCATTGACATGAATATAATCCCGTACACAAGTACCGTCTTTGGTTGGATAATCCTCCCCAAAAATTTTGAGCTTATCGGTTTTCCCTAAACAAGCCTTAAGAACGAGTGGTATCAGATGTGTCTCCGGTTGATGATCTTCACCAATATCACCGGCAGCATCCGCACCACAGGCATTAAAATAGCGCAGCGCTATATAATTAAGTCCATAGGTACGCGAGTAATCGGCCATAACATTTTCCATGATTAGTTTAGTGCGTCCATAAACATTGGTAGGATTCTTGGCAATTTCTTCTGTTATTGGTGAGGTTTCAGGCTCGCCATACACAGCAGCTGTTGAGGAAAATACCAGTTTATTAACGCCGTTCGCCAGCATAACATCCAAAAGATTGAGAGTTCCAACTACATTGTTATGATAGTACTCACGGGGATTAACCATTGATACTCCCACTAAGCTGTACGCCGCAAAATGAACCACAGAACTTATATCAAACCGCCTTATAGTGTCAGTTAACTTTTCACTATCAAATATATCGCCTTCCACGAACAAGCTGTCCTTTACTGCTTCTTTATGACCTGTTACCAAGTTATCAAATACAACAACCTTACCGCCTGTTTTTTCTAAAAGCCGTACGGTATGGGAGCCGATATAACCGGCGCCGCCTGTTACTAAAATATTCATGGTAGTTCCTCCAATTTAATATTTAAATACCATTGTAACACAGTTCCAGGTGCAAGAGGTTCGATAGAACCAAGTTTATAAGCGATTTCTGGTGAATCATAAAAACCGGATGCCGGTTCTAATGCACAATTATATTCTCCTTTGAAACCGCCTTGATTTATCCATACTCCCAAATAGGGGACTTTGCATTCAGGAAACATCAATTGATACAGCAGCCGGTTATTATTCAAAGTTAACGCCGCCTGCCCGGTTTTAACTTTACCATTCACATAAAACTTTTCGGTATCGTTGGCTGTTCTAGGCTTAATACTATCAAGTCTGCAGGTAGAGCCGCTCTTATCTACTGTCTTAGGGTAACTATGCAAAGTACCAGCTGATCCTAATTTTGCACTTTCATGTACATTGACCACACTGGTTGTTTCCGGCAAAATAATCTGTGTACTTTCATCACAAGCCACTAGCCCATGAAATGCCCAAATGCCGTATAACGCTTTATCTCCTGTATTTATGACTTGATATTCCATCTGGACACAATCATTGTTTAAATATATGGCACGCTTAAATTCATAAGGCAAAACTCGCCCGCGGGTTTTAAAACATAAGCGGTTACCTGTTGCTTTCATCCGCCAGGGAACACTCCATAACTCGCCATGATCTGGCAATTGTACCCCCTCATAATAATCACAGGGATATTTACAAGCATCAATGGTCGGATACATTTCATCGGCACCAGCCGTGTCGAAATCCGCAAATGCAGCGCCATATGCACTCAAGCGAAAACAGCCATCAGTGGGTTGAAAGAAAACTTCAAAATTCTGCGGCTTATATATTAATGAAGCAATTTTGGCGCCTAGTTCTGGTAAAACAACAAGCTTATGCCATTTGTTTTCCATAACTACCGCATTAAGCCCCTTGAAGTTTTCAAAATAAATCTGCATCTATCCACTTACCCTTCAAGCCGCTTTACCCCATCAGCAATTCCGACAACATAAAATTCTGCATTACGGCCAACTTCCGAATTATATCTTGCACCGACTATTGTCATAAATTCAGGCAAAAACTCAGTTTCGACTAAGGCGATAGCACACCCGCCAAAACCAGCCCCTGTCATTCGCGCGCCAATACACCCCGGCGCCTGCAGTGCATTTTCAACAATAGTATCGAGTTCAAAACCAGTAACTTCATAATCGCGTTTAAGTGATAAATGCGACTCTAACATTAACTTACCAAAGCCTTCAATTTCCCCTTTATCCAAAAGACTTACTGCCATTTGCACCCTATTGTTTTCAGACACAACATGCCGGGCCCGTTGGCGTAAAACACCCTCCTCGAGATGAGTTTCAACCTCGGAAAGAGTAGCTTGGCAAAGGTTTTCTAAATCCCTATGACGTTTAAGTATTGCCAGTGCCTGCTCGCATTCGCTGCGCCGTTCATTATATTTAGATTCGGCCAATTCGCGTTTTTTGTTGGTATTCATTATCACCATACTATGTTCCCTTAGCGCAAAAGGTATATATTTATATTGCAACGTCTGACAGTCAAGCAGAATAGCATAGTTCTGCCTGCCCATGGCAACAGCAAACTGATCCATGATGCCACAATTAACCCCGATAAAACGATTTTCAACATTCTGACAAAAAATAGCCAGCTCTGAACGATTAATAATGCTATTTGGCTGCATGCTTCTAAGCATATAGGCGGTAAGTACCAGTAAAGCTGCAGAGGAAGACAAGCCGGTGCCATCAGGCAAATTTCCGGCAAAAAGAATATCATACCCACCAAGAGCATAACCCGCTTCTAACAGATGTTTGATAACGCCTTTGGGGTAATTTGCCCAACCGTCTTCCGGACAGTTTGCCAAAAGCTTAGTTATGTCTATTTTCACTGCCGGAACTGCATTAGTAGAGGTTAAGACAATAGAAGTATCCTGCCGCCGCCTAATGGCTCCGTATATTCCTAAGGATAAGGCTGCGGGAAAAACGTTGCCGCCATTATAATCAATATGTTCGCCAATCAGATTAATCCGGCCCGGCGAAAAATAATATTGCACTGGCTGACCGCTGGCACCATACACCTGTTCAAAGGCGGTTCTCACAGCATGAACATCAAGCATCCTGTTCCTCCTTTGTCACAAAGCGTTCATAAGCTTTTCGCAGCGCTACTGCTGTTTGCTCTACTGACATAGGATTGCAAGCCGCCCATGCCCCCATTTCCGATGAAGCATAGAATTTTATTTTATTTGCCTCCCTTAATGGGGGATAGAACTCAATATGAAAATGGTAGTATTCATCCGCATCGCGATATTCCTCTGTATTTACAGGAGTTTGGTGAATACACATCATATAAGGAAATAGTTTATTGAAGAGATTATCAAACGCGCCGGCGACATTTTTAAGCATAGCCGCTAAATCACGTCTTTCCTGCTTGTCGAATTGAGTTATATTGCCTTTATGAAGTTTGCTGACAATAAATACTCCATAAGGATAATCAGTAAAAAAAGGCAAATAAGCAATAAAGTTCTCATTTTCAGCAATAATCCTCTGCCGTCTGGAAGACTCTTCCTTATTCATATCGCAAACCAGGCAGCGTCCTTCCTGACGAAAATACTGCCGGCAATTATTAAGTTCAACCTGGATTTTCTGCGGCACAAATGGATAGGCATAGATCTGCCCATGGGGATGAGGCATAGTAACGCCGACTTCTTCTCCCCTGTTTTCAAATTGAAACACATATTTTACGTTAGAGTCACTCGACAATTCGGTATATCTCTCTGCAAGTAAGTTAATCAGCTTCGCTATATGGCTGACAGGCAAATTCGGCAATGTTGCCTGATGTTCGGGCGAATATAAGATAACTTCACATTTGCCATAATTCGGTGACACTTTATACGGTGCACTGCCCATCGGTTCCGGCGTCTCAGGACTTATGGTCAATGCCGGAAAATCATTATCATATTTATAAACATCATATTTTTCGGGTACCTTTCCTGAGCCAGGGCAAAACGGGCACCAGTCTGTTGGCAGATGTGGTCTGGCCTGTCGGTTTGCTGCAACCATTGTCCATGTTGATAGTAACGGATTCCACCTAAGCTCTGCCATAGTACGCCTCCAAAACAAAAGAAAATACTTTATTAAATACTTTATTAAGTCTTTACTTAGATAATTCCTTAAAAAATAGTAAAATCCTCCTTCTTTTGGGAATTTTCTCAAAATAAATAAGACTTAGCATACGCTAAGTCTGTCTAAGCTTAATTAGCAACTTCTCCGGCGAGATAGTCGATAAGTTGTTTAGCGATCCGTCCTGACCGGCCTGAATGCGACATCTCCCATCGCAAAGCTTCAGAACGAAGTTCAGCTCCGGTTAGATGAATACGGCTTTTCCGGGCAATTTCCTCGACAATTTTGAAATATTCCTCCTGATTAGGTAAGGTATAAAACAAAGTTATCCCAAAGCGGTCGGCTAACGATATCTTCTCATTTATGGTATCCTGACGATGTAATTCGTTGCCGCCGCGTTCTTCCCAAGTTTCCTTTACCAAGTTTCGCCGGTTGGAGGTAGCATAAATTAAAACATTATCCGGACGAGCTTCTACTCCGCCATCAATCAGTGATTTTAAAATTTTATATTCTGCTTCATACTCTTCAAAAGATAAATCATCAATAAAAATAATGAATTTTTTATCCCATTGGCGCAATACCGACATAATTTCCGGTAAGTACTTAAAATCGGATTTACCTATCTCAATAAGTCTAAGCCCCTTATCAAGATATCGATTAGCCACTGCTTTAACAGAGGATGATTTACCTGTTCCTCTAGCCCCTACCAGCAGGACATTATTAGCAGGTCTGCCTTGCACAAAGGCCTCGGAATTACGGACGAGTTCAGCTTTCTGATATTCATAGCCAATGATATCCTGCAATTGGACAGTATCGGAATGTTCCACTCCGACAAGTTCCCGCCGTTCCTCATCCCAGCGAAATGCACTAAAGCCGGCCAATCGACCGCAGCCATAACGCTGATAATGCTGAATAAGTGCCTTGGCTATTTCTCCCTTGCTAGCCCTCGGATTATTAGAAAGGAATAAATGCTTAAAGTCTGCTAAGTACCGAAGACGGTTTGACTTCATAGCATCTTTCGAACTCGCCGGCTTATAGTCTTCTATAATCTCACGTATTTCTTGAGAAAACACCCCACTTAGCGTGGGTTGCAATAGACTTTGTATAATCCCGATATCGTGGACAACCGCCTTTATCAAACCACTATCTATCACTATATTGGTTCTTTGCGCCGTAAGACTGACGATATTCTCATCCCGCCCCAAAAGACCCAAAAAGTAATTATCGGGAATACTACCCGTTACTCCGTTCTCCTCTGCCCATTCAATCAAACTGCCAGCAAGCTCATATTCGTGACTATTGCCGTTATTGATAGCCCCGAGAGTTAGCAACCCCTTTATAACATTATCCTTTAACAAGGTACGAAAAACCAATAATTTGTTAAGTTCTTGATAAATCTCCGCCACTATAAACCTCCTATGGAAAAAATTCGCGAGATGCTATTCGATAAACTGGTCGATAGGTTTACCTGGAGCTGTCATCGGAGTAACTACAAGATCCGGATCAATATTAGCCACAATAACAGCCGTTTTATTGGCTGTAAGCGCCTGAGTAAACGCTGCTTCAAACTCACATGGGGTCGCCGCTTGCAAGGCTAATGCTCCGCAAGCCTCAACAAATCCGGTAAAATTGAACTCCGGTAAACTTGTCGAAGAGTATCGCTCTTCAAAAAAGAGCTTCTGCCATTGACGTACCATTCCTAAAGACCTGTTATTCATCACAACACATACGATCGGAAGATCATGGTTAACAATGGTATATAACTCCATGCCGGTCATTTTAAAACCGCCATCCCCGGCAATCAAAACAACTCGTCGCTCAGGACATCCGGCCTGAGCTCCCAGGGCAGCCGGTACGCCAAACCCCATTGTCCCCAAGCCACCTGAGGTAAGCCAACTGCGTGAGCCGTCAATAGTTAGATGCTGTGCTGCCCACATTTGGTGCTGACCGACATCGGTAACCCAAGTAACGGGTATATTCGCCGTTTTTTCTGACATATGCCGCATAATCCAGGGAGGTGTCAAGTGCTCACTCTCGTAAGCAACCGCATATTCCTGCCGCCACTTGGCGATTTCTTCCCACCAGGCACCTATCCTAGTCCTATTGTTTTCGGGCAGATAGCCTGTTATTTGCGAAAGAACGGTACATAAATCGCCAGCAATCATAATATCCGCAATAATATTTTTATCAAATTCCGCTACGTCCACATCGAGGTGAATAACTGTTTTACCTGTTGAGTACTGTTTGGGATCACCTGTAACTCTGTCGCTAAACCGGGTCCCTACCGCTACGATAACATCAGCTTTTGTAACCGCTAAATTAGCTGCTTTATGTCCATGCATTCCGGTCAAGCCTAAAAATTGTGAGTGTGAAGCGGCAAAAGCTCCTAGCCCCATTAAAGTACTGACAACAGGCATACCACTAGCCTCAGCCAGCTTCCTTACAGACACTTCAGCTTTCCCAGCCTTTACCCCACCGCCAATAACCATCACCGGACGTTTTGCTGCTGTCAAAGCTGCTGCCGCAGATCGAACGCTTTGATCAGACAGATGTGCAGTTGCCCGCTGGGATTGATGTATCTGCGGCATTTCTGGGCAATAATCAGCAAGACCTGTCAAAATGTCTTTGGGAACATCAATAAGTACGGGTCCTGGCCGGCCGCTGCCGGCAATCGCAAATGCCTGCCTGATTGTATCTGCTAACAGGGTAATATCGCGTACTAGGAAATTATGTTTAGTAACAGGCATGGTAATACCGGTGATGTCAATCTCCTGAAAAGAATCCCGTCCCAAAAGCGTCGTCGGCACCTGGCCGGTGATAGCAACAACCGGTGAGGAGTCCATAAACGCTGTCGCCAAACCGGTGACGAGATTAGTGGCCCCCGGACCCGATGTAGCAATACATACTCCCACCCGGCCCGTTGCTCTGGCATAGCCATCCGCAGCATGGGCCGCCCCCTGTTCATGCACTGTCAAAACATGCTTGAGCGGCGCGTCATACAAGGCATCATAAAGCGGCATAATTTGCCCGCCAGGATAGCCAAATACTGTATCGACACCCAAAGCAAGCAGTGTTTCTATAATAATATTGCTTCCAGTTTTTTTCATTACTTAACCCCCCACGTAACAATCCTCGACCTTAACCACATCAATAAGCTTTGCTACATGGCTGTAAAGCTGACGGGGCGCAGCCTGATTATTGGTGACTACTGCTGTAACTTGTACATGCTCCTGACAAGAATCAGGCTCTACCAAAAGACTCTCTATAATATAGCCGCGCCTGTATAAGAGTCCGGTCAGCCGCACAAGCGCATCTCCCTGACGCTTAAGTATGATTGAAATCCCTTGTTTCATGGTTTACACCCCTTTTCAAAAAATTAAAACGCCCCTGTTGCATAGATACGACTATGCAACAGGGGCGAAAAATTCCGCGGTACCACCCTGCACTATACTCATCCGCCGGCCATCACCGGCTGCTCTGCTAACGTAGAGCCTACGCCCCAGCTTACGGCGCTAAACCCATTGGAGCTTAGCACTTTGGGCAGGAAGTTCATGGGTGATTT
>CAZCEN010000031.1:10263-18867 GCA_964497205.1 uncultured Sporomusaceae bacterium
TTTAGAATAAACACACCGTACCGGTTCACACCATCCACCGGTTCTCTGCAACGGTTTTATGATTATTCCGCTCCCAGTCATCACTTTTACGAGTAGATTATTCAATTAAATTACATACACCAAACAACAATGTAATGTTGTAACGTTATTTATATTATCCCAAAATCAAAACGAAATGTCAATAGTATTCTTTACAGTTTTTATTATTTTTCTGTTGGATTTCGATAACATTGTAAACCACAATTTACACTACATATGTCGCCGGGATGTCTTCCCGCTATACCCATTCTTTTTCGAATTTGATATAAATCCTGGACTTGTTTGTTTGATAGCTCTTGCGCATTCCCTAGCTGATTTGATAAGAAGGTTAACTTAGCGTAAAACTCCACCGACTCTAACTTATGATATGCGGCGAGCAAACTGTCGCTCCAGGCTAATGCACCGTGATTAGCTAACAAAACCGCATCGAAGTGTTCCAGGAACGGGGCAACCGCGTCAGGCACCTCATTTGTCGATGGCGTTCCATAATCGGCAACCGGCACACAGCCAAGCATGACAACAGCTTCGGCAATAAGCGGTCTGTTGAGCGAAGTATGACTAATAGCAAAGGTAGTTGCGTAGGGTGGATGGGCATGAACAACAGCCTTAACATCCGGCCGCTCCCGGTATACTCGAAGATGCATTTTAAGTTCGGAAGAGGGACGCCAATCGCCTTCAGCGCTAACTACTCTACCTTCCATATCCACCGTAATCAGCATCTCCGGAGTCATGAACCCTTTACTTACTCCGGTAGGAGTGGTAATAACCTCGTCAGCGTTAAGCCGTACACTGATATTTCCATCATTAGCGGCAACAAAACCGCTGTCGTACATCCGCTTACCGATCTGACATATATCTAGTTTAAGCTGGTTCTCCGTCATTTTTTCTATCTCCTACTGCGGCCTAACTTTACCTGTTATATGCTCAATAACAATTTTGACCACGGTTGTTTTCTCATTACTCTTTTGGATGTATTCCTTACCTTTTTCCATATGGTCAGGTGCATATTTTTCTATCAATGCCACTAATGCATCATTCTTTTCCTGCCCCTGAATTATAGTTGCTTGGCCAAATGCAATTACACTTTCGTAATGTGTTGTAAATTTTTCCGGTATCGTCTGTTTGTTTCCGACAACACAAAAAGAAATCTTATTATTCATTTCAATGTTCTCCAGCTTGACGCCTTCGTTGGCACAGTGAAAGTAAATATTGCCATCCTTGTACACATAACTCAGGGGCACACCGTAGGCATAGCCATTCTGATTTACTGTTGACAATATACCATACTCACACTTTTCTAAAATTACAGCAACTTCCGCCCCACTTACTTGCCTGTCCTGCCTCCGCATGCTCTTAAACATCTTATCACCTTCCCTGTTTACTTTGGTATACTATACCAAAATCTCAGGAAAAGGTAAATACTTAACGCTGACACACAGGACAATAGAAAGCATTTCTGCCACCTACGCGCTTAGTTTCAATAAGAGTTCCACATATATAGCAGGGCTTGCCAGTACGATAGGCCACCTGCAAGTATGGCTCAAAACCACCGGTAAGTGTATCGTCTGAGGCAAACTTTTCTTCATAGACTCCGCCTAACTTAATTGCGCGGGTTAAAATATCACGAATACAATAATATAAATTAGTCCGTTCCTTTTCTGTCAGCTGCGATGTTTTTCGCTCAGGTTTGATCTTGCCGCAAAACAAAGTCTCATTAGAATAGACATTACCAATACCGGCAAGAAATTCTTGATCCATAAGCAGCGGCTTTATCATCCCTTTCCGTTTTGCCAGCAATTCTAAAAAAACTGCTAATGAAAATTCTGCCGAAAGCGGCTCCGGCCCAAGTCCTGCCAGTTCCGGCATACTAGCAAAGTCGCTATCAGGTACAAGGTGAATATAGCCAAGATTAAGTTTATAAAAGGCTAGCTTTTTTCTCGAGGCTAAGCCTAACACCACAGAAGGATTAGTTTGTATTTCTTCGCCATCGTAAAACAACCGCACATAACCCTCCAGCATAAAATGCACCACGAGTGAGTATCCGTTTGCCAAACTAATAATTATCTGTTTGGCCCGTCTCCGGATAGCACTTACTTGCTGGTTTACTATTGCGTTACTAAATTCCCCAGTCGATACATTAAGTGCTTTCTCCCGATTAACGGTTACTGCAGTTATTACCTGACCCTGAAGCTTTTGCTCAAGATGATATCTTACTGTCTCAATCTCAGGAATTTCCGGCACTTTCTAATAACCCTCTTTCCTAATAGTGTTTTTGAAATGTTTGCCGGTAACAGGCTTTGTTCTCATTACTTTTCTTACAGCTTCCCGCCTTTTAGTCACCGAAGGCCGATACATCAAGTAATAGGCCAAATCATTATTAAAACCCAAATTTTCAAGTGCCGCTTTTTTGGACAAATCATCATTATATATAGTTGTGGTTATTACACCCTGGCTGTACTTTTCCGCAATAATGCTAATCGTCTCTGTAAGCAGACCAATTCTTATCTGCTCAAAGTCGGGATGAAGAATAAGGCTGATCACGTGGCTTTTTACCTTCAGGTAACTAACGACCGTAAGCCAGGCAACGATTTTCCCCTCCTGCTCTACGACAAACTCCCGCTTTCGTTTGCGCATTAAATAACTCTTAATACTGTCCAGATGTCTGACCATCATACTGGGATTAAACTCTCGATACATCCGTTTGACTACCTGCCCTTGGGCAGCCGACACAGATTCTTGATATAGATAATACAGCTTAGCTCGATCCTCTGCGGCAAGCGGTCTGAATCCCTCTACATTTATTGCCGGCTGCTGTATCTTAACTTTATCTGGCCCTAAGTGCAGTTCATAATGTAGTATTTCCGCTGCATTTCTAAATCCTAGCCGCTGGTAAAAACGGTAGGCAGGGTTATCAACCCTGACTTCAAGAACAACATCATAATCATTCGCATCGGCAACATTAGCCAGCAGCTTAGATAAGACCCACCGGCCTAATCCCTGCCCCCGGCATTGTTTACTGAATGCAAGATAATCTATATGCATTTGCATAGGATTTAAAAAAGAAATCTGGATAAAACCAACCACCTTGCCACCGACGTTTACAACATAGATATTGAAATGATTTTTTATCCACATGGAAAACTGACTTAGCGGCTGCAAAAGATAATAAAACTGGTGCGCGCGGCGAAAGCGTCGCTTCAATTGTTCTATTTCTACTTCCCCATGAAAAGCGCTGGCAAATAACTTTTCCAATTGGTCAAAGTCTGTCCGCCGAACTCTTTCAATTGTTACATTTTCCAATGGTTTTTCCGGCATGGGTTCACCTCTGGAATCAGTTTAATCTTGCACCGGGAGTCAAGTAATGCCCTGGGTGAACGACAATTAATCTTATATGAGCTAATTCTTACCAAAAGTCAATCTGCTTACTGACTATTATCGGTTATAACCGCTTATTTTACACCCCAGACTTTGAAATCAAACCAAACTGGATAGATTTTGAGCTGAATTAAAGAAGAAAAAAGCGCTCCGCAGGAGAAAAGCCAGGCGGTATTCCGTTAAGAAATCCGTGTTTGAGCGCAGCGAGTTTATGAATTTTAATTCTGATATATAAGAAAAAGATTGCCAACGGGCAATCTTTGTTACCTTTTATTTTAGTGTATAGCTTTTTTCTTAAACCGTCCGCCGAATACCTCATGCACCTCATTAATAGTGACAAAAGCATCTTCATCTTTTTCATAAATAATTGACTTTAGTTTGGCAATCTCCAACCGGGTTACTACCGAATACAATACCCGTTTGGGCTCTCCGGTAAACCCCCCGGCACCATGCAGAACAGTAACGCCCCGACCTAGACGGGCCATGAGCGCCTCAGCAATTTCATCGGGGTGATCTGTAACAATCATGACCCCTTTCGACTCATCCAAGCCCTCAATGGTAACATCAATAACTTTAAAAGCAACAAAGTAAGCTACCAGAGAATACATAGCTTTTTCCCAACTGAAGACCAATCCGGCACTGCTCAATATGAACAAGTTAAAAAACATGATAATCTCGCCGACAGAAAAACCCGTCCGTTTATCTAACAGTATCGCCATAATCTCAGTTCCGTCAAGCGAGCCGCCATTTCTAATAATTAAACCTACCCCGACGCCTAAGATGATCCCGCCAAATATAGCCGCCAAAAACAAGTCGTTAGTTAATTCCGGCACGGGGTGAAATACATATACCCAGCAGGACAAAGATATAATAGAAAACAAGGTTGACAAAGCAAACGTCTTACCAATGTGGTTATAACCTATATAGAGAAACGGTAAATTGAGCAAAATCAAAAATAAGCTAATATCCAGACCGGTAAGAGAACTTGCCATAATTGCAATACCAACAACACCGCCATCAATAATCTGGTTAGGTACAAGAAAAATTTCCAGACCTATGGCAGCAAGGATTGATCCAATAAATAAAATACAATACTTCTTGATATTAAACATTACTGGATTTCTCGTGTGTGGCATAACATGCCCCCTTTTATTCAGATTATATCTATTTGCGATATAACTCCGCTAACAGCTTCTTAACATCGGCATTATCCAAATATTCATCATAACTCATCCGCCGGTCAACAATGCCGTTTGGCGTGATCTCAATAATACGGTTGGCAATCGTTTGGATAAACTGGTGGTCGTGTGACACAAACAGAAGTGTACCGTCGTAATTAATTAAGCCGTTATTAAGGGAAGTAATTGATTCTAAATCCAAATGGTTTGTGGGTTCATCCAGCAGCAGCACGTTAGCACCGCTCAACATCATCCTCGCCAACATGCAGCGTACTTTTTCACCGCCTGATAACACATTAGCTGCTTTTAAGCTTTCTTCTCCCGAAAACAGCATACGTCCTAAAAATCCTCGAATAAAGGACTCTTCCTGATCGCGAGAAAACTGCCGCAGCCAGTCTACCAAATTCAGTTCTACCCCATCGAAAAACTCCGAATTATCTTTCGGGAAATAGGCTTGGCTTGTAGTCACACCCCACTTGAAAGAACCACTATCTGCTTCAATCTCACCCATCAAGGTCTTAAATAATGTAGTTTTGGCAATTCCCGCGGGGCCGACGAAGGCAATTTTATCGCCTTTGGTTACAGTAAAGCTTATATCGTTAAGTACCTGTTCCTCTTCGACTGTTTTACTTATATTCTCAACCGTCAATAGTTGTGCCCCGGCTTCACGGTCAGGTTTAAACGCAATATACGGATATTTACGCGACGAAGGCTTAATATCGTCCAAAGTAATTTTTTCAAGAAGCTTTTTCCGGGAAGTGGCTTGCTTGGATTTTGAAGCATTTGCACTGAAACGTTGAATGAAGTTTTGCAGATCTTTTATCTTCTCTTCTTTTTTCTTATTAGCTTCCTTAGCTAACTGCAAGGCAAGCTGGCTTGACTCCAGCCAAAAATCATAGTTGCCTACATACAACTGGATATTCTGAAAATCGATATCAGCAATATGCGTACATACTTGGTTTAAGAAATGCCTGTCGTGAGATACAACAATAACGGTGTTAGGGAAGTCTGCCAGGAAATTTTCCAGCCAGGAGATTGAATCTATATCCAAGTGGTTGGTTGGCTCGTCTAAGAGCAAAATATCAGGACTGCCGAATAAAGCTTGCGCTAAAAGAACTCTTACTTTTTCGTTACCGCTGAGTTCACCCATTTTTGCCTGATGAAGCTCATCTTTAATACCCAGGCCGTTTAACAATTTAGCTGCCTCAGTCTCGGCATCCCAGCCGTTAAGTTCAGCAAACTCACATTCCAATTCAGATACACGAATGCCGTCTTCATCGGAAAAATCCGGTTTAGCGTATAATTCGTCCTTTTCTTCCATGATAGCATATAAACGGACATGACCCATTATGACTGTTTTTAAAACTTCAAATTCATCAAATTCGTAATGATTTTGTTTAAGCACGGCCAAACGTTCGCCTGGAGTGATAGCAATTTCGCCGGATGTTGGCTCAATTTCATTTGATAGTACTTTTAAGAAGGTGGATTTTCCGGTTCCATTCGCGCCAATCAGGCCATAGCAATTGCCTGGCGTAAATTTAATATTGACATCTTTGAAAAGAATTCGCTTGCCAAATTGTAGTGTTAGATTATTTGTGCTAATCATGCATTATACCCATCTTTCTTTTTATTGCTCGGATTTTTAATTGTAACATATTTTCCAAAAAAAATAAAGTTTTCCGTAAACATAAAAGCAGCACTGTCTAGAAACAGTGCTGCTTGTTGCTATTCTACCGGTGTTTGCTAAAAAAGTTTAAGGCTACCTCCGGGAATACCGCATAAGACAATACGTCTTCCGTCGAAGCGTTCGGATAGCCCTTTTCGGCAAGTTCCTGCCGGAGAGAATCCATTTGTGGGGCAATATCATCGGCCGGACGATGAGTAATAACCGGTTCATCACCAACAATCATTTTTCTAAATTCAGGATCGATGGGAGCGGGAGTACGGCCATATTTGCCACGAACAAGATCTTTAATTTCCCTTGGGATAACTTTGTAACGTCCTAACATAACGTTGAAAGCAGCCATAGAACCGGTAATCTGGCTAGTCGGAGTAACCAGCGGCGGATAACCAAGTTCTGCCCGGACACGCGGCATTTCTTCCAAAAGCTCCGGATATTTATCGGCCATTCCTTGCTCTTTCATTTGATTAAGCAAGTTCGACAGCATACCGCCAGGAATCTGGAAGGATAACACCTTGGTATCAATGTCAATGGCAGTATTAAGATTAAAGTCTTGTGCTAACGATTTTTTTACACTACGGAAGTGATCAGCAATAGGATATAATTGTTCTTTCTTAATGCCGGTATCACGCTCAGTACCTTCCAGCGCAGCCACAATGGCTTCCGTCGCGGGCTGGGAAGTGCCAAGGGCAAATGGCGATAAAGCACAGTCAATAATATCAACACCGGCCTCAATGGCTTTAAGATAAGTCATGGAAGCCATGCCGCTGGTATAGTGGGTGTGTAATTGAATCGGCACAGCAATATCCGCTTTTAGCGCTTTTACCAGTTCATAGGCTGTATAAGGCGCCAGCAAGCCGGACATGTCTTTTATACAGATAGAATCTGCACCAAGTTCAACTAAATCCTTGGCTACTTTTAAGAAGCTTTCTTGATTGTGATAGGGGCTGATAGTATATACAAAAGCGCCTTGGACATGAGCACCGGCCTTTTTTGCTGCCCGCATTGCCACTTCCAGGTTACGCACGTCATTTAGCGCATCAAATATTCTAATAATGCCCACACCATTATCAACAGCCCTGTTGACAAATTCTGTGACAACATCGTCGGCATAATGGTTATAGCCTAAAACATTCTGGCCGCGTAACAGCATTTGAATAGGTGTCTTTTTAAGATGCTTTTTCAGGGTACGCAGACGCTCCCATGGGTCCTCGTCCAGAAAACGCAGGCAGCTGTCAAAGGTAGCACCGCCCCAAGCCTCAAGTGCATGAAAACCAACTTCGTCAAGCTGCTCCAGCATCGGAAGCATATCAGCAATTCGCATACGTGTGGCCGCAAGTGATTGGTGGCCATCTCTCAGCACAGTCTCCATAATTTTAACCCGGTGGTTAGTAGTCATTTAAATCGGCTCCTTCCCAGCAATTTATTTATTATAATTTTCGACTAAGTATAAGAAATAGGTCGCGGCTAGTAAATCAGCAACACCGCCAGGGCTAATATTGCGCTTAATAAAATCATCATCCAAAGCTCTTATTTGCGATCGACCAGCGTCTGTTAGCATACCACCTCTATCCATTATCTGCTTGGCTTGACATCTTACATCCAGCAAAACCTGCATATCATGGCGATTTAGTATTGTTGTATCTTCAACAACTGTCATCAAGCTCATCAGTGTATGTACTAATGCATCATTTAAGGGTAATCCTTGTTCAAGAGCTTGCTTAAATACGGGCAACCCCTGACTTTTGATACTGGGTATACCTGCTTCAACCTCGCCTCTGATCCCTGTTACGCCATATTTTATATATAGTTTTTCCCCGGCTGTCAATTTTGTTGGTATTTTCTGGTGCAGAGGAGTAAGTTCTCTTGCTACTATTCCCTGAGTCATGGCTGCTGTTACATCTAAAACTTGGCTGGCATCAGCCGTTCCTGACTGCCTTAAAGCAATCGCAGCGGCAGCGGTCAAGATACCCAGCAGAAACATCAATCCTTTTTGGGTATTGATACCGCCTGTTGCCTGCAGCATTTGTTTTTCACCGTCTTTGCCGATATAACGTAAAACAGGCAGTAATTCCTGCGGCGAACCGCTATGCTTGTACCCGGCGTCGGCACAACGAAACATACTGCCAGCAAGCGCACTGCTGCTCATCAGAAAAGTAAAGAAATCCATATCTTTATGCGCACCAGAGTTATCACGGTCAACAAGTCCCGGTGACGGTGTGCATGCCGCTTCCATAAGCATGGCTTCAACAGCCCACGCACCAAAATCCCAGACAAGCTTCGGCCAGTGATTGGTAGCTGCTGCTTTAAAAGCTGTCAGACGTTCACCGA
>CAZCEN010000031.1:18877-19151 GCA_964497205.1 uncultured Sporomusaceae bacterium
ATTCCATACAACGTCCGGCCAATGGTCTGTTGTTGACGCTTTATAGGCTGTTAAGCGTTCGGCAACGTTCTGTTTTAGTTCTTCTCCGGTATGCTTACCGGAACGGCGGCATAAAACTGCAGGTTCATCACACAGAAAACAGGTACGCTCCGTATATCCCAGTTTACTGCGAGAAATTTGCCTTCCCTCAGCGTCAAACACATCAATATCAAACAATCTGGCATAAGCTCCGGACTCCTCAATAGCAATAGCACTCTGTTTAAGAGTATTTTCT
>CAZCEN010000032.1:0-18907 GCA_964497205.1 uncultured Sporomusaceae bacterium
AATTAAATCGTCTAAATACCCTAATATAGGAATAAAGTCTGGAATTAAATCTATTGGGCTTAGTGCGCATCCAACAATGATGGCGGCGAGGACCTTTGCGTACAGTGGTGTTTCAGGGTGCTTTATTACAAAGTACATGGCTATTACTTCGTTCTTGAGCTTTCGCGCCCATTGTCTTAGTCTTTGATTTAGTGTCAGTTGAGATTCCTTAACTCTCTCTTGTTTCATAAACCGAAACCTCCGTATTTCCTTATAGTGTAATTGTTACATAAGATACGAGCGGTTTCAATAATTTTGAATTCCTAGCAATACAAAATGCGTAGTATTTGCTGCCA
This sequence comes from uncultured Sporomusaceae bacterium, assembly GCA_964497205.1. Lineage (GTDB taxonomy): Bacteria > Bacillota > Negativicutes > Sporomusales > Sporomusaceae > Sporomusa. The sequence continues at coordinate 336 of CAZCEN010000032.1, forward strand.
AAGAAATGATTCCATAATTCAATTACTCCCATTTACCATTTTTATATCATTCGGCAAAAGGGAATTAATTCCTGGAGGAGGATAATTATCCAAAATCGTCGAAATGAACAAAATTACAAAAAAAAGGAGTGACTATATGAAAAAAACTGTTATTCTTCTAGTCTTACTTTTAACTCTCTCTTTGTGTAGCATCGCATCTGCAGATTCCGGACTATACGTTACAAATCACGCCTTGGCGACCTGGACTAATCGCGATCAAAATAACGGTTATTCTAGTAATTACCTAACTTCGTTTATTGGCACCGGAAAATCTGATTATAAGTCGATAGACCAATTTGTTAGTAATGGAGGTATTTATAATTGCGAAATTAGAATTGTTTATAATCTTACACAACAGGTCATAGATGGTACTAACTTTGTTATTAGTAATGTGAACACACAAGATACTTATACTAATACTGCTCATTGGTCAACAGTTTTTCCGGCTAAAGGCTGGTATAGTTATCAAATATTTGCTAATGGACAGTTGGTTAACCGATTTGAATTTTGTGTTCGATAAAAATAAAGTAAGCGTCCTTATGGACGCTTCTCTTATTAAATCAGGCGACTTATTCGGACGATTGTTAATTAACATATTAGGCGACGCAAAAAGCAGGCCAATTAGTCTGCTTAAATTTTTATATCGTTTGAAATCCTTTATTCACTTTTGATACTTTTTTCGAAAATAAACACTAAACAAACACTAGCTTGACATAAGAAAAGACCCTCAGTACCCTGAGAGCCTTAATTTTCCTGGCACGCCTGGTAGGAATCGAACCTACGACCAACCGCTTAGAAGGCGGTTGCTCTATCCTCTGAGCTACAGGCGCATTATACTTTTAAATAAAATGGAGCGGGTGAAGGGAATCGAACCCTCGTAGCTAGCTTGGAAGGCTAGTGCTCTACCATTGAGCTACACCCGCAACAAGGTCTTTCTTAAAGTGGTCGGAGCGGCAGGATTTGAACCTGCGACCCCCTGGTCCCAAGCCAGGTGCTCTACCAAACTGAGCCACGCCCCGTAGTCACAAAACATATTATACTGATATTTTATTTGTTTGTCAAGCAACTAGTTTTAGTAATTTTTAGCGGCTACCAACCGCCATTTTTGGGGGGTGGCAGCCGCTTCATTTTTTTTACAGATCGCGGTATTTAGCTTGTCCTTCAGTATAGAAGTTACGGCCTTCGCTGTCAATAACAACGATTGCCGGGAAGTCTTCTACTGTTAAGCGGGCCAGAGCTTCAGGACCCAGATCTTCATAAGCCACAACTTCATACTTCTTAATGGCTTTGGCGATGAGGGCTGCTGCACCGCCGGTAGCAGCAAAGTATACTGCACCGTGTTTTTTCATGGCTTCTACTACTTCCGGTGTACGGTAGCCTTTACCGATCATGCCGCGTAAGCCTTGTTCAAGCATGCGCGGGGTATAGGCATCCATACGGCCGCTGGTGGTAGGACCGGCAGAACCAATGGCTTTACCGGGCTTAGCAGGTGTAGGTCCAACGTAATAGATAATTTGATCTTGGAAATCAACAGGCAGTTGTTCGCCTCGGTCTAAGGCTTCTACCATACGTTTATGTGCTGCATCGCGAGATGTATAAATAGTTCCGGTGATAAGGACAAAGTCGCCCGCTTTAAGCGCTTTGGCTTTGTCTTGAGTCAACGGGGTGACAATTTTGATAACGTCATTCATTGAAGCTAGCCCCCCTATAGTTCAACTTCGGCGTGGCGAGTGGCATGACAGTTGATATTGATAGCCACAGGCAGTCCGGCAATATGTGTTGGGTAGTATTCGATATTAACAGCCAGTGCGGTAACCCGGCCACCAAGACCCTGGGGACCAACACCGGTTTTATTAACTAAATCTAAAAATTCTTGTTCCAATTTGGCGTATTCAGGATGAGTACTACGTTTGTTAATTGGACGCAGTAACGCTTTTTTCGCTAAAAGCGCAGCTTTCTCCATAGTACCGCCGATACCCATACCAACTACGATTGGCGGGCAAGGATTGGAACCGGCATTAAAAATAGTTTCGGTAAGGAACTTTCTAATGGCAGGCAAACCCTCAGCCGGTTTAAACATTCTGAGTGTGCTCATGTTTTCGCTGCCAAATCCCTTAGGAGCCAAAGTAATTTTTACTTTATCTCCAGGTACAATGGTAGTGTGCAGCACTGCCGGAGTGTTGTCACCGGTGTTTTTACGGTTAAACAGCGGCTCGGCAACAACAGACTTACGCAGATAACCTTCGGTATATCCTTTAGCTACGCCAGCGTTAACAGCCTCAAACAAGTCACCGCCGGTAATATGCACATCTTGTCCAATTTCCATGAATATAACAGCCATGCCGGTATCCTGGCAAATAGGTACTTCTTCGTCACGAGCAATGCAAGCATTTTCCACCAGTTGGCCAAGAATAGCTTTTCCTAATGGAGATTCTTCACGCTCTTGGCCGGCTTCTAAGGCCTCGCGAATATCATCTGATAAGTAGTAGTTAGCATCAACTGCCATTTTGGCAATGGCTGCTGTGATTTGAGAAACATCAATTGTACGCATTTTGTCCTCCTTACTTAACGATTACGTGCAACGCGTTCGGCTGTTTTCTTGCGAATTTCTTCCGGATCTACTTTTATGCGAGCCACACCGGTGTCCATAGCTGCTTTCGCAACAGCGGCGGCAACGGCAGGAGCAACCCGTGGGTCAAAAGCGTCAGGTACAATATAGTCTTCCCTGAGTTCATTTTCCGGAATTAATTCTGAAATTGCGTAAACAGCCGCAATTTTCATAGCTTCGTTAATTTGGCGGGCTCTTACATCCATCGCTCCCCGGAATACTCCAGGGAATACAGTTACATTATTAACTTGGTTAGGAGCATCCGAGCGGCCAGTTCCCGCAACTCTGGCTCCGGCAGCTTTCGCTTCCTCATAGCTGATTTCGGGAACAGGGTTAGCCATAGCAATAACGATAGCATCAGCATTCATACTTTGGATAATCTCTTTGGTGAATGCGCCAGGAGCTGATACGCCAATGATAGCATCGGCATTTTTGGCTACTTCGGCCAGATTGCCTTCGAATTTAGTCAGGTTTGTGACTTTAGCCAATTCAGTTTGCACCCGGTTGAGTCCAGGCATACCTTTATACAAGGCACCATGAACATCTACCATGATTACATTCTTGGCTCCAGCATTGACTAACAGGCGGCCGATAGCCGTACCTGCAGCCCCAGCACCGTTTACTACGATTTTTGCGGCAGCTAAGTCTTTTTTGACAAAACGCAGTGCACCAATAAGTGCTGACACACCGGCAATAGCTGTACCATGTTGATCATCATGGAACACCGGAATGTCCATTTGCTCTTTTAGAGCATCTTCAATGTCATAGCACTTAGGTGAAGAAAAATCTTCTAAATTTATACCGGCAAAAGTAGGTTGCAGAAGTTTAACTGTTCTAATGATTTCATCAGGGTCTTTAGTATCAAGGCAGATAGGTACTGCGTCAACATCTCCAAACATTTTGAACAGCACTGCTTTGCCTTCCATTACCGGCATAGCTGCTTCAGGTCCAATGTCACCAAGGCCCAAAACACGGGTACCGTCCGACACAACGGCAATCATATTGCCGCGGCAGGTAAGTTCAAAGGATAGGTCTTTGTTCTCTTTAATATCTTTGCAAGGTTCAGCAACTCCGGGAGTATAGGCCAGACTGAGGTCATGGCGGGAGGATAGAGGCACCTTTGAGGCTACTGCCAGTTTACCTTGATTTTCGCGATGAAGTTTTAATGCGGCTTCACGTACATTCATGTGGTTAACCCCCTACTATATTAATTGGCGCGCTTTAGCTTAAATAATAATTAAGCTATATCTAGTTTATCATTATTTAAGTATTTTTTTCCAGCAATTCCTGGTTTGGTCATTTCACCTGGTGAAAGGATAACTTCCAATTGTTCGGCAGGAATAAGGCCTTTGGCTTTAACAATTTCTTTTACCGGGCGTGAGGTATTTATAGCCTCTTTCGCAATAAGTGAGGCTTCCTCATAGCCAATATGCGGCAGAAGAGCTGTAACAATGCCAATGCTGTCATTAACCAGCTGCTGGCAACGGATATCGTTTGCGGCAATATTCATAACGCAGCGGTGGTTAAGTGTATTCACTGCATTTGTTAATATAGTAAGCGAATTAAACAGATTATATGCTATAACCGGTTCCATAACATTGAGTTCAAATTGACCGGCTTCTACTGCTAAGCTGATAGCTTGGTCGTTACCGATAACTTGGAATGCAACTTGGTTAACCATTTCAGGAATTACAGGGTTAACCTTGCCTGGCATAATAGAAGAGCCTGGCTGCATTGCCGGTAAAATGAGCTCGTTGAAACCACATTTGGGACCGGAAGCCATTAGTCTTAAATCATTTGCCATTTTAGACAGACTCAGAGCACTAACTTTCAGCGCACTGGAAAACTCGGCTAATTCATCGGTGTTTTGGGTTGCGTCAACAAGGTTGGTCGCTGAGATAAAGGTTTCATCTGTTAACCAGCTTATTTGACGAACAACTTCCTCAATATACTCTGGTTCGGCATTTAGGCCAGTGCCAACAGCTGTAGCCCCCATATTGATGGCTGACAAGTTCTGCATAGCGCGTTGTACACGTTTAGCTGCCCGTTTAACCCCTGCCGAGTAGGCAGCAAATTCTTGCCCTAAGGTAATAGGCACAGCATCCTGCAAGTGAGTGCGGCCCATTTTAAGAATATCACTGAATTCTTCGGATTTACGGGTTAAGCTGTCAGACAGCATTGTCAATTCCTGAATTAAACGATTGGCTTTTTTTATAGTGGCAATACGAATAGATGTAGGAATGACATCATTGGTTGACTGCGCCATATTTACATGGTTGTTCGGAGAAACTATATTGTATTCGCCTTTATTATAACCCAAGATTTCCAGGGCGCGATTGGCAATTACCTCATTGGCGTTCATATTCATGGATGTTCCGGCACCACCCTGGATGGCATCAACAACAAACTGATCATGCCATTTACCAGAAATAATTTCAGCTGCAGCTTGAACAATAGCGGCACCGATATTAGTCGGCATCCGGCCTGTTGTCATATTAGCCTTGGCTGCCGCTTTTTTTACAATAGCTAAAGCAACAATAAATTCTTTATCCAGTTTGTGCCCGGTAATCGGGAAGTTTTCTACCGCCCGTTTGGTTTGTACACCATAATATACTTCACTAGGTAATTCAATTTCTCCAAGAAAATCATGTTCAATACGCATTAGTAAGCCTCCCCAACGAAAGATTTTATTGTTCAATAACAATTGCACACACTTAAACAATCATTTTGAACTGAATTGTCAAAATAATTATAACATGTACTCTGTATTTTGTATACAATATTCTCTCGTTCGGGAAAAATACATTTTTTTGCGGAAAACTTGCTGCTGTCGACCTAATGCCTGGAGAAGCTTGATTTAATTTTATCTATAATGGGCTTGGCCTCAGGTGAGATTATGTACTGGTAGGTTGTCTCAGGAACCAATTCCTTAAGACTGTCCCACTGCTCCTGTCGGATAAGTTCTCTGACCCTTGACGCGCTAATAGCTTGTCCGCTACTGGTAATCCGCGGCATAACAGCTAAACTTATACCGAACTCAGGCAGAATCTCGGCCAAAGCCTCGTTATAGCAGTTGGTTGTAGCACAGTACGGCTCATCGCCTACATAACGTTTGGTAATATGCAAGGCTGGTGCAATATGGCGGGCAAAAACGGTGGCATCAAGCCGGGTTTGCGCAGCAACAGTGGCTGCCCCTTTAGTAAAATAGCCAGGAAATGTAGCGGAAGAAACAAGATACTTACCAGCAGGTACAACCAAAACATTTTTTAGATCGGCAAGTCCTTCTTCTACTAAGCGCAGACGGACAGTAAACGGGAACAGCGATTTATCTTCACTAACAACAAAAACTATAACTGCTTGGTTTTCTTTTGCAGCACGGGTAATTACAGCCTTATGCCCCAGGGTGAAAGGATTGCAGTTAACAACAAGCGCCGCCCGCGGTCCAGCCGGCAATACCTCAGCTTTTTTAGCTATTTCCCGGCAATAACTTTCAATGGAGCCCATTCCTGATTCCAACAATACAACATGAGGCTCAGCTCTCGCTATTTCTTTAAAGCCGAGTGCCAAAAACATCGCAGCGGCAGACGGTTTGGTAAAAATAAAATAGTGATAAATACCACGCTGTCCGGCCTGCTGAATGAGATGACTAACAACATTGGCTGTTAAGCCTTCACCTTGCAGTTTGGGAGAAACAGCTATGTTTCTTAAAATCTCACCCGCTAAAGAACCGGTTGCAATGATTTGGTCATTTTGATAAAAAGCTACCGTATAATCAACAACTCCGTCAAAACTCAGTCCAAAGTCTGCCAGGAAAGTGCGGACTGCTTCTACTTCTCTGCTATTATCCAGGTTTATTTCTCTTATTTCGTAATTAGCCCACATACCAAGCTCCCCCTCTGCACCACACCATATTCCATAAAGGAATGAGATTGCCATACAATTCGCATCTTGGAACAAATAATCCTGTTCCTGTTCAGCGAACCAATGAGCAATCTCATGTCTTTATTAATCCGATGACTAAACCTCTAACGGGTTAAAGCCCCCATCTGAAGCTAAGTCAACTTTATTATCCAACCTGTCTAACAACGTCAATTACTGTGCCGTCACGATATTCCACAATAGCAACTACTTTATCAAGTGTTTTGATGCTTTCGGGAACACCGGCAATTTGCTCTGCCAGTTGCTTTAACTCTTCAGCACTCTTAAGCGGCAGTCCTGCAGCTTTGAATTGCTCCTGAAGATCTGTGCGGCGCGGGTTTACAGCTACACCACGTTCAGTAACTAACACGTCAACAGTTTCACCAGGGGTGGTCGCGGTCAATACTTTATCCATGATGATCGGTAAGCGTCCGCGCAACAGATTGGCAACAACGATGGTAACTTTGGCGCCGGCAGCAGCATCACTATGACCGCCGGAACCGCCCATGATTACACCGTCGGAACCGGTTACTACGTTAACATTGAAGTTGGTATCTATTTCGGTAGCGCCCAAAACCACTGCATCGAGTTTGTTTACAGCGGCGCCCATGTTGAACGGGCTGGCGTAGAAATCAGCACCACACTCAAGATGGTTAGGGTTATTGGCTAAGGAGCGAACTGCATCCAAGTCAAAGCCCTGTACATCAATAAGATTTCTAAATAATCCTTTTTCCAGCATTTCTACCATATAGCCGGTTATGCCGCCTAAAGCAAAACTACCAGTAACGCCGGATTCTTCCATCATTTGACGGACATAGTAAGCGGCCGCTAACGAGGCACCGCCAGCACCAGTCTGGAAAGAGAAACCGTCTTTTATAAGGTCGGCAGCTTTAATTACTTTAGCTGTAGTTTCGGCAATTCTAAGACCCACAGGATCACGGGTTATTTTAGTTGTACCGGATACTATGCCTTTAGGATCGCCAATGCAATCTACTTTAACAACATAGTCTACTCTTGTTTGCGGAATAGAGATCGGAGAAAGCGGATAAGGAACTAGGTTATCGGTAATAGCAACTACATTGTCTGCGTATTGTGCATCCGGGAATGCATATCCCAGCGAACCACAAGCTGCCTGACCCTGTACGCCGTTTAAGTTGCCATAATCATCAGCCGTAGGAGCTGCAATAAAGGCAACATCAATTTTTAACTGGCCGCATTCGATGGCTCTGCCCCGACCGCCATGTGTTCTAAGAACAACAGGACGCGGGAACAGACCGCGTGATACTGCCTGTGCTACCGGGCCTGACATATAGTTGGTGTCCAGTCCTGTAACAACACCAGATTTTACATGCTCAATAATCGGCGCATGCACCGGAAAAACTGAGCTCATTGCCAGTGTTAAATCTTTAATGCCTAATTTTGCGGCAACTTCCAGTACCATATTAACAACACCATCACCATTACGGAGATGATGATGGAAAGACAATGTCATACCATTAGTAACGGGAATACGTTTAAATACTGTTTCTAAGTCTTCAATAAGCTTTTGCTCACCGGGTAAAATACGTTTAACTTTCGGCGCTTGACGCGTCATGTCGGGTTCAGTAGCAAAAGCACCGGCAAATGGTTTTACCTTGCCATAGCCCTCAACATATTCGGGCAGGCTGCGTCCGATGACATTTTTTATCTGATTCATATTAAGCCTCCTCTGCCAAGCCCAGCAAACGGGCCAGGAACAGTATGCGCTCAGCTCTTGCAACAATTGGTGCGTCAACCATTTTGCCGTCAAGCGAAGCTACGCCGGAACCTTCGGCTTCGGCTTTGCGGATAGCTCTCAGTACCCGCTGTGCCCAATCGATGTCACGTTCGGTAGGATTAAATACGCTATGTATGTCATCAACCTGCCGTGGGTTAATAGCTAGTTTTCCTTTGAAACCAAGCCGTTTTGCCAAATCAGTGTCAGCAATCAAGCCTTCCCGGTCGTTTACATCAGTAAAGGGAGTGTCAATCGACTGAATACCGGCAGCAGCGGCGCTGTTTACTACAGTTGTCCGTGCGCTGAAAATTTCAGTTCCTTCTTTGGTACGTTTTGCCCCCAAAGAAGCCGTATAGTCTTCAGCACCAAAAGCCAACGCAACTACTCTTTCATCCGCTTTAGCAATTTGATAGGATTCAGCAATGCCACTAGGAGTTTCTAGTAGTGCAATCAACTTAACCGGTGTTTGACCCGGTTGTTCGGCAGCAGCTACCAGACGAACTACTTCGTGGATATCTTCTGCTTTTTCGACTTTGGGAACCAATATGGCGTCAGGACGGCACGGTACGATAGCAGGAATGTCTTGACGGCCAAAGGTATCAAGAGGGTTAATGCGCACAACTTTTTCGCTGTTGGCATAGTCCACTGTTTTTAAAGCTTTAGAAACTAATAAGCGCGCTGCATCTTTTTCTAAAGGTGCTACAGCGTCTTCGAGGTCAAGAATAATTGCATCGGCACCAAATACACCGCCGTTTTGCAGCATGCCCGGATTATTGCCAGGCATAAATAACATAGTCCGGCGCAAGTCCATTATATCAGCTCCTTCTGGAGAATAACACCGGCCCGAGCCAGAGCCGTCAAGGTACGAGCCTGAATTGTGCAATCAAGTGCTCCCCTGTCAACCGCTTTAATGTATATATCAGTAACGTTTTGCTCGGCTAAGGTAGAGGTAATTACCTTTTTTATTGCTTGGCCATATTGAGCCAGCACAATGCTTTCCAGCTCGATTTCAATTCCGCTGCCTTTAGCGCCGGGAGCCACCGTTATCATAATGTCGTTAGATTCAAGAGTTCCGGCATGCGCCGGTTTAAGTTCGTTCATACTAACCTCCTAAAAAGCCTCTATCTTTTGATGGTGTTTAAAAGTGTAAAGCCATCAAGCGTATCAGACATTGGGCCAACAAGACCGATAATAAGATACGTACGGGTTTTGGGGTCATATTTGTATTCCGGCAAGAGCCGGAAGTTTTCAATTTCCTCAGTATTGCGGACATGTGTTCTCGGCCCTGAACAGGACCAAGTCAAATCGCCAATTTTGATGTGACCTTCATCACAATAGCTAATATTAATACCTTCATTAATCAGCTTTTTTACCTTAGCTTCCACTTCTTTTAGATCAGCTGCCAGTTCTAAAGGATATTCCAGTACAAAGCCATGATGTACATCGCGATGTCTAAATTCCAGTATCGCATCATAGTCGTTGACTAAAATTTGGTTAGCAAGGTCTTCCGCTGTATGTGCCATTTTACGGAATTGCAAGGTCTGAACAACAACATCTCGTATTTCCTGCGGCACAGGGCCAAAAACTGTCGGTCTAACTACAATAACCTCGCCACCAACGCCGATGAGAACATCGGCGTTGGTTTTGAGTAAAGGATACAAAAGATCAAAGTGTTCGACGATAACCCGCTTATCATGAGCCAGCGCTTGCTGGACTGCTTCCGCCAGCACATGCATCTGGGTAAATGCTAATTCAAACCGGATATCCACATGATAGGTGTGGCTGGAAAAGAAGCCTCTATCAATGTTCTTCAAAAGTGGCAACGGTCTGATGTTGACCCCGTCGTCATCATTCGTCAGTTCTAATCCGGGAAACATGCCTTTAACCAGAGATGATTTACCTGCACCTGCATCGCCAATAATTCCGATAAGTCTATCGAGCGGCGATAAATAGCGTTCGCTAAGCTGCTGCCCCAGTGTGTACATACGGTTGCGGCCGCGAGGCGCAAAATAACTCGAATACATGAGTTGGTCACCAAGTCCAAGCGTTACGGTGGATTTCATGCACGGGTACCCCCAATTTTAACTTTTACTTTCTCGCTTTGCGAACTGCGAGAATCCGTTGCATTTCATTATATACAATCATGTAGCCTTCGTCTACACCCATGCCAGGTTTAGCCAGCATTTGAACAGGTTGGGTAGCCATAGCCACGTGAACGCATACTTCTGCTGAACGGTTAGTTTCGTTGCAAGTACCACCTTGATAAGCGCCAACGCCTTTTTTCTTGCAATACAGTACGGATTCAATAATATTATTGATACCGCCAAGGTCAGGAGTTTTAATTTGAAGCATATCGCCAGCGCCTTTATCAGCGAAGTCTTTAATGTCTTCAAAAGTATTGCACCATTCGTCAGCAACGATTTCTACATTGATTTTTGCTTCATGGAGACGGGAAGTGATTTGAGCAAGTACTTCGATTTGCTTTTCACGTTCTTCTACGTCAACAGGACCTTCGATGCGGAGTTTGAGAGGTGCTGCAGCTTTTTCAAGTTTGCCTAAGTATTCTACGATTTTGGCAACGTCATTTTTGAAAGCAAGGCCGATTGTGCCATATACGTCAATGTGAAGTACAGGAGCATAGTCAGCAGTAGTTTTCAGTTTAGCTACACGGTCTCTTAACCAGCCAACATATTCGATAAGCAGTTCGCCGTTTTCGCCCAATTTTTCTTTAACGTTGTTGATAAGACCATGGGGAAGTACTTCAGCATGCTTAATGATCATTTTGTCAACGTTGTTGTAACGGTCATCGCCGGATTGAGTGAAGATAGCAATTTCTTTGTCGCTAACTTGGGTATTGTATTCGTCGGCAATAACTTCGCACATAAGTTGTTTTTTTGCTTTAGCAACAGCGTCAAGGATTGCTTGCGTTACACCATAACGAAGGGCGGTGTGAATGCGTTTGCCGTTCTCATAGTTTAAGCTGTCAATTTCTTCAGCAAGTTGTTTGAAGGAATTCAGCTCGCGGCCAACAAGGCGAGGCTTAATCATTTTTTCGATAACAGGAATGAAGTCATCGGCTAAGAATAAGGGGTCACGTCCGCCAGCACCGCTATATTGAACAGCAGCGCAATCGCCATAAGCAATTTGGCCGTCTTCAAGGATAATCATAACAGATACTGCTTCACCAGCTTGGCGAACAGCACTGAAACCTTCAGTTACAGGTGTTCCGATATAAGTAAAACCGTCATGGCCAGCGCCGGCTTTAATAGCCCGCTGATCGTCAAAGTAAAAACCAGTACGACCTTTTGAACAAACTACGTCAACTATTTTCATTGTAAATATCCCCTTTACATTAAATTATATGGAGGAAACCCGCGTGATTAGCGCGGGCGTCCTACTAAATTACCTTTGGAAATAGCGTAGATATCGTCTATTACCATTTGGAAGCTTGCTTCACGGCCTTCGGCTTTAGCACGCTCATTCATTTTGTCTTTATGGAAAGCAACAATATCAGGAGTGAACGGCAGGTTACCTACGTCGAACAGACGAACAGCACCATTGTTGTCACGTGCAGGCAGGATTTTGTTCAAGCTGAATTTGCTAGGAGCAAACGGTACGTCAAGTACGCCGGCTTCGAATGCACGAACAGTACCAATAGCATAGTCGCCGTTACCGAGTTCAAATACTTTGTCAAGAATGCAACGGGTTTCTGCTTTAATCATGTTGATTTCTAACTCAAGTTCTTTAGTCATCGGGAAGCTTTGGTCTTTAAGCATGTTGATCATTTGCTTGGTTGTGCGGAGACCTTGGGCGTTAGCTTCTTTAGTCGGGATACCAAGAGCTTCGTGCGGAGTCTTAACAATAACTTTAGTAGCTTTAGCAAGTGCTGCTGCTGCTGCGCCCCAGGAAATAACGCCGAATGCTTTAGCTTCGTCTTGCGGGAAGCCACCCATCCACTGATGGAATACAGTTGTTAATACAGTGTCATTGTAACCGTGTTTAGCCATGTATTCGTCAGCAAGCTGTTCCAGAGCTTTGATAGCTGCAATATCTTGTACTAAGTTACCGCATTGGCCATAACCAAGAGTGATATTTTTTACACCTTGCTCGGCAGCCAGAATACCTTCAATAACTGCTACTGCATGAGAAACACTGGGGGGAACCAGAGTACCGGTAAGCGGTCCGAACGGTTCGCGGTTGATCTCAACACCATGCTCGGCATAGATACCAATCATGCGGTCGCAATACTGCCAGTCATAGATGGTTTTCTCAAGAGAAACACTTTTAGCGTAAGGAATGTTGTAGGAGATACCGCCGCCCTCGTAGGAGGTGTAACCAGCAGCAATCGTGATTTCACCGAGAAGACGAGCGTCAGGAGTGCCATGACGTACTTGAAGAGGAGCGTCAACGCTCTCAACTACACGGCGTACACCTTTTACACCATGGTTTACTGCCGGGAAGCCGTTTAACAGGGAACGACCTGCTTTGAGGCTTTCCTCAATACCGTTTTGTGCTTCTTTGTATTGATTTTGACGAGTGTAGCTGTCGATGGTGCTTGGCAGCAAATCAGCTTCGCCTTCGTTTTTCAGGAAGTTTAAGAGGTTAATGTGCTCATCGATAAGAGCAACACCAGCACGCGGTTGAGTTAATGTTTCACCATTATTTTTTGCTTTAACAAGACGCTTAGCAAAATGACGCTTAGCAGGAATGGATTCGTGGTATTTTACAGCTTCTTCAAAATTTACTTCGCTGCCTGTTGGCCAGTGGGTAAGAACTTCCTTGCGGATGGCATTAAACTCGTCATGAGTCCACTTTTTATTCTTAAGTTCCATGTGGCAAAAGCCTCCTTAATAATCTATTTTTTTTGAATGTAGTTTTTCATCATGCGCACTGCTACATCGGGATATTCTTCTCCGAGCAGCCCCATCGCGGACATGATGTATTCTTTATCAATTAGGAAGTCGCTCTGCTTCGGTTTCAACACCTGCGGATTGCTCTCATCAAACAATATGCCTTTTAAGATTTCATCCGGCTTTGGATTGTTGACAATAACTCCGCCTGTGCCGATTACAGTAGTTACTTTGGTTAGGTCTTTACCAGTTTGTAAAAAGGTACTGCCCATTGGCGTACAGTAGGAAGTCAGTTGTCCTGCATGACGATCGGCACCTAGGCTAACGCAGGCTCTACCCATTGCGATTTCAATCCTGGCTTCGCCATCATTTTGCGGCAGATGGTCAATATCTGCTTCTACTTTTAAAGCGTAGGCTTCCGCCTCTTTGGGAGTTACTCCGGCATACTCGGCAATCAATTCCGCTCCGGCTGCTTTTAACAAAGCTCCGGCGCTGTACCTCATACCCAAGTCGCCTTCTACAGTTCGTTTGCCAAAAGGTTCTTGCAAACCTTTGAGCACTACCCCGGCAACAGTAGGATCACCTTTGGCGATAGAGTAGACATCCGTAGTTGCCCCACCAATATCTACAACCATTAAGTCACCTAGTCCCCGTTCTTTGCCACTGCCTTGACTTAACAGCTCTGCGGCCCGAAGAACGGCTGCCGGTGTCGGCATTACTAAGCGGTCTACCATCTTGTTAGCCCGGTTTAACCCTTTAGCCTCGGTAATCCGGCGCAGGAAAATGTCGCGGATAGCAGCACGGGCTGGCTCAATATTAAGTTCGTCCAATTTCGGCATAACATTTTCTGTTGGACGAGCTTCAATATTCTTTTCGGACAAAATTTTAACAATCGTAGGAGTAACTGATTTATTGCCTGCGACCACAACAGGTATGTCCATCCCCAGTTCGGCCAGCATCTTGGCATTGTGCAATATAACTTTTTGGTTGCCGCCGTCGGTACCACCAGCGAGAAGAATGATATCAGGCTTTAATTCTGAAATCTCTTCCACTTCGTATTCGCTAAGTTCGTGAGTAAATACCTTAAGAACTTTAGCGCCGGCACCCAAAGCAGCCCGTTTGGCAGCTTCGGCAGTCATTTCAGGTACTAAACCAAGAGCTACCATTTTTAAGCCGCCGGCAGCGCTTGAACATCCAAGCACCTTCTCAAACTCCAGTTTGCCGGTTTTGGCAAATAGAGCAGCCAGCGCCTCATTGAGGCCATCCATTATGTCGGTTTCAACAGTAGTAATGCCTCTGGCTGTACCTAATACTTTTTCTTGTTCAACGTCTACTGCCGTAATTTTGGTATAAGTACTGCCGAAGTCTATTAGCAATACATTATTCAAAACTAAGACCCCTTTTATTTCAAGTCCGCTTTAAGGTCAGCAAGTACTTTGTCAGGCAGAGTGCCTGGCTCATAAACTTTGTCATAACCCATTGCAAGGAACTTCTTCTCAACTTCTTTAAAGTCAGTTTTACCGACAACCAGGTTGCCGCCAACATAGAGCAGAATGTCTTCAATACCGGCTTCGCGGCAGCGGTCTCTCAAACCACGGCAGTCAATTTCTCCATGGCCGTAGAGGGAAGCAACCAAAATTGCTTTAGCGTCAGTTTCAATTGCCGCATTAACGAATTCTTCTTGAGGAACCAGTACACCTAGGTTAACAACTTCATAACCGGCAGCGGTAAGAGCATGGTTAAGGATTTTGTTACCAACTGCGTGACAGTCAGCGCCAATTACACCTAAAATAACCTTTACCTTGTTTGTCATTTTCACTACTCCTTTGCTTTATCAGTTTTTGCAACCAACCGGCTGACAACCTGTTGGAGCGAGCCCTGGTCGATTTCATAATAGAAGGTAATGATATCCTGCGTTTCTACTGCTACTTGGCGCACAGTGTTTTGCATAGCTTCAGCAACAACAACTACCTGGTACTTCTGAATGCACTTTCGAATGGCTTCCCGGTCTGTCCCAACACAAGGCTTTAAGATAATTCCATTACAGCCAATTTTGTTTAGGAGCCGGCTTAATGCATCCACGAACTCTTGGGTCTTGGCAACAACAGCTACTTCAGTACCAGTTTGGAGACGAGCCAACTTTATAACTGCTTCCAGATTCGGCGCGGTAGCTACTGATATTAGTTTAGCGCTATTGTCAATAAATTCTGCTACAGCGGATTGGTGCTCAATGGTTGTGATCACCAAATCACAGGCGGCTAAAAATTCAGCTTTTACAGTGCCGGTTAATAAATCAGCCAACACAACCGGTTCAATCCGGACTTGTGCCGTTTGGCCAAGTTGAGCCGTAAAGTGTTCAACATACTCCAAGGTACAGTCAACAACAGCTACTCTTAGTTGGCGAGTGGCCATTTCCCGCTCTTTAGCCCGGATGGTCGCTATAGCCGCAAATTGTTCAACCGTAAACCCGAATTCAACTACTTGTGCCATAGCTGCATCAATGACCTTGAGAGCCCGTTCAAGCCGACTGCCAGCCACATCCGCTCCAGCCGCCGTTATATCGGCGTTCTGTTCACGAACAAAAGTACCTCGTCCCTGTCTCGCCTCAAGAATGCCTTCCAAAAGCAATTCTTTATACGCTGCACTGACAGTATTGCGGCTAATTCCCAGTTCTTCCGAAAGTTGCCGTTCCGTAGGTAGCTTGTCGCCCTTTTTAAAATAACCTGATTTTATTTTGTCCAAAATGTAGCTTTTCACTTGCAAATAAATTGGGACACCAAGCTTTTGTACAATCACAGTTATCATCCTTGTGATTGGATTAATGGATTAATCCAATTTCAAATCTATAATTATTATCTCATAGTATTTACGAAAAAGCAAGAAAATTCTACATGGATTTCCATGACAAAAAAATAACCCATCACCGCCCAAAGGCCGAGATAGGTTATACCAAGATCACTTAACTCTAATAACCAGCGTTTTAGCTATTTTATCCCCCAGTCGTTGGTTCTGTACAGAAAGCCAAACTAAAATAGCAGCAACCAAATAAACAAATAAACCGTCAATGATCCGGCAAATAGTTCTCAGTGCAGCCGCCTCAAAATCACAGGGAGTCCCATCAGTTTTTACAACCCTAAGGCCGCATAGAATTTTACCCGGTGTAGCACCTTTACTACTTTCAAAGTAGGTATAGTAGCAAAAGCCAAAAATCAGCGAAAAAAGATAGTATGACTCACTAGATCCTATCACAGCCGCTGCTACTCCCCCGACAAGCCCGAGAATAATTCCATCTATAATAGTAGACAGAGCACGAATACCAACCCCTGCCCCTATAATAGAAACATTATTCACATCAGGTGGTATATTCACGTATTTCACCTCCCCTTATCGGATATTACCCTGACGTAGTAATATATGCGTTCCTATTCACATAAGTGAAAAAAAGAAAACTCGCCCAAAGGCGAGTTTATAGTTTTATTATATTAGCTTCGATAATGCCGTCTTCCAATATATGTATAATACCACAACTTGGAAACGATCCTCCTCGCGGCAATCTGGGACTTCCCGGATTAAACAACAGCAAACCCTCATGCCAAGCATTGTAGGGAATATGGGTATGACCGAAAACTACTATATCAGCGCCATATTGCTTTCCCCACCAGACCAGTTCCTGCACTCCGTACTTGACATTATGACGATGACCATGGGTTACCAAAATGGTTTTCCCGGCGATGTCAACATACTCATCAGGCCGCGCAGACAAAGTCCTGTCACAATTACCAGCTATTACCGTTACCGGCAGATTCGTAAGTTCACCCAGTAAATAGCCGTCCTTACAGTGATCTCCGGCATGAAGCCAATGATCCACCTCACCGGCCGCGGCAATTACTTGCTTGAGTGACTGTACATCGCCATGGGTATCACTGATAACGCCAATTTTCATTCTTTCATCTCTGCCAGTTGTTCGGCCAGCATCTTTATAGCCCGCCCCCGGTGGCTAATACCGTTCTTTTCTTCAGGCAACATTTCCGCCATAGTTTTGTCAAGCTCCGGCACAAAGAACAAGGGGTCATAGCCAAAACCATTATTGCCACGCGGTTCAGTCAGCATAACACCTTCGACCGTACCATTGGCGGTAAGCAGCGTTTTCTCCGTGTCAGCAAGCGCTAACACACACCGGAATCTGGCTGTACGTTTCTCCGCTGATATACCTGTCAAATTATCAAGCAGTTTCTTATTATTATCTTCATCACTGGCATGTTCACCGGCGTACCGGGCGGAGTAAACCCCAGGTTCCCCTTTCAGGTAATCAACCTCCAGACCAGAGTCGTCAGCCAGACATAGCTTGCCGGTAAGCCGCGCATAAAATTCTGCTTTAGAACGGGCATTTTCCTCAAAAGTCACACCATTTTCCGGAGCTTCAGGATAATTCCCTAAATCCACCAACGACATCACAACATATGGCAGACCGCTTAAAGCTGCTTTAAATTCAGTTACTTTGCCAAGATTTTTAGTGGCGACAACAATTTCTTTTATATCCTTGCGCACAAATTATCCCTCCCGGCCTACCTTCCACGAGAGTTCTCCTAAAGTCTCTTTCTGAATATCCAGCAGCATATCAATTCCCTGACCACCTACTGTGAGCATCTCATTGAGCTGAGCTTGGTCAAAAGTTCCCTTTTCACCGGTTCCCTGCACCTCAACAAATTGTCCGCTGCCTGTCATGACTAAGTTCATATCGACAACTGCCGTTGAATCTTCACTATAACACAAATCCAAATATACACCTTCCGATAGAACACCTACACTAACAGCTGCCAAAAAGTCCTTCACTGGAAACGGTTTTGGATTTTGACCCCATATTTTGTTTACGGCATCAACAAGTGCCACAAACGAACCGGTAATAGCAGCCGTCCGGGTTCCACCATCGGCTTGCACTACATCACAGTCCAGCCAGATGGTTTTTTCACCAAGTGCCTTCAGATCGATTACACTTCGTAATGCCCTGCCGATTAGCCTCTGTATCTCATGGGTACGCCCAGTCAATTTTCCTCTGGCAGCTTCTCTGACATTCCGGCTTTGGGTAGAACGGGGCAGTAATGAGTATTCAGCGCTTACCCAGCCTTCTCCTGACCCTTTTAAAAAAGGCGGCACTTTCTCTTCGATAGTAGCGGCACAAATAACTTTGGTATCCCCGAATTCAACAAGCACTGACCCTTCAGCATATTTTAAATAATTGCGGGTAATTTTTACTTTTCTCATTTCGTTGGCGGCACGTCCGTCTGCTCTGGTCATATTGACCTCCTTAAATTATTTGATCTGTTGCTTATATTTGTTCTAACAAATCTTTCTGCTTATCCTGAATAAAGTAATACTCATGTTGACCTTCTTTTTTCGTCTT
>CAZCEN010000033.1:0-3286 GCA_964497205.1 uncultured Sporomusaceae bacterium
AAAAAAACTCCCCTGCTATTAGCAGGGGAGTTACTTTTCTTAGTAGTTTTTGTTGCTTTGGAAGCAGTCTCTGCAATAAACCGGACGGTCATTGCTTGGACGGAAAGGAACCTGAGTTTGAGCACCACAAGCAGAGCAAGTTACATCAAACATTTCGCGTTGTTGGAAACCGCCGCTGCGGCCGCCACGGTTGTTTTGTTGCTTACGGGCTGCTCGGCATTCCGGGCAACGGCCAGGTTCATTGGTGAAACCTTTTTCTGCATAAAAATCTTGCTCCGAAGCAGTGAATACGAAGTTTGCACCGCAATCGCGGCAGGTTAAATCTTTGTCTTGTGCCATATTAAATAGCCTCCTCAATTTTTGTTACCCCAATAGTCCTTAAAAATCACTCATTGGGCATCTCGACAATACTTGAGAAGACTAATGATAATTTACCATTTCTATTATAAGGGCTATTTAAGTATACTATAAGACCTAATAAAAGTAAAGATCATATTCGGTATTTTTTTGAAAATATTCTTTAAAGTCTGTAAAATTGCTACTAATTCCCAGATTTATGACCACCGGAGGCCATTCCCGCCGGCTTTATGCCAATTACGGGAAAGTTCCAGCCGTATTTGATACAACAAAGACGTAAACCGGTAGTAACAGCAAAACAAACATATAAGGGTATATTGCCAGTAAAATAAAATTGCAAATAGAAAAAACTGATAGCACCTACAATTGTTGTCATGGCATAAACCTCTTGCCGGAAAACATACGGGATTTCCTTGACAAAAACATCCCGTAAAACCCCGCCGCCAATACCAGTAATAACAGCTACTGTTGTTACTGCAAAAACTGTGCTCAAATTATGGACCAGAGCAAGATTGGCGCTAGTCGCGGTAAAAGCCCCCAAGCCGATGGCATCGCATATTTGGATGGTATTTTTAAACTTGTCTAGCCAACGGTAGGTAAAACATGCACCAATAGCAGATAACGCGCTGATGATAAAAAAAGTCGGATCGCGAAAAGTCAGTGGCGGAGTATTTCCAAGAATTACGTCCCGTAAAATACCACCACCGATCGCAGTGGTTAAAGCCAATACCAGAACACCGAAGATATCCAGCCTTTTGTTTATTCCCGCCATTGCTCCGGAGATAGCAAAAGCAATAACTCCTATAATTTCAAATATACTCCAAGCCGTCATTTTCAAATTCTCTCCTATAAAGTAGACTGCAACTACTATTTAATTAAGCCGCAACAGAAACCCCCATAACGTAAATTGTTATAGGGGCCTTAATTTTTATACTATAAGAATCAGTTTACCAGCTCAAGAAAACAGCGTCAATTATTATTTTAAACAACGTATACAGTATACAACGCATTTAAATAAAGTTCAATACAGTTAAATCTGTTAAATAGAGGTTAAATACTTAGCGAAGCTAATGCCTACCCAGGTGGCAAAAAAGCCAATTATACAATTTCCCAAAATATTATAGGCCGCAAAAGCAGTATCGGCCTCCTGCAGTAATTTAATAGTTTCATAACTGAAAGATGAAAACGTTGTTAGTCCTCCCAAAAAACCGGTAGTTATAAACAGCCGCCACTCCGGCTTGGTAACAACCTTCTCAGTAACTAACGCCATAAAAAAACCAATTATGAAGCAGCCAGCAATATTAACCAATAAAGTGCCATAGGGAAAATCAGAACCAAAGCGGCCGGCAGCCCACGAAGACACCAAGTATCTTGCCGCCGAGCCGATCCCGCCTCCAACTGCAACGATAAGAACACTTTCCACTGTATCAACTTCCTTGTCAGCAAACCCTACCGTTTCGGTGGTTCTTTGCCGTATTTTATTACTTCAATATCTTCTATCGTAACTAAGCCTTCCTGCATCATTTCGTCTAAAAAAGGCAGAAATTTATTAATATATTCTTCACTATCAACAATTTCAACAAGAATGGGTAAGTCGCTGGATAAGTCAACAATACTTGCCGTATGGATCCTACTATTGGCCCCATACCCCATTAGCCCGCGAAATACCGTAGCTCCCGCTAAATCCAATTCCTTGGCCTTTTCAACCAGAGCATGATATAAAGAACGGCGTTGCCAACGGTCTGATTCCCCGATATAAATCCGTAATCGTTTGGCTTGACTTGCAATTTTCGGCATTAAGATTCCTCCTTAAAATCTTCTAA
Source organism: uncultured Sporomusaceae bacterium (assembly GCA_964497205.1). GTDB lineage: Bacteria > Bacillota > Negativicutes > Sporomusales > Sporomusaceae > Sporomusa. Next base: position 2,181 of record CAZCEN010000033.1, read on the forward strand.
TAACTCCCGTTCTTCCTTCTTTATCCGATGACTAACCCGCTTTTAACTCCCTCTTCTCCAAGCGGGAGTTAAAACGGCTAAGTCTACTTTATGCTGTCAGGAAGACTTTTACGCTATGCATTCAAAAGCAAAACAACAAACTCCTACCATCACTGGTAGGAGTCATCATTGCTTATCGCAAATTTATGGCGAACTCCATCGCCCCAAAGCACTCAATTATAGGTAGATTATAACAGTTAAAATAACCGGAAGTCAATGTGCAGCTAAAAACACAAAAAAAGAGCCCGAAGGCTCTTATAAGTTTTCTACAAACATCTATGTTTATTCTCTAAATAAGCTTCAACTTTGATTACTAGAACTAAGAAAATAACGCAGGCTGACAACGTTATCGCTATCCCAGTAATCATTGCGTGCACCTCCTTATTTAGCTAATTCTGTTAACTTTAGTATACAACAACCGACTTTGTTTTTCAATCTCGGTCTAGTAATGTCTAGCTATGTAGCCTTTTGCTGCTAACTTAGTTTCTTTCTTCGAAAACAAGACTGTTCCTTACGGTAATAATGTATGCACCCTATTACCATTGAGGAACAGTTGATCGCACAAATATTTATCTTAGCAAAAAAAAGTTCGTGGTTTACTTCAATACATCTAATGTGTCGGTTGCCCGTCTTGTTTCGCCTTGATTGGCGCAAATAGTAACTTATTTCAATACATCCAATGTTTCGGGTTGCACACCTCCGCTATTGATATATTGTGACAGATTAATACATCCAATGTATCGGTTCCCCAAAATAAACTAACGGGTTAGATACACATTGACTGATGCATTTCAATACATCTAATGTGCGGGTTATCCAGAGCTTGCATTCTTCCCTGTGTAGAATTAGCATATTCAATACATCTAATGCTCCAATCACAAAATTACTATTTACAAGGCTTTCGCCGCCCTTCCTAACAAACCCTGCTGAAAAGCCCGGCAAAATGCTCGGATTAGAAAAAGTATAATATCCTACTGCCATCCTGCAGCAAGTCACCACTTTTAACTTGTTTTACAGCGCAGTTGGTAAAGAACAGTTGATCAAATATATAAAAGTTATGGTCTGGC
>CAZCEN010000033.1:3296-9984 GCA_964497205.1 uncultured Sporomusaceae bacterium
ACGTTCAGCAAATATGTAAGCTGGTTTATCCGCGAAAGTTTGTGAATCGTCGATTGCATCCAGGTCACCGGCGAATAACGAATTTATAAATAGCAATCCAGCGCGTTCCATAAACACTAAATCGCAACATTCTACATCAGTAATTGTGGCCGGAAAATCATTTTTCCCAAGATAGGGTATATAGACGCACCGTTGTCCGGTTAGATAAGCTAAAAGTTTGTCCCCTAAGTCTTGCTCAATATTTCCTCTTATAAGATATATTGTCCATGCGGGATTTTCCAACCATTGTTCATAGACCTGCAAATTTCCGCCAGCCTCTCTGGAAGCATGGCCGCTGCTGTTATTAAAGTATTGAACTTTCTTGGCAAAATAACCCCGTTCCGCTTCCGGTATTATTGCCAACTTAATTCCCGTGAGCCTTGCATAGAATTCCGGGAAAGTCTTCTTATGTTCTCCGTATAGCCTGTTTTCCCGGTAGCCGCTTAACCCCAGTATAGCACCCAATAAACCTAACAAGGCTATCCGGTGAATATTATTATAGGTAAAATACACTTTCTCATTTACATCCGGCTTGCGAAAGCAGGCTGCATCTCCTGATAATCTGAATTTTACAGCTTTGATTTTATTCATCTATGCCTCGCACCCTTACATATTCTTGGCGATTGCCCGCCCAAACAAATCAAACTGCTTGCACGATAAACTGCCAAACTCAATATCAGTATCTACGGGATTGTAGTAAACTTCAATACCATCGATATTTACCTCTAATCCCTTGAGCAAACCGGCGACCTTAACTAAACTAATTGTATTGCGGCCATTTTTCTTACTAAATTCGACATACCGATCCAGATTTGGCAAGTACAACTCACTGTTTTCTTTGCAGGTGACAAATAAAGCAAACTCATTCTCACTACCGCTCTTACTGTTGGTATGAAAAGCAGTTGCCGCTACCAAACAGCCTTGCTTAAACTTATTGTAGGCTTCCTTAGTATAACCTTCAAAGCCTTCTATTTCTAGGTCCAGGTATTCCAGGTAATTGCCTGGGTTTACTGCAACCGGGTAAAAATAATGAGCCTCGTCTGTTACTATCTTGCTTCCAACTGTTGAAGCCATTGCATCTTCCCTCTTCTCACTCGAGTTGCGGTATGGTGAAAGTATTTCCTGCGTTTCAATCTGCGTTTCTGTATATTTGTTAAAGCCCTGCCCGATTTGTACGGCTCCGGTTATGCTGATATTTTGCTTTTTTTCAGCAAATGTAACACCAAAATTCATAACATCAATAGCAGAAAATAGATTTTTTAGCACTTCTTTAGCGGACGTTTTATCATTAATAACTGTGTTAAAAATTTGTTCATACCGTTCCTGCAAATCCCGCGGCTGCAATTTTCCGGCCTCATCGTCATTTTTGGTTTTTGCATTGATTTTGTAAGACTTTATTGCTAGTACTTTTTCCCCCGCTGCCAGCCACATTCTTTTAATCGGATACTTAAACGCTTTATCACTGCCAAAGATAGTGCCATTGGAAATGGTTTTCGGTCTGGCGCTGAAATCAGCATTCCAGTTGGCCATAATGCTGCGGATTGCCACAACACCATAAACACGATTATTCATTTTCATTGACTAATTCTCCTCATTCTCTACATTAAATCATATTTTTGGAGGCTACCCCGGCTAAAAACAGATCAAAGCCGGTGATTTCGTCGATTACACCATCATAAGCCATGACTGCAGCCAAGATTCTGTTATAGCGGTCACTTTCCAGACTCAATAAATAACTATACTTTTTATGCAATTTAACAATTTCTTGTTTAAACCTGTCAATATCTTTGGCATCAGTTACCTGATCAATAATAGCATAAGTCCGGTTTTGCGCCTGACTGACCGAAACAAGATAGCGTACGATTTGTCCGGCATAATAATAAAACTCTTGATCATTTTCGCAAACCATGTTCTCATCGGTTTTGGCGACGCTCAGCTTATCTTTAAGCCCCTCTGCTAAAGATCTTAACCGATCACCCATTCCGTTCTTCTCCTTTATGTTGCAATATTTAAGCAGCGAAAGTCGTAAGTTAAGAGCTAATGCGATCTTAGTATGCTCTATTCTTTTATATGACTCAGTAATCAGCATTTCTTTCAGCATGTTTTGCGACAGCCTGTCAATACAATTGACAAAACCCTGCTTGTCGCCTTTACGAAAGTAGTTACGCAACGCATCCTTGTAGCGAATCAACAAATTTACCTGAGAACTGGAAAACCAGTCATTCGGTCTAGGTGCTTGGCTAAAATAGTTTCTTATTAAATTTTTATTGAACAACCAATCATCTATGATACTTTCCAGATCCGCCAGCTTACGAACAGTTTCCGGGCTACTATTATCCAGCATCAAAAAATTTTCCAATTCTAACGGCGGAACTAATTCACTTGTCATGCCCGGCAAAAAGTCGTATTCATCAATCACCGGCTGTTTGCCTCGTTCCAAATGCAAGTAGTGGACATTACGTGGTTGGGAATTGAATTTTACCTTTGAAATTTCATTGGCAGTATGAATTGGTAAATATCTTTCCACCACCATTTTCTCTTCCGCATCCTTCCGGCTGTCTAACCAAATAAGCATATTTTTTGCTTCGAGCGCATCATCTATAGTTAATCGGAATGGTACGCGAAATGCTGTTGTTTTATGCTCTAAATAAGGTTTTTTCGCGTTCATCCCCATGTTACAATTTGACAGGCCGTAAAGTTTACCGGCAATATCTACATTATATTCATTTTTATTAAAAATTTTGGGGATCAAATATCGTTTGCTTTCTTGAATATACTCGGCAATATCTGCCATGAAATAGAGTTTAATATATACATTACTGCTTATTTTACGTTTTGAAATCTGTTTCTCAATATAGGGAATCAGGCTTACTGCATATTCCTGATTATGCTTTATTATTTGCTCATCAGGAGGCGTAAAGTGATAATCGCTTACTAGCTTGGCATCATTTGTTTGGGCGGAACGCAATGCCTGATAGTATCTAATGATGCTTACTTTACAATTTTCTTCTGCATTAGCGCCTTCCGTCAATAAAGCTGCTTTAAAAGCTATTGAATAAATATTATTGCTATGAATCTGTTTTTTGGGATCAACCGACTTATTCATATCTACCAGTTGGCTATAGAAATCGACGGTTCTAAAAAACTCCCAAAGTTCTCCGCTATAGGAACTTCTTTTTTCTATCTGCAGAATGTCCGGATTTTTATGATAACCATACAGTCTAAAGTACAAGCCTTCTCTAAGCTGATAGTTCTCTATCAGCAAGCTGTTACTGACTGCATTTTTGCGATAGACATCAAGCAAGTCTAGAATCATTCTTTCACCGCCTTTATATCTACTCGTAAATGCAGTATCCCATACCGATGGAGTTTTTCTCTAATAAACCGGCGCCAAGGGCGGCAAAAGCCAATTTTTGCGAAACCGGATCACTTTTCACGCCTATAATTAGCTTGTGTCCTAAAAAAGAGTTAGATTTATAGGGGATTTTTATTGGTTTTTCATTGATAATTTGAATACTTTCAATAAAACACTCCCGCGGCTCTTCCATATCAGCAATAAAGGCACGGTATTTTTTTAAGCAATTAATATGTATCCTCTCCATTAACAATTTCAGTCCGTTTGACCTTGTCCATGACCTATTATTTACCGTCGCTACTACCGGGGTAAGACTTTTTAATTGAGTGATAGGACGATATTGAAAGCTTTTAAGTTCGGTGGCAATAATACCTGTTTTAAGCTGAGGCAACAGATATCTAAGTTTCAAAAGAAATTCCGCACTGAAAGAGCGAATATGAAAAACATACGCCCGTCCTTTTTTGTAAATCCTATCAGCTTCGCATGGGTATATGTTACACAGACAATAATTTTTTAAGGTTTTCTGCCCATGCAGTTCTTTAAGATCGTTATCATTGAGCATCGCCCGGGAAATCATTTTTGCCAAATATTCATAACCTTGCATTGCTTCTACGTCTTCTTGCAACAAAATAGTAACTATTAACTCATAGTAACGCAAATTTTCACCCCCTCCGCTATCGTTCTATACCCAGTTCATTCCAAAATCCTAATATTCCTGCCTACATTACCATATCCAACAAATTTTTGCTAATAATTAAAATATTCTGTCCTTTGTATAAAGTTACAATATGCCCCATAAAGAACGAAGTATTTATTTCTCTCTCTTCCACCAGAGTAACCATTGTAATGTATTTTACATATTATGTATTAAAAAGTTGTTAGTAGGAGGGACTACCCTTGGACATTTTCTGTAAAGACGTTAAGCCGTTTGTTCCCCTTACTCTTCACGAGGTTAGATTTTGGCTTCGTATAATGAAAGAGCATTCCCTGTTTATCAAACTTGGCCTTCCTTGCGACCAGACTGAATTAATTAATGAGGCACAGGAATTCTATAACGTATTCGAAGACCTTCAAAAAAAAGCCTGTCGTATTAACTGTGATGATGATTTCAAATGTTTTATCGAACACGTAATGGTGGCTGTTAAAAATATTTTTTGCTTCAAAAGAAATCTGCTGCACTTGCTGATTGAATGCCGAATCCGTGGCGGTGCTAACTATCCTCTTCTTATTGATCATATTTCCCGGGAAGCTATGTACTTCCATAAGATACTAGAAAAAATTAAGTGCGGCGATATGAAATATCCCGTTGACGCGATCGTAAGTGAAAACGTATTTTGGCTCAGAATTATGGCCGACCATCTCAAGTTTATTCGTGGCCTGCTCGATCCATCTGAACGCGAAGTCTTAACTACAGCTGATACCCTTAGCAATAAATTTGACCAGTTGCAATTACACGCTCGTGATTTTGACAGCATGCTTTGGCACTTCCGCCCCAACAATGATTTTAAGCGTTTTCAAACAGAAGTAACTAATTCAATGGAAGAACTGCGAGATTTCAAAGAAACTGCAGAGGAGTTAATTAAACAATGTGCAGTATTATCACTCATTCCACCACTTCTCGCCGATCATGTCCGTCGTGAAGCCGAGCACTTCCTTGATATCCTTGCATTAATTCAAGATGAAATGGATGATTGCGAACCTCCGCAAATCATCGGCTGTTGCGACTATCGTAAAAAGTAATGTTGTTAAAACAAGCAGGTATGCCATATTGACATATCTGCTTGTCTGTTATATTATAGAAAGAAAAAATTTAACTCCTAAAGGGGAGTAGCTCTTAGAACAGAGTCAACATACTGATGAGAAATCATCTGGCTCTGTTGTTGACATTTGTCAATTAGCGAGACCTTTAGTATGGCTATTTTGTCATACTAGAGGTCTCGTTTTTTATATATATAAATAACTTAGGAGGATTCATAATGACTGCTTTTTTAACTTCGCTTGTGTTTGTAGTTCTTGCAGAAATGGGCGATAAAACACAACTCCTGGCTATGGCCTTCGCAACCCGGTACAAATGGCGAACAGTTATGTGGGGCGTATTCGTTGCCACTATTTTCAACCATTTATTTGCCGTAGTTGTAGGTAACTATCTTACTCACTTTATTCCTATGAATTACATCCAGATTGCCGCCGCAGTATCTTTTATTATCTTCGGTCTGTGGACAATCCGTGGCGACGAACTTGATGGTGAAGATAAAGCTTCTAAGCGGAGTCCCTTCTGGACTGTGGCCATAGCATTTTTCATCGCTGAGATGGGAGATAAAACCCAATTAGCTACCGTTGCGCTGGCAGCTCAATTTAATACAATTTTACCGGTATGGCTTGGAACTACTACCGGCATGATGATAGCAGACGGTATTGGCATAATCATCGGTATCGTACTTGGCAAAAAAATTCCCGAACGAACAGTTAAATGGGTTGCCGCTATTATCTTTATTTTGTTTGGCCTCTTTGGTCTTTATGAATACTTACCCAGCCAATATTTAACACCGGAAATAATTGCCGGCGGCCTGGCAACCACTGTCTTATTGATATACCTTGTTGCCAAGATAAGCAATAACACAGATAAACTCCCACAGGAAGAATAAAGGCCCCATACAACGCGTTCAGGCCATTCTTGCCCGCATAAAAACCATCCCATAGATATTATCCTAAACTTATTTTTAATTCTCCTCTAAATACAAAGTACCCTATAGAGCAGACTTTTTATTGTCTACTCTATAGGGTACTTTTGTTTTTACTTAAACAGCCGTAATCGGTCATAAAAGACTAATACTCTGGTCTTCTTAGTGTCTTTTCTTTTTCAACTATCTGTTCATAGACCGCAATTTTATGATCAAGGCGTTCCAGCGTTTTCTTCATATCTTCCATTTTTGCCAGTAACTGCTTACGCTGTTCGATTAAGAGTTCTTTTCTTGCTTCAATGGTTTCATCACCCTGTTGAAACAGCCCAACATACTCAATCAATACTTCTATCGGAAGACCTGCACCGCGCATACATTTGATAAATTCGACCCACTTACAGTCATCTTCCGTATAATCCCTAATTCCACTCTTATTGCGGTTCACACGTGGAAGTAGTCCAATACGTTCATAATAGCGGAGTGTATCCTGGGGAATATCAAATTTTTCGCTTACTTCTTTAATCGTCATGCCCTTTCGCCTCCTACTATCCGGTATTATAATACCTGGAGTTAACTCTAAGTCAAGTACTTTTTAGAGAAGTACGGTTAACTG
>CAZCEN010000033.1:10084-16692 GCA_964497205.1 uncultured Sporomusaceae bacterium
AAAAAATTTTACAAAAACTCTTGACTTTGAGTGCACTCAAAGTTGTAGCATATAAAATAAACTATCAATTTTAAAAATGAAAAAGGAGAATATTATGGCAAAGAAATTAGGCTTTGGATGTATGAGGCTGCCTCTTCTGGACAAAAATGACCAAACATCTTTTGATACAGAAACAATAAACAAAATGGTAGATACGTTTTTAGAAAGAGGCTTTACATACTTTGATACAGCCTATGTATATCATGGCTTTAAGAGTGAAGAAGCTGTAAGAGAAGCTTTAGTTAAAAGACATAATAGAACTGAATTTACCATTGCTACAAAACTCCCCCCCAGACTTCTACAAGCAGTGGAAGACCAGGAAAAAATCTTTAATGAACAATTAGAAAAATGCGGCGTTGATTATTTTGATTATTACCTGGTTCACAATATTGGTGTAAGCTCATATCAGCAAGCATGCAAATACGATACTTTCAGATTTGTTTTGAACAAAAAGAAAGAAGGTAAAATAAAACACGTTGGCATGTCTTTCCATGACACACCGGAATTACTGGAAGAAGTGTTAACTGCTCATCCCGAACTAGACTTTGTTCAATTGCAAATCAATTACATTGACTGGGATAATCCCGGCATTCAAGCAAGAAGATGCTATGAAGTGGCAAGAAAACATAACAAACCTATTATCGTAATGGAACCCTGCAAGGGTGGAAGTCTTTCCTTAGTTCCCGAGAAAGCAGAAGCATTAATGAAAGCATACAATCCCGATGCATCTATTCCATCTTGGGCAATGAGATTCGCGGCCAGCCAAGAAGGCGTTATAATGGTACTCAGCGGCATGTCTACCATTGAACAAATTCTCGATAATACCTCCTATATGACAGAATTTAAACCTCTTAACGATGAAGAATATAAGATTATCAATCAAGTAATTGATATTATCAATGAAGATACTGCCGTTGCTTGTACTACTTGCAGATATTGTGTAGAGGGCTGTCCTAAGAATATTGCAATTCCTGATTACTTTGCCTTATATAACAGCGCTAAGCGTGCTACAAGCGATAATTTCTCAAGTCAGTTTGTTTATTATATGAACCTTACTTCCAACTACGGTAAGGCGAGTGATTGTATAGAATGTAAGCAATGTGAGAAATTATGCCCTCAACATATCAAGATAACAGATCACTTAAAAGATGTTGCGAAGACATTTGAAACTGCACCACCATTACCTGCAAAGTAAATTGAAAAATCAAATCCAGACAATAAATAATGCCATCAGATGGTGTAAAAATCTGATGGCATATTTATTGCTATTCAAGGTAAACAAACTTCTTATAATTTATTAATTATACTGGCATTATAAGCAGCACCGAAACCATTATCGATGTTAACTACGCTAACCCCGCTTGCACAACTGTTCAGCATGGACAACAGCGCCGAAAGCCCCCCAAAGTTTGCCCCATAACCAACACTTGTAGGAACAGCAATAACAGGTTTATCTACAAGCCCTCCGATAATGCTGGCCAGAGCTCCTTCCATACCGGCAATTACAATGACTACCTTGGCGCCCCGAATGATATCCAATTTAGCGAACAGTCTATGAATGCCCGCCACTCCTACATCAATAATTTTTTCCACACGATTGCCCAGAATCATTGCTGTTTCTACTGCTTCCTCCACCACGGGCAGATCAGAAGTTCCCGCCGCGACAATGGCAATATAACTGTCAGTAGGCGGTTCCTCTCGCTTTTGGATGGTGATTGTCCTTCCCAATGCGTTATATCTGGCATCCGCACAGATAGATTTTACCGCCTCGTACATCTTTTCGTTAGCGCGGGTTGCCAATATATTATTATCCTTAGTCAACATGAACTCTATAATGCTTTTAACTTGTTCTACTGTTTTGCCTTCGCAATAGATTACTTCCGGATATCCTACCCGTATCTCGCGATGATTATCGATCTTAGCAAAGCCTAATTCCTTATAAGGTAAATCTTCAAGAATTCCCAGGGCTGCTTCGACTTCCAGCTCATTGTTCTTTATTTTTTCCAGCAGTTTTCTTATATCCGTCTTATTCATTATTGCCTCCTGCAATAGCGTAAGCTACAGGCTATATTATTTGTTTTCTCTTGTCTCGTTAAAGCTGCCGACCCGATATCCTTCCAAGTCTAACGTTACATACGTAAAGCCGAATTCCTTGAGCTTACCAGCTATCTCTTCGAGGAGTTCTGCATTGAATAACTTGCTTTTGTCCTTTTTATCCACTTCAATTCTTGCCAGATTGCCGTGGCATCTAACCCGGACCGCCCGGAAACCTCTGGCCATCATATACTTTTCGGATTTTTCTATTTTGACAAAATCTTCTTCTTTCAGTTCATTGCCATAGGGTATTCTTGTCAACAAACAGGCATAAGGCGGTTTATCCCAAGTGTTAAGTCCCAGTTCCTTAGATAAGTTTCTAATTTCCTGTTTCGTCAATTGACACTCTAATAAAGGACTTTTTATATTCAGTTCTGCCAGCGCCTTTAACCCGGGCCGATAGTCACCGATATCATCAAAATTGGTACCGTCGATCACATATTGATAGCCTTCCTGCTGCGCAATAGCTTTGATCTTGCTAAATACCGCCTTTTTACAAAGATAACATCTGTTTTCCGGGTTGTACCTGATTTCATCAATAATAGGAGCCTCCAGGATTTCAAACGCTACCCCCAGTTGTGCTACCAATTGTTTGGCCTCTTCGATTTCCCATTTGGGAATATAGGGAGACTGTATAGTGACTGCCTTGAGGTTACCGCCCAAGGCTTCTTGGGCTGCTCTCAGTAAAAAAGTACTGTCTACGCCACCGGAGAAAGCCAGGATGACTCTTTCCATTTTTTTTAAATGATTAATCAGATTCATATATTTTTCATTATTTATCATATTCATTGGCCTCCATCCTTTTATAGACTTCTTGATATACTTTAGATTTCTCTTCTTTTTTATCGCTTCTTTCCTTGCAACCAAGATATACCCGCAAAACGTTGGGAATCTCAAGCTCTCTATGACCTATCCCGTAGCCAATCTTTTCGATGGAAAAATCTATTTGGTCGGTAAATAGGCTCACATTTGCCGCCAATATCGCAGCTCCAGTGGGCGTCGTTGTTTCAAAAGGCACTATACCTGATTTCACGGGAAAACTCTTTAAAATTTCAACAGTTGCCGGAGCAGGAATGGGAATGATACCATGCGCACATTTTACAAAACCTCCGCCTAACTGAACCGACGAAGCCATAATCTGATCCACTTGTAAATAGTCTAAACACACCGCAGCTCCGACAATATCAATAATCGAGTCAACCGCTCCAACCTCATGAAAGTGCACTTCATATAGAGGTTTTCCGTGAACCTTGGCCTCCGCCTCTGCAACTTTCATAAAAATAGCTAAACTTAGCTTTTTTACCCTTTCATTTAAACTGCTGTTTATTATTATACTTTCAATATCCTTTAAATTTCTATGTTCATGATGAATATGGTGATTGTCGGACTCTATACCGGTCTGTACTTCATGATGGTGGTGATGGTGGTGGTTATGCTTGTCATCATGCATTACACTTTTTAAGACTACATTCACCCTAGTTCCGCTAATTCCTTTTTTGTTAGCCTTTTCTACCTGCAGCTCATATTCGGCGCCCAGATTTAGCTTAGACAACTCCTGCCTTAAGTAAGCTTCATCCACACCCAAATCCAATAAGGCACCAAGATTCATATCGCCACTGATGCCGCAAAAACAATCGTAATACAACACTTTCATTGTCGAGTTCTCCATTATATAAATTTTATCATCTTTATCTACTTTTTAAGGGTTACTCTATCTTCTCACCATATTCCCGCAGGCGACCGGCAAAAGAAATTTTGCTATTCAAACAGTTCTACGACATTCTTTAATTGCTTACGAATTTCAAGCCCCTGTGGGCAATGACTTTCACATTTGCCACATTCTACACATTTAGAAGCAGGCGCCCCCATCGTCGACCAGGCTCCATACATAAATTTTGCTTCCGGCGCACCGTCAAAAACCCAATGGTCATTATAGGTAGAAAAACTCATCGGGATATTAATGCCGGCGGGGCAAGGCATACAGTAAGCGCATCCGGTACAATCAACTTTTACTTTTTCTTTAAAAATTTTTTTCACTGCTTCAACAATAGCGATTTCTTTTGCAGTTAAAGAATTGGCGTCGGCTTTCTGAGCCACCCTTATATTCTCAGTAACCTGATCCATGGCACTCATGCCGCTTAACACGACGGATACCTCAGGATGATTCCAGACCCACCTCAATGCCCATTCTGCCGGAGTTCTTTTAACATCGGCTTGATCAATAACAGCTTTCGCTTCTTCTGGCAGCCTGGTCAGGTTACCGCCTCTTAGCGGCTCCATAATGACAACGCCTAACTCTTTCTTGGCAGCATACTCCAGCCCTTCTCTTCCTGCTTGGTAGTTTTCATCTAAATAATTATACTGGATTTGACAAAATGACCAATCATAATAATCTACTATTTCTTTGAATAATCCACCCTGATCATGAAAAGAAAATCCGGCATATCTGATTTTGCCATCCTTAATAGCCTGGTCCAAAAAATCTTTAATTCCGGCCTCTTTTACCTGCGGCCAAACTTTATTATTCAAAGAATGAACTAAATAAAAGTCGATTACGTCTGTCTCAAGCCGTTCCAATTGCTCATGTAAATATCGATCCATATCAGCCCTTGTTTTTATCAGCCAACTCGGAAGCTTAGTCGCTACGTTGACTTTCTTCCTATAGCCGTCTTTCAGAGCTTTAGCAACAAAAGGCTCACTTGCTCCCCCCTGGGTAAAACCGGTTCCGTGATAAGGATAGGCAGTGTCAATATAGTTGACTCCCGAATCAATTGCATGCCGGACCATAGGTATTGCTTTTTCTTCATCGATTTTAGTTGGATCATTGTCAATAACCGGCAGTCTCATACAGCCAAAACCTAAAACAGAAACCATCTCATTAGTTTTTCCAAACTTTCTATACAACAAAATAACCCCACCTTTCTTATTCTACCAGTAATCAAAGAATTCCCCCCATGGGGAATGCCTCATTTTATCTCTTTGAAATATAGACTAACACTTGGAGTTAAGTCCATGTCAAGTAATTTTTGAGTACGGTTGATTGCACCCCCATCCTATACAAAGGCCGTACGGTAAATACATACAAGGAAGTGCCCTCCTTTACATTGAAGTTTGGTTTAAAATTTTTTAAAACCTATTGACTTCGAGTGGACTCCAAGTAGTAGCATAAAGCTGGAAACAAATTAGTAATGTTAGAGAGGGGAAAGATAACATGTCCAGCAAAGTATATTTTGTAAATTTGCGTGCAAGAACAGATAAGAGTAATAAAATCAGTAAAATAAGGACCTTATTTGATCGCGCGGGCTTTAACGAGCTTATTCAAAAGGATGACCTAACCGCTATAAAATTGCACTTCGGCGAACGCGGATCGGATAGCTTTATTAATCCTGTTTTTGTGCGTCAAGTAGTGGATAAAATAAAGGAACAGGGTGCTAAAGCTTTTCTAACCGATACTAACACTCTCTATTCAGGCAGCCGGCATAATGCAGTTGATCATCTATTGACTGCGTTGGAACATGGTTTTGATTATACCGTTACAGGGGCACCAGTTATCATAGCCGATGGATTACGCAGTGAAAATATTACGGAAGTACAGATTGATAAAAAGCACTTTAGCACGGTAAAACTAGCTAAAGACATTGTTAGTGCCGACAGCGCAATTGTATTATCTCACTTTAAGGGGCATGAAATGGCGGGCTTCGGCGGAGCAATAAAAAATCTCGCCATGGGTGGCGCACCGGCGGTCGGAAAAAAAGAGCAGCACGCAACCAAGATTGTAGTCGATCAAGATAAATGTGTAGGTTGTGAAAAATGCAATGCAGTGTGTCCGGAAAAAGCGATTACTGTAACCGAAAAGAAGGCAAATATAGCTTTGGATAAATGCATTGGCTGTGGTGAATGTTTAACAGTTTGTCCGGCAAAGGCCACCGGCATGGATTGGAATACCGATCTAGCCGCTATGCTTGAGCGAATGACCGAATACGGATATGGATTTGCCAAAGCACATGCGAAGCGTATCGGTTATATCAACTTTTTACTAAATATCACGCCCGATTGTGATTGTGTCCCCTGGAGCGATGCCCCCATTGTTCCTGATATCGGTTTTTTGGCATCCACGGATCCTGTAGCTATTGATCAGGCAAGTTATGATCTAGTAAATAAACAGATTGGCTTCTCTCATTCCCTTCTTTCTTGCAATCACGAGGCCGGTTCAGATAAGTTCCAGGGTTTGCGGTCCTATATTGACGGCACTATTCAACTACAATATGGCGAAGAAATTGGTATGGGCAGCCGCGACTATGAATTAGTCGTCCTGTAGCGATATAGCCGGACAAGGTAAGGCAACATCGTCAAAGAGATTGGAGAGTATAAATGAAAAGAAAAACAAAAAAAATCATTATAGCAGTAATCATTGCAGGAGTGATATTTTTCTTTCATAGTATATACTCAAATTACTTTGCCGATATCTTCTATAC
>CAZCEN010000033.1:16792-18762 GCA_964497205.1 uncultured Sporomusaceae bacterium
TATAAACGTAAGATTATGGGTTTTGTTTTTTATTCTGACGTGATATAATTTTAATATTAGCTAGGATTCGGTTGATTGACCAAAGACGTTCAAAGCACCGTTGTTTTTTCGGTGCTTTTTTTTATTACCCTAACTATTTTAAGGAGGAATCTTGCATGGAAAAATATTGTTTTCATGAAATGAATGAAAAATATCTTGATGAGGTGCTGCAAATTTATACTCACTATGTCTTACATACCACCGCGACATTTCATGAACGACCACTGACACGACAAGAGATGAGAAAACTAGTTTTCTTTGATAGCGAAAAATACAGGACATTTGTACTATGCGCAGCTGCGGACGTCTGTGGTTATGTTCTTATAACTCAGCATAAAAATAGAGAAGCGTACGATGGTACCGCCGAAGTAACAGTTTATTTGAAACCAACGTGTACAGGTCAAGGTCTCGGCAGCATGGCAATAAAATATATTGAAGAATATGCAAAAAGACAAAAGCTGCACGTACTTGTAGCTACCATATGCGGACAAAACGAAGCAAGTATAAGGTTATTTGAAAAGAATGGGTACAGCCAATGTGCCCACTACAAAGAGGTGGGGCAAAAATTCGGGCAATTGCTTGACGTTGTTGCCTACCAGAAAATAATTAACTAATCTACGCTAGTACAGACTATTTCAACTCCAGCCTCATGCAGGTGCTGCAACAGGAACAGGCGGAATGTAACGCCGAATTATCGAGAAGTAATCCCGGGATTTCGGAGCGTAAAACCTTTACAAAACCAAACTTTTGTAGATACTTTTCTGCCGTTTCAGTCAATAAATATATTTCTTTAATATCGTGAGATTTAGCCTTAGTGAGTGCGGCAGCTATAAGTTCTACCGCTATCCCCCGCTTGCGTAGTTCAGGGGTTACAGCTAGGGAACGCAAGAGACCGTACGAACCGGAGCATTCCATTCCTATAACGGCTAAGAGTGCATTGTCTTTGCTTACAGCAATCAGGAAGTGACCAAGATTAGTCGAGACCCCGGCAGTTGGTAAACCCGCACTCACAAGCAGCTTTTCTATTTTTAGTAAATCATCGGCAGTTGCTTCCCGTATAGAAAAATCTAAACCAATAAGAAAGGCTGCCTTAGTCTTACGCGCCCTGATAAATGAGCTTACCACTGCCCCCTCTAACTCAATTAGTTCCTCTTTCGATAACTTCGAAAACAGTTCAGACTTGGAATCGGTAAAATCATAGACCCGAGTTACCTGGAGTTCCACATTTTCGAACCCGGCCGCCGTTAGCTTATTCTGATATTCAGTGTCACTAAGAGCTCCAGCTATACAACCTGCCCACGCGGTCAAATCCTGCCGCAATTTGGGAGGTAAAGATTTTTTTAAAACGATATCAGACACAGCGAATCGTCCACCCGGTTTTAACACCCGGAAGCATTCTTTAAGCACTTTGTCTTTGTCTGCGGATAAATTGATAACGCAATTAGAGATAATCACATCTACTGAGTTGTCAGGCAAGGGTATGTCTTCAATATGTCCCTTTAAAAATTCGGCATTCGTAATTCCTGATTTTTCCTGATTCTCTTTGGCCTCTTGCAGCATCTCGTCCGTCATATCTAATCCGTATGCCTTACCAAAAGGTCCTACTCTCTTAGCGGATAGCAAGACATCGAGCCCGGCACCGCTGCCTAGATCTAATACGGTCTCACCTGGATAAAGTTCGGCCAGCGCCGTTGGGTTTCCGCAACCAAAAGAGGTCGCAATCATGTCTGTTGATAAACCTTCCATATCCGTTTCCGAGTATAAATTGCCTGTAATCTTTTGCGTAGCCTTACTAAGACTTGTATCACAACAAGAACTGCCCGCGCCGCAACAGCCTTTTTTTCCGGTAATAGCCTCAGCGTATTTTTTCTTTACGATCTCCCTGATAGTATCACTCATCATTACATCCTCCTTCTTCATGGTTAGTTCCA
>CAZCEN010000034.1:0-18096 GCA_964497205.1 uncultured Sporomusaceae bacterium
ACCGTTCAATACCATCCGTCAAGGCGATGGGTGAAGTAGTAAAGGTTAATAATGAAGACACGGCAATTAAAAGTATCAGCCTAAGAGACATAAGAATGCCCATTCGTAATCCATCATCGGTAGCTGTAAGAGGCCCTAGCTGAAGAATAACCCTGCCTGGTGTGCTAAAAACATGAATTGCCAAGGTTAATAAGATGATAATCCATAAAGGTTTTATTGATCGAGCTACCATTCGGAACGGAATGCCTGATATGCCGACAACCAGTGCGGCAAAAGCAATCAGTATAGCATATGCCAGATAGTCTTCTGCTAAAAAGATCGTGCAGATATAGGCGACAACACCTAGTATCTTAGTGCGGGGATCAAGAAGATGGATGGGTGACTTTCCGGGAAAGTACTGCCCCAGAGTAATGTCATTAAGCATGCTTGTTCCCCCTAACGGCTTTAAGGATTTCCTTAACCGCAGCCTCGGTCGTCATAGCACCGTTTTCTATCGGCAGGCCGTTAGCTTGAAGTTTGTCAATGAGCGCTGTTAAAGGTGGCACGTCTACACCAGCGTCCTGAAGTTCTTTGCGTCCGCTGCCGAATATTTCACCCGGCGGCCCATCGAGGCTGACCTGACCACCGTTCATAACTAATACCCGGCTGGCAAAGCGGGCTACATCCTCCATATTATGTGATACGAGGATAACCGTAATGCCTGTCTTCTGATGTAGTTTGACGATTTGTCCAAAAATCTCGTCACGCCCTCGGGGATCGAGTCCCGCGGCTGGTTCATCAAGAGCCAGGTAATCGGGCTCCAGTGCAATCACACCGGCGATAGCTACCCGTCGCATTTGCCCGCCACTTAAGTTAAAGGGTGAGCGGTCTTTAAAGGTTTCAAAATCAAGTCCTACAAAATTCATAGCCCGACGAACTCGTTTTTCCATTTCCTCTTCCGGCACGCCCAAATTTTTGGGCCCAAAGGCAATATCTTGGTAAATGGTTTCTTCAAAAAGCTGGTGTTCAGGATACTGAAAAACCATGCCCACCCGCCGCCTGGCATCACGGGCCGCCTGGGTTTTTAGTTTTACATCGACTCCATCTACGGTTACTTGTCCGGAAGTGGGGTTAATTAGTCCATTCATATGTTGAACTAAAGTTGATTTACCTGACCCTGTGTGGCCAATTATACCAACGAACTCGCCTTTGTTAATGGTTAGGTTGATATCTTGGATAGCTGTTCGCTGGTATGGCGTGTTCGGCATATAGGTATAAGTAACGTTTTCAAAGATTATGGACATAACGCCACCACCAGTTGTTCATCGCTTATTATATCCTGCTCAAGTTTTATTCCTTCTTGACGTAAGCAAGCGGCGACTTCGGCGGCTACGGGAACGTCAAGCCCCATCGCCTTTAGTCTGTCTACTTGGCTAAATATCTCCGCCGGTGTTCCCTGGGTAATAATTTTACCCTGTTCCATGACAACTACCCTATGAGCAGCAACTGCTTCTTCCATAAAATGAGTAATATATATGACGGTAATGCCTTCTTTGTTTAGGCGGCAGACGGTTTCCAACACTTCTTTACGGCCACGCGGGTCAAGCATGGCCGTTGGCTCATCCAGGACTAAGCACTTAGGGCGCATTGCCAATACGCCGGCAATGGCTACTCGCTGTTTCTGTCCGCCTGATAAGAGATGCGGACCATGATGGCGGTATTCTTCCATGTTAACAAGCTGCAGTGCTTCTGTTACCCTTCTGACGATTTCTGCAGGTTCAACACCAAGGTTTTCGGGACCAAAAGCTACATCTTCTTCTACAATGGCGGCAACGATTTGATTGTCGGGGTTTTGAAACACCATACCGACTTGTTGGCGTATCTCCCATACCTTATCAGGATCTGCAGTATCCATACCTGCCACTATGCATTTGCCGCCTGTCGGCAAAATAAGGGCATTAAGATGTTTGGCCAAGGTAGATTTGCCTGATCCATTAGTACCAATAACAGCGACAAATTCTCCTTGGTTAACTGTCAGATTAATATCAGTAAGCGCCGCAACTTCCTGTCCGTCATAACCAGGATACGTATGACGCAAGTTTTCAATTTTAATAAGTTCTACCATGGTGAGGCTTAATGCACCCCCGTAAGAATAAAGGCGACCCGCCGGGCCGCCCTCGTCTTTTACTTGTTACACTAATTCGATAATCGCCATAGGAGCCGCATCGCCACGACGCGGACCAAGTTTCAATACCCGAGTATAACCGCCTTGGCGCTCGGCATATTTAGGAGCAATTTCATCAAACAGCTTTTTCACAACTTCTTCGTCGTAGAGGCTTGATAACACTTGGCGGCGAGCATGCAGGTCGCCACGCTTAGCCAAAGTAATCATTTTCTCGGCAAGGCCGCTGATTTCTTTTGCCTTAGCTTCCGTTGTTTCAATACGCTCATATGCAAAGAAGGAAGTTAACATGCTACGAAACAATGCTTTACGAGCACTAGTGTCCCGTCCTAACTTTCTGTAGGCCACAATTCTTCCCTCCCTTTACTCTTCGTGTTCTGCTAATTCCAAACCCATTTCTATAATCTTCTTCTTAACTTCTTCCAATGACTTACGGCCTAAGTTGCGAACTTTCATCATATCTTCTTCGCTCTTTTGTACCAATTCAGCCACGGTGTTAATTCCGGCCCGTTTTAGACAATTGTAAGAACGCACTGAAAGATCAAGGTCTTCAATGGTCATTTCCATTGTCCTGTTCTTTCCTTCAGCTGGTTCTTCAGATACTAAACCCTGACCCTCATCTTCTTCGGGAGGTTCTCCGGCAATATTTTGAATCAATTTCAGGTGCGACACCATAATGCCAGCAGCTTTGCTGACTGCTTCCTCGGGACGCATACTGCCATCTGTCCATACTTCTAATGTCAGTTTGTCGTAGTTGGTTACGTTACCAACACGGGTGTCGGTAACATTGTAATTGACACGTACAATTGGTGAGAAGATGGAGTCAATAGGAATAATCCCGATTACATGGTCGGGTTTTTTGTTTTTGTCAGCCGGTACATAGCCTTTGCCCTTTTCAACCATTAGTTCCATGCGGAGCTTGCCACCAGCACCTACTGTCGCCAGGTGGAGTTCAGGGTTTAAAATATCAATATCGGCGTCAGCTTTAATATCGCCTGCTTTGACGTCGCCTTCTTCAAACGCCTCAATCAGTAAAACTTTGGGCTCGTCACTATGCATTTTAAGACATAATTCTTTTAGGTTCAGAATAATGTCGGTGACGTCCTCCCGAACACCAGGAATAGTAGCAAATTCATGAAGAACACCATCGATTTTTACCGAGGTTACAGCTGCTCCCGGCAAAGAGGAAAGGAGTACGCGTCTTAGACTGTTACCCAGTGTAATACCAAAGCCCCTGTCTAACGGTTCCCATACAAATTTGCCATATCGGCCATCTTCACTTACTTCCACTACTTCGATTTTCGGTTTTTCGATTTCAATCATCCGGAAAAACCCTCCTCATTTGCGCAAACTCTTGAGTTACGCCATCGCCACGGTTTGAGGGCAGATTATCTCGAGTACAATTCTACAATTAGATGTTCCTGGATAGGAATATCAATTTCCTCCCGGGTGGGGTAGCGCATAACTTTACCGCTCATATCAGCAGCAGTCATTTCAAGCCAAGCCGGAGCTGTCTTGTGACCAAGTGCCTCAGCGATTTTTTTCATGATTGGTGACTCTTTGCTTTCTTCCCGTACGGCAACTACGTCGCCGGCTTTAACCAGGAAGGAAGGAATATTTACACGGCGGCCATTTACGTTGAATAAGCCGTGACGAACTAGTTGTCTTGCTTGGTTGCGGCTTTCAGCCAAACCCATGCGGAAAACAACATTGTCAAGTCTTCTTTCCAACATAACTAAAAGGTTTTCACCGGTAATGCCTTTTTGACGCTCAGCCTTCTCAAAGTAGTTCCGGAATTGGCGCTCAAGCACACCGTAGATACGGCGGGTTTTTTGCTTCTCACGAAGCTGAATGCCATATTCAGAAACTTTTTTACGGGCTTGACCGGCACCATGTTGGCCGGGAGCAAATCCGCGCTCTGTGAAGGAGCATTTATCGCTATAGCATCTGTCGCCTTTGAGGTATAGTTTTGCACCCTCACGACGGCATAATCTGCAAACAGGACCTGTATATTTTGCCATTCTTACCAAACACCTCCCAATTCCTTAAACTCTTCTTCTTTTTGGCGGACGGCATCCATTGTGCGGAATGGGTGTTACGTCTTTAATCATATTAACTTCAAGGCCTGCAGCCTGAAGGGAGCGGATAGCCGCTTCACGGCCAGCGCCAGGACCTTTAACAAATACTTCAATTTGTTTCAGGCCATGCTCCATGGCAGCTTTCGCAGCGGTTTCGGCAGCCATTTGAGCAGCGAACGGAGTGCTTTTTCTGGAGCCTCTAAAGCCCAGTCCACCGGCGCTTGCCCAGGAGATGGCATTGCCTCTGGTATCAGTGATTGTTACGATGGTGTTGTTGAAGGTTGATCGAATGTGAGCAACACCATGTTCTATATTTTTACGTTCTTTACGTTTTGGTCTTGCAGCTTTCTTTTGAGCCAAAGGTTAACCCTCCTTTACTTTTTCTTTTTAGCGCCGACAGTCTTTTTCGGGCCTTTGCGGGTACGAGCATTGGTCTTAGAACGTTGTCCACGTACAGGAAGACCCATGCGGTGCCGCTTGCCACGATAAGAGCCGATCTCAATGAGCCGCTTAATGTTGAGTGCTTCTTCACGACGAAGGTCGCCTTCTACGCGATAGTTCTTGTCAATGTTCTCACGCAGTTTAGCTACTTCTTCTTCCGTGAGGTCACGAGTTCTAGTATCAGGATTAATTCCGGTATTTTTTAAGATTTCTTTGGATAATGTCAAACCGATACCAAAAATGTATGTTAATGCAATTTCGATGCGTTTGTCACGCGGTAAGTCTACACCGGCAATACGTGCCATGTATTAATCCACCCCCTTGTTCTTAGCCTTGTTTTTGTTTATGTTTAGGATTTTCGCAAATCACCATTACTCTGCCATGCCGTTTGATGATTTTGCATTTTTCACATATAGGCTTAACTGATGGCCTTACTTTCATAATTAAACCTCCTTATCGTGCGTCCGGTAGCCCGTCAGTCCGCGTTCGCTCATCGACTTGACTAACGAACTTACGAACCCACGAACACAAGCTATTTAAACCTATAGGTAATACGGCCGCGTTTTAAATCGTACGGTGTCAGTTCAATCGTAACTTTATCACCCGGTAAAATCCGGATGAAGTTCATGCGAATCTTACCCGACACATGAGCCAGTACAATATGACCGTTTTCCAGTTTAACCTGGAACATGGCGTTTGGCAATGCCTCAATGACCGTACCTTCCACTTCAATTACATCTTGTTTGGACATGAGCTATCCCTCCTCGTCCGCTTTTAAGCATATCCGGCCACCTCGATTTGGGCGAGGGCCTGACGGATATTTTCGTCGGTAGGGTTTGTTCCCCCGGCTAGTATCTCCGCCACATTAGCAGCAATAGAATGCCTTGTTACGTGCTTAACGTTTTTTTTCTTAGGACTAGCGACTTTACGTCCGCGTCCGTCAGCTACCAGAAGAGTTTGCGGCTTATACCACCCGAGCACCACATAAGTGTGGCCAGCATCACGTCCTGCTGTTGATTTTACAATCTGCCCAGGGATAATAGTTCCATTAGGCACCAGCCGTCTCCTCCTATAGTTTTGTTAATATCTCCGGACCATCGGCCGTAATGGCAATGGTGTGTTCAAAATGGGCCGAACGCTTGCCATCAGCGGTCACTACTGTCCAGTTATCGCCCAAGGTCTTGACCTCATGAGTCCCTGCGTTAATCATAGGCTCTATTGCTAAAGTCATACCAGCTTTTAATCGCGGGCCGCGTCCGGGAAGTCCATAGTTGGGTATCTGTGGGTCTTCGTGCATGTTTCTGCCGATGCCATGCCCAACAAAGTCGCGCACAACACCAAAACCATGCTCCTCGGCGTAGGTTTGAACGCTATGGGAGATATCGCCTAAACGATTCCCCTCCACAGCTTTTTCAATCCCTTTATATAGTGACTGTTCGGTAACTTCGATAAGTTTCTTGAGTTCTTCGTCGACTTCACCAACCGGCACTGTAATTGCAGCATCGCCGCAATAACCGTTAATGAAGGCGCCAATATCAATACTTACATTATCTCCATTTTTTAACCTTTTTAATCCAGGAATGCCATGTACTACCTCTTCATTTACCGAGGAGCAAATACTTCCGGGAAAACCATGATAACCTTTGAAGGCCGGTATGGCTTTCTTGCTTCTTATATATTGCTCGGCAATCCTGTCTAGTTCAAGCGTAGTGACTTCAGGTTTAACCGCTTTTTCAACTTCTTTTAAAGTTTCGGCCACTATTCGCCCAGCATCACGCAGGTAATTTATCTCCCTTTGTGATTTTAATATTATCATACTTGCCCGCCTCGCAGGCTGTTGATGATATCCTTCAGAACGGCATCAATGGGTTGAAGTCCATTGATTTCGGTATAAAGGCCTTTATCCTGATAGTATTCAATGAGCGGTTGCGTTTGCACTTGATATACCGACAAGCGGTTAACGACTGTTTCTTCTGTGTCGTCATCGCGTTGGTAAAGTTCGCCGCCGCATTTGTCGCAGACACCGCTTTTTTGCGGAGCATTGAACGCTACATGGTAAGTAGCGCCGCAGCCTCTGCAAATCCGGCGGCCAGTCATACGGCCTACCAGTTCTGAACTTGGGGCTGTAATGTTAACAACCCGGTCCAGTTTGATGGCGAGTTCTGCCAGCGTACGATCAAGAGCTTCGGCTTGGATAGTGGTGCGAGGAAAGCCGTCAAGGATAAATCCTTTTTTGCAATCCTCCTTGGCCAAGCGTTCTTTTACGATACCGATGGTAACGCTATCAGGTACTAATTGTCCGGCATCCATGCAGGCTTTGGCTTGTTTACCAAGCTCAGTGCCTTCTTTAACGGCTGCGCGGAACATATCCCCGGTAGAAATATGGGGGATATGAAATTTTTCTACCAGTTGAGCCGCCTGGGTACCCTTACCAGCACCAGGCGGTCCCATTAACAGAATGAACATGACCACTACCTCCTACTTCATGAAGCCCTGATAGTGACGCATTAAGACCAGCGCCTCGATCTGCTTCATGGTATCCAGAGCCACACCTACTACGATTAAGAGGGCAGTACCGCCAAAGTAAACACCTTGGAGGTTAGTCGCTGCGCCAACAAAATTCGGCAGTATTGCGATGATGGCCAGGAAGATTGAACCGGCCAGGGTAATTCTGGTCATTACTCGGTCTAAATAATCGGCGGTAGGTTTACCTGGTCTAATTCCGGGAATAAACCCGCCGTGTTTTTTCATGTTCTCTGCCATATCTGATATGTTCATAGTAACCGCAGTGTAGAAATACGTGAAGAATACGATTAGGAGCGCATACAAAGTTGTTTGCAGCGGCGTACCCCACGCAAACCACCCTGCCACTGTTTTTACCCAGGGAACATCAATAAACTGGGCAATGGTTACCGGGAACATCAGCACAGATGACGCAAAGATTATCGGAATAACGCCTGCCTGGTTGACTTTAAGCGGAATATGCGTGGAATGACCACCATACATTTTCCGGCCAACAACCCGTTTGGCGTATTGTACTGGAATTCTACGCTGACCTTGCTGTATTGCGATTACGAATACAATCATGGCAACTGCGATTATCAAGAATAGCAGCACGTTGAAAATGTTAATTGTTCCGGCTTGCATATACTCATAAATGGTATACATGCCACTCGGAAGTCTTGAGACAATACCGGCAAAGATTATCAGAGATATACCATTGCCAATACCTTTTTCGGTTATCTGCTCACCCAGCCACATCAGGAAAGTTGTTCCTGCGGTCAAAGTAAGCGCGATTAGTAAGATTGAACCAATTCCAGGGTTAATTATCGCAACTTTTAAGCCAAATGCCATGCCGAGTGCCTGGATAAAGCCAAGTACTACAGTACCATAGCGAGTAATTTTGGTTATTTTTTTGCGACCTTCATCGCCTTCTTTGGCCCACTGTTCTAATTTCGGCACAACTACAGTAAGTAGCTGCATGATAATCGAGGCGTTGATATATGGCGTAATACTCATTGCAAATATTGAGAACTTGCTCAAAGCGCCGCCGGAGAACATATCCAGAAGCCCAAACAGATTACCTTGTGTAAACAGCTGCTCGATGACAGAGGCATTTACTCCCGGTACCGGGATATGTGTGCCCATTCTGAATACCAAAAACATTACTAAGGTGAATACAACCTTCTGCCTTAGCTCTGTAATCTTTAGAACGTTCGAGAGCCCTGCCAGCAATTAAATCACCTCGACTGAACCGCCGGCTGCTTTGATTTTTTCAGCGGCCGACTTAGTAAAGCCATTAGCTTTAACTGTTAAAGCCTTGGTAAGCTCGCCATTGCCTAAGATTCTAAGACCGTCAAGAACTTTTTTAATTACGCCGGCTTCTACCAAAGCTTCGAGATCTACAACCGCGCCGTTATCAAAGCGATTGAGCTCAGCTACATTAACCTCGCTGTATTCTTTGGCAAAGATATTGTTGAAACCGCGCTTGGGCAGTCTTAAGTACAAGGGCTTTTGGCCGCCTTCAAAACCGGGACGCACACCGCCGCCTGCACGGGCTTTTTGACCTTTGTGACCTTTACCGGAAGTTTTACCTAAACCGGAACCAAGACCACGGCCTACACGAGTGCGTTCTCTTTTTGAACCAGGCGCTGGAGCTAATTCATGTAATTTCATTAACAGCACCTCCTTGAACTAGTTTATGGGATATTTACGCAGCAAATTATTCTGCAACTTGTTCCACAGTAACGAGATGCTCGACTTTGCGAACCATGCCTCTGATTACTGCATTATCTTCTTGAATTACCGAGCTGTTGGTTTTTTTGAGACCTAAAGCCTTAACGGTTGCGCGTTGGTCTTCTTGTCTACCAATCAAGCTGCGGGTAAGTGTAATTTTAATTTTAGCCATGTTAAATTCCTCCTTAGCCCAACAGTTCCTGAACTGTTTTGCCCCGCAGGCTGGCAACTTCTTCAGCCCGCTTGAGTTGGCTTAAGCCAGCGATGGTGGCGCGAACCATATTGTTGGCATTAGATGAACCGAGCGATTTTGTGAGGATATCGTGAATACCAGCAAGCTCAAGCACAGCACGAGCTGGGCCGCCAGCGATTACGCCAGTACCTTCAGAAGCAGGTTTTAAGAGCACTTTGCCTGCGCCAAACACACCCATGATTTGATGAGGGATGGTGGTGCCGACAATAGGAACTTTTATTAAGTTCTTTTTAGCGTCTTCTACGCCTTTACGAATAGCTTCTGGAACTTCACCAGCTTTGCCGAGGCCGAAACCTACGTGGCCGTTGCCGTCACCAACAACTACCAGTGCACTGAATGAAAAGCGTCTACCGCCTTTAACAACCTTAGCAACCCGGTTAATGAATACAACTTTTTCTTTAAGGTCAAGACCGGTGTGATCAATTCTAGCCATTAATTTCCCTCCTTTTCTTAGAATTCAAGACCAGCTTCGCGTGCAGCAGCTGCTAGAGCAGCCACGCGGCCGTGATAGATGTAACCGGCGCGGTCAAATACTACTTTAGTGATTCCTTTTTCGAGGGCCCGTTTAGCGATTGCCTCGCCTACAACTTTGGCTGCATCAATATTTCCACCGTACGAAAGCTTTGCACTGACTTCTTTATCCAGTGTGCTGACTGCTACTAAGGTAGTACCAGTTTTATCGTTGATAATTTGAGCATATATATGCTTCAAACTGCGAAATACGTTCAGACGCGGGCGTTCAACGGTGCCAATCAGAGTTTTCCGAGCTCTTAACTGCCGCTTTTGGCGCGCGATGTTTTTGCTTGGTTTACGCAGCAAGGTGTTCACTCCTTTCGCTTGAATTACCTTTTATGAGTTTATTTCTTGCCCTTACCGCCGGCTTTACCAACTTTGCGGCGGATAACTTCGCCTTCATACTTGATGCCTTTGCCTTTATACGGTTCTGGTTCACGATAGCCGCGAATTTTAGCAGCCAATGCGCCAACCGCTTCTTTATCAATACCGGAAATTACGATCCGGTTAGGTTGCGGAACATCAAGTGTGATACCGTTAGGCGGCTCAACTTCTAATGGATGTGAGAAGCCTAAGGTTAATGCGACTTTTTGACCGGATTTAGCGGCACGATAACCTACGCCGGCAATCTCCAGAGTTTTGGAGAAACCTTGGGTTACACCTGTTACCATGTTGTTAACAAGGGTCCGGGTTAATCCATGGAGCGAACGGTGTTCTTTATTATCTGTAGGCCGTTTAACGTTAATGACATCGCCTTCCATCTCGATAATCATATCTTTGTGGAGCTGGCGGGTCAGTTCGCCTTTAGGGCCTTTAACTGTTACGACATTGTCATTACCGATGGTTACGGTAACGCCAGCAGGAACAGTGATGGGACTCCTACCAATTCTAGACATATTGCACCTCCTGTATCACTAGATTACCAAACGTATGCGATTACTTCGCCGCCAAGACCAGCTTTGCGGGCGGATTTGTCGCTCATAATACCTTGGGATGTTGAGATAATCGCAATACCAAGACCTCCAAGTACGCGCGGTAATTGCTCTTTCTTAGCATATACTCTAAGACCAGGCTTAGAAATACGTTTAATGCCAGTAATTACCTTTTCGCGGTTCGGTCCATATTTTAAGCTTACACGAAGCATTCCTTGTTTGCCATCGGCAATCATGTCGTAGTCTCTGATGAAACCTTCTTCTTTCAGGATCTGAACTACGGATTGCTTAATTTTCGATGCCGGAATTTCGACTTTATCGTGATAAACCGAGTTTGCGTTGCGAATGCGAGTAAGCATGTCGGCAATCGGATCGGTCATTACCATGTGTTGTAAACCCCCTTCCTATATGTTGCTGCTACTACCAGCTGGCCTTTGTTACTCCAGGAATGGCGCCTTTGTAGCTCAGTTCCCGGAAACAAATCCGGCACATTTCAAATTTACGCATATATCCATGCGGACGTCCGCAGATTTTGCAGCGATTGTACTTACGTACTTTAAACTTAGGCTCGTTTTTCCACTTTTCTATTAAAGCCTTCTTGGCCACCGAATTCCCTCCTTTTCTTACTATCCAACTTTAAACTGTTCTGTAACTGGACAGTTTTGACTAGGCGCTGAAGGGCATGCCCATCAGTCTTAACAGTTCGCGTGCCTCTTCATCAGTCTTTGCAGTGGTAACAATGATAATATCCATACCACGGATTTTATCAATTTTATCGTATTCGATCTCCGGGAAAATCAGTTGTTCTTTAATACCAAGGGTGTAGTTACCGCGACCATCAAATGCCTTCGGACTTACACCGCGGAAGTCACGCACCCGGGGCAAGGAGATATTGAACAGTTTATCAAGGAACTGATACATCCGCTCTCCACGCATGGTAACTTTGGCGCCAATCGGCATTCCTTCACGAATCTTGAATGCTGCGATTGATTTTTTTGCTCTAGTTACAACCGGCTTTTGACCGGCGATTAAAGTCATATCATTTACTGCCGCATCGAGAACTTTGGGGTTGCCTACTGCTTCACCAACACCCATGTTGATTACAACTTTCTCGACTTTGGGAATTTCCATGACGTTCTTGTAGCCAAACTTCTGCATCATAGCTTGGGCTACTTCTTGTGTATATTTCTCTTTTAATCTTGCAGCCATGAGTTAACCTCCTTTCAGGAAAGAGTGGTTTTACTTATCTTTATCAATAACTTCGCCGCATTTTTTGCAGGCACGGGCATATGTGCCGCTGGCTAACTGTGATTTTTTAATGCGGGTAGGTTTGTCACATGCGGGGCACACCAGCATAACTTTGGAGGAAGCTAAAGGAGCTTCTTTAACCAAAATGCCACCTTGCGGGTTCTTTTGGCTAGGCTTGGTGTGACGCTTAACTTTGTTTACGCCTTCTACAACAACTTTGCCTTTTTTCGGCAGAGCTTCAACAATTTTGCCTTGTTTGCCTTTATCCTTGCCTGACAGCACGACAACTTTGTCGCCTTTTTTAACATGCAATTTCTGGGCTTCTGACACTTAAGGACACCTCCTTAATCTAGATAACTTCCGGTGCCAGTGAGATAATTTTCATGAAATCTTTGTCCCTAAGCTCTCTAGCTACTGGTCCAAATATCCGTGTACCTCTCGGGCTTTTATCTTCTTTAATAACAACTGCAGCGTTTTCATCAAACCGGATGTATGAACCGTCCGGACGGCGCAGTCCTTTACTTGAACGAACAACAACGGCTTTAACTACATCGCCTTTCTTGACAACGCCACCGGGTGTAGCGTCTTTAACGGATGCAACGATAACATCGCCTATGTTGGCATAGCGGCGGAATGAGCCACCCAGTACGCGGATGCACATAATTTGTTTGGCTCCGGTATTGTCAGCAACATTCAGGATGGTCTGTTGTTGAATCATAGTGCTTATCCTCCTTCCTCATAGGGCTCGCTGCCAAGCTATGGCCGTCGAGCTTTAGAAGCTTGCTTTGGGTTTTAACGCTATCCTATTTTGCTCTTTCGAGAACTTCAACTACGCGCCAGCGCTTTTCTTTGGAAAGCGGACGGGTTTCCATAATTTTAACGGTATCGCCATTGTGGCTTTCGTTGTTCTCATCATGAGCTTTGAATTTTACTGTTTGTTTAACAGATTTATGATATAACGGATGACGTACTAAGCGTTCAACCGCTACTACTACAGTTTTGTCCATTTTGTCGCTTACTACTTTGCCAATACGGACCTTGCGCTCGTTTCTTTCAACGGTCACTTACACTGCCTCCCTTCATACTCACTACATTTGGCCAATTATTGAGCCTTAAGTTCACGCTGACGCTGAACAGTTTTGATGCGGGCAATTGTTTTTTTGACGGCAGGAATCCGCATAGGGTTATCCAATTGGCCGGTAGCATGTTGGAACCGTAAGTTGAACAGCTCTTCTTTCAGCTTGTTCAGTTTTTGGTCAAGTTCGGCTGCACTTAAATCGCGGATATCATTAGCCTTCATTTACTTCACCACCCAGTTTAGCATTGACGCCCGGTGCGTCCATATCCAAATGAGCGGTATCCTCCCGCTTAACGAACTTGGTTTTAATCGGCAGTTTATGAGCTGCCAGACGCATAGCTTCACGGGCTACTTCTTCAGCGACACCGTCCATTTCAAACATAACGCGGCCTGGCTTAACTACGGCTACCCAATATTCGGGTGAACCTTTACCACTACCCATACGGGTTTCAGCCGGTTTTGCAGTAATCGGCTTGTCAGGGAATATTTTAATCCAAACTTTACCGCCCCGTTTGATATAACGGGTCATGGCGATACGGGCTGCTTCGATTTGACGGTTGGTAATCCAAGCCGGTTCGAGAGCAACAAGACCGAACTCGCCGTGGGATACAACATTGCCTTTTGTGGCTTTACCAGTCATACGTCCGCGGAATTGTTTGCGATGCTTTACTCTTTTTGGAATAAGCATTATTGTTCGCCCCCTTCAACGGCGGCAGCGGCTACAACAGTTTTCTTGGCCTCAGGCAAAACTTCGCCTTTGTAAATCCAAACTTTTACGCCGATACGGCCATAGGTGGTGTGTGCTTCTGCAGTACCATAATCAATGTCGGCACGCAGTGTGTGAAGAGGAATACTTCCTTCACGATAGCTTTCGCTACGAGCAATTTCAGCGCCGCCTAAACGTCCGCCTACCATTACTTTGATACCTTTTGCACCCATACGCATGGTACGAGTTACGGATTGTTTCATAGCCCGGCGGAAAGCTATACGCTTTTCCAGTTGGGCAGCAATGTTTTCAGCAACTAAAGTTGCATCTAATTCGGCTTGCTTAATCTCGGCAATGTTAACATCAATGTTCTTGCCAGTTAGCTCTTTCAGCCATTTTTTAATATTTTCAATTCCGCTGCCGCCACGACCAATAACCATACCAGGTTTAGCAGTGTGGATAGTAACTTTCACCCGATTAGCCGCACGCTCAATGATGATTTGCGACACATTGGAAGTGTAAAGTTTTTCTTTCAGCATTTCACGGATTTTGATATCTTCATGCAAATTTTTAGCATAGTCTTTATCGGCATACCATTTGGCGTCCCAGGTTTTGATAATGCCAAGACGGAGACCATGCGGATTAACTTTTTGACCCACTAAATTTCCCTCCTTCGTCCTAGCTTATCTTTCTTTAACAACCAGTGTTACGTGGCTGGTGCGCTTTAAAATTTTGAAGGCCTGTCCGCGTGAACGCGGGTGAATGCGTTTTAAAGTAGGACCTTGATCAACAAACGCCTGTGATACAAACAGGGCATCGGTATTCAGGTCATAGTTGTGTTCAGCGTTAGCAACAGCTGATTTTAGTACTTTTTCCACAACTTCAGCTCCGACTTTCGGAGTATGTTTTAAAATTGCAAAAGCCTCGCCCACGTTCTTGCCGCGAATTAAGTCGATAACAATGCGGATTTTGCGGGGAGCAATGCGAATGTGTCTGGCAATTGCTTTAGCTTCCATTTTTTAACCCCCTTCCGGCTGAATTACCCGGATTTATGCTAAGAGTATTATCTTACCCCAGTAGACCGTTCTGAACCACCGTGGCCTTTGTAGGTCCGGGTCGGCGCAAATTCGCCAAGTTTATGGCCAACCATATCTTCGGTAACATATACCGGCACATGCTTGCGGCCATCATGAACAGCAAGTGTGTGACCAACAAAAGTCGGTAGAATGGTGGAGCTGCGTGACCATGTTTTGATAACTTTTTTATCATTTTTAGCATTAAGCGCATCAATTTTCTTGAGCAGGCTCTCATGCACATAAGGTCCTTTTTTAATGGATCTTGACATCTAAATAGCCTCCTTTCGTGTGTTCGCTTGCGTTCGTTTATCGGCTACCGCGGCTAGCCCGTCTCTTAACAATGAGCTTGTCAGAAGCTTTGCTCTTACGAGTTTTAGCACCCATAGCGCATTTGCCCCAAGGAGTAACAGGATGTTTGCGGCCAACAGGTGAACGTCCTTCACCACCACCATGCGGATGGTCGATCGGGTTCATAGCAACACCGCGGTTAGCAGGACGAATGCCCAGCCAACGGGAACGGCCGGCTTTACCGATAGTAATATTTTCGTGTTCAAGATTGCCTACCTGACCAATGGTAGCTCGGCAGTTAATATGAACTTTTCTAAGTTCACCGGAAGGAAGTCTTAAGAGGGCATGGCTGCCTTCTTTGGCCATGAGCTGAGCGGAAGCGCCAGCAGAACGAACCATTTGACCGCCTTTACCGATTTTCATTTCGATGTTGTGAAGCTGAGTACCTACCGGAATGTTCTTAAGAGGCAGTGCGTTACCCACTTTGATGTCGGCTTCAGGGCCGCTCATGATGGTGTCGCCTACTTTGAGTCCGTTAGGAGCAAGAATGTAACGTTTCTCGCCATCAGCATAGTTTAAAAGAGCAATGCGTGCTGAACGGTTAGGATCATATTCAATGGTAGCCACTTTTGCAGGAATACCGTCTTTAGTACGTTTGAAGTCAATTACACGGTACAGACGCTTGTGACCGCCGCCTTGATGCCGTACGGTTAAGCGACCTTGCTGGTTACGACCGGCGTGTTTTTGCAGGCGCTCGGTCAGGGAACGCTCGGGACGATCTGTGGTGATATCCGAAAAATCGGCTACCGTCATAAATCTTCTGCCAGGAGCGTATGGTTTAAAACTTTTAACTGGCATGTATGCCCCTCCTTTTTAGGAAATTCTGTTATACGCCTTCAAAGAATTCAATGCGCTCGCCGGGAGCCAGTTTTACAATGGCTTTCTTAAAGTCCGGACGCTTGCCAATGTTACGGCCCATGCGCTTAGTCTTGCCCATTACACGGATGGTGTTAACGTCAAGTACTTTTACTTTGAAGATTTGCTCAACTGCTTGACGGATTTCAATTTTGTTGGCTGTAAGAGGCACAACAAAAGTATATTTATTTTCAGCCATCATCGCTGTAGTTTTCTCAGTGATGTATGGTCTAAGAAGTACGTCGCGTGGATTTGCCATTATGCCAGCACCTCCTCAATCTTGGCGACTGCCTCTTTGGTTACCAGCACTTTGTCATGATGGAGAAGATCGAAGACGTTAAGCCCGATTGTTCCAATAGCTTTTACGCCAGGAATATTACGGGATGATTTTTCAACATTCTCATCGTTGTCTGCGGTGATGATAAGAGCTTTTGCCTCTTGCGCTTCAAAGTTACCAAGGAGTTTTACTACATCTTTGGTTTTAGGAGTCGCAAAGTTGATGTCTTCGACAACCACCAAGCCACCCTCATTTACTTTTGCAGTAAGCACTGATTTGATTGCCAAACGACGTGCTTTACGAGGCATACTGAATTTGTAGCTGCGCGGATGTGGTCCAAACGCAACACCGCCACCAACCCACAACGGAGAGCGAATGCTGCCAGCCCGTGCCCGGCCGGTACCTTTTTGTTTCCAGGGTTTTCTGCCGCCACCGCGTACCATTGCTCTGGTCTTGGTTGCGTGAGTGCCTTGACGCTGGCTTGCCAGTTGCATAACAACAGCCTGATGAACCAAGGCTTCGTTTATTTCTACGCCAAATACGCTATCATTAAGTTCCATTTCACCGGTTTGTTTACCGGTCATATCATATACTGCCACTTTCGGCATATAGCACATCCTCCTTTCGATGCTCGCAACCCACTCTTTGCGTCTTGTCGCAAAGCCGCAAGCTGCGATTACTTAATGGGTTTTACTGTATTTCTAACAATAACGAAACTACCTTTAGGTCCGGGGATTGCACCTTTAACCAAGAGAAGGTTACGGGGTACATCTACACGAACTACTTGCAGACGTTGAACAGTGACTTTTTGTCCGCCCATACGTCCAGGAAGTTTCTTACCTTTAAATACTTTACCGCCGCCACCGCTCATCCGGGAACCAATGGTACCAGGCTCACGATGGGATTTGGAACCGTGACCCATAGGTCCACGGGCAAAGTTGTGGCGTTTAATGCCGCCAGCAAAACCTTTACCTTTAGCAGTTCCGGTTACGTCAATAAGTTCACCTTCGCTGAACACGTCAGCGCTCAGAACTTGACCTACTGTATATTCAGAAGCTCCAGGCAGGCGCAGCTCACGGATAAATTTTACCGGTTTGACGTTGGCCTTTGCAAAGTGACCCTTCAACGGCTTGTTAACATGCTTTTCTTTAATAGCACCGAAG
Source organism: uncultured Sporomusaceae bacterium (assembly GCA_964497205.1). Lineage (GTDB taxonomy): Bacteria > Bacillota > Negativicutes > Sporomusales > Sporomusaceae > Sporomusa. The sequence continues at coordinate 17,366 of CAZCEN010000034.1, forward strand.
CCGAGCTGCACTGCGTTGTAGCCATCATTTTCAACTGTCTTGTTTTGTACTACGACGTTCGGGCCGGCTTCAATAACAGTAACCGGAATAACTTTACCCTCAGCCGTAAAGATTTGGGTCATACCCAGTTTTTTTCCTAAAATTCCTTTAGCCATTATCGCACCTCCTCCTACAGCTTGATTTCGATGTCCACACCAGCCGGCAAGTCGAGACGCATTAAGGCATCTACGGTCTTGGGGGTCGGCTCAAGGATGTCAATAAGACGTTTGTGTGTCCGCATTTCAAATTGTTCGCGGGAGTCTTTGTTGACATGGGGTGAACGCAAAATTGTGAAGATATTTTTTTCTGTAGGAAGCGGAATAGGGCCAGAAACCATAGCGCCGGTACGTTTTGCGGTTTCAACAATTTTGGCCGCACTTTGGTCTAGCGCCTTGTGGTCATATGCCTTGAGGCGAATTCTGATTTTTTGCTGTTTAGCCATTATTTATTCCTCCTTATCGCCCAGTTTCTCTGAACGGACATTCTCGGTGGAAATTTCCCCGCGCGTGCGGGCCACCTTCCACGTCATCGCCGGTCAATATCCTGGTAAAAGGCGGCCAAAGCCGCCTCACCAGATATTATGTTAAAACTTAATTACTCGGTAACAGAGGTTACAACGCCGGCGCCTACGGTACGACCGCCTTCGCGGATAGCGAAACGCAGACCTTCTTCGATAGCGATCGGAGTGATAA